>DAINPA010000093.1:0-6716 GCA_036743675.1 Steroidobacteraceae bacterium
AGGCACACGCGGCTGACCTGCCCATGGAGCGCGCGTTGCTCGAGATCGAGGAGAAGCGCGGCCCGACCTGACTGGCATGCCTAGTTCGGCCTGCATCGTTGCAACCTAACTCACCGATTCCGCACGAGCAATTTCCCCGCCCCTGAGCCGGGACGGTGATAAGCGGACTTTGCTTGAGTTGCCGCCTTTGGGAATCTACGGCAGAACGGCCTTAATCGCACTAAGGGGTTTCCGCGGTGCCGGGGGCGCCCCCCGCCGCAAGCGAATTCGCCGCTATATCGGAAATCACGGATGGTATCGCCGACCGATTTGTCGCGAAATACGCCTTCCTGGCTTTTGTTCTGCTCAATAGCCGCCGGCGCATCGGGTGCTTGGCCGCGAAGAGCTCTGCCGCGAAGGGAGGAACCATGCACAGTGATACTCTGATGCCCGGGCCACTGCAGAGCCCGGGCGCGAACCGGGCCGCAGAACGAGCGGATGATCCTGAGCTGCTGATCGATCCGCACGAAGCGCATGCACTCGCCACAGGGATGGCCTCCGATCCGTTCGCGCTCTTGGGTCCGCATGCAGCGGGCCGGGACAGCGTCGTGCGCGCCTTTGTGCCGCCGGCCGAGGGGGTTGAGGCGATAGACTCGGGCGGCGCCGTGTTGGCACGGCTGTCGGCGGTGCAGACGCCGGGCTTGTTTAGCGGTCGGATACCCGCCGGCACCCCCTATCGCCTGCGAATCCACTGGCCAGGCGGACTGGTGCAAGAGACCGAAGACCCGTATTGCTTCGGGGTGCTGCTGGAGGACATCGACCTCTACCTGTTCGCTGAGGGCACTCACCGGGAGCTCGGCCGCTGTCTCGGCGCTCAGGTGATGAACGTCGATGGCATCCCGGGTGTGCGTTTCGCCGTCTGGGCTCCCAATGCGCGACGCGTTTCAGTGGTTGGAGATTTCAATGGCTGGGACGGGCGCCGCCACCTGATGCGCAAGCGGGTCGAAGCCGGCGTTTGGGAGCTGTTCATTCCGCGACTACCGATTGGCACTTTCTATAAGTACGAGATCATCGGACCGCACGGTCTGCTGCCGCTCAAGGCCGATCCGGTCGCGCTCGAAGTCGAATTGCCGCCGCGCACGGCCTCCGTTATCGTCGACCCCGCGCCGTTTCCCTGGACGGATTCGCAATGGATCGAAGCCCGGGCCGGACTAACCCACCCCTCGCGCGCCCCGATCTCGATCTACGAGGTGCACGTGGGATCCTGGCGGCGCGTGCCCAACGAGGGTTGGCGCGCGTTGCATTGGGGGGAGCTCGGCGATCAACTCATACCGTATGTCACAGGACTCGGATTCACACACGTCGAACTGCTGCCGATGATGGGGCATCCGTTCGGTGGCTCGTGGGGCTACCAGGTACTGAGTCAATTCGCGCCGCACGCACCCTATGGCAGCGCTGCGGAATTCGCGCGTTTCGTCGATCGCTGCCACAGTGCGGGCCTGGGTGTGATTCTCGACTGGGTGCCCGGCCACTTTCCGACCGATGCGCACGGGCTCGCGGGGTTCGACGGCACGCCGCTGTACGAACATGCCGATCCGCGCGAGGGATTTCAACCGGAGTGGAATACCGCGCTCTACAACCTAGGGCGTAATGAAGTGCACGGCTTCCTGATTTCGAGCGCCCTGCACTGGATCGAGCGCTATCACGTCGACGGCCTGCGCGTCGATGCGGTCGCCTCGCTCCTTTATCGCGACTATGCACGCGGCGAGGGACAGTGGATCCCGAATCGCTATGGCGGACGCGAGAACATTGAAGCGATCGAATTCCTGCGGCACCTGAACGACGCGATAGCCGAGCGCCACCCCGGCGCACTGACCATCGCCGAGGAGTCCACCGCCTGGCCCGGCGTCACTCAGGGGACCCACTACGGCGGGCTCGGCTTTTCGTTCAAATGGAACATGGGATGGATGCACGACACTCTGCGCTATATGTCGCACGACCCCGTGTACCGCTCCTACGATCATCACGACATGACATTCGGGCTCCTGTATGCATTCTCCGAGCGCTTCGTACTGCCGCTCTCGCACGACGAGGTCGTGCACGGCAAGGGTTCGTTGATCGGCCGGATGCCGGGCGATACGTGGCAGCGCTTTGCGAATCTGCGCGCCTACTTCGGCTTCATGTGGACGCAGCCCGGCAAGAAACTGCTGTTCATGGGGGGCGAGATCGGGCAGGACTGGGAATGGAATCACGACGGCCAAATCGATTGGGCGGCGCTCGAACACCCCTTGCATCGCGGAGTGCAGCGCCTGATCGTCGACCTCAATCGCCTCTACGTCCATGAGGAGGCGCTGCACGTACTCGACACCGATAGTGCCGGCTTCGCATGGCTCGTCGCCGATGACTACACCAACAGCGTTTATGCCTATTGCCGCAGCGGCGGCCCAGGCACGGCAACGGTGGTCGTGGCCTGCAATTTCACACCCGTGCCGCGCTATCGTTATCGCTTCGGCGTGCCGCACGCAGGCTTGTGGCGTGAGATCCTCAACACCGACGCCGAAATCTACGGCGGCTCGAATCTCGGCAATGGCGGCGGGGTGCAAGCGAACGCGCACGCCTCGCATGGGCAACCGTTCTCGCTGGAATTGACCTTACCTCCCCTTGCCACGGTCGTGCTGCGCCACGATGGGTGACGCTACGGACAGACCGATCACGGCGGGGGCCGCCGGTCCACTCGGAGCCCATTGGGACGGCCGCGGCACCAACTTCGCCGTCTTTGCCGAGCATGCCGGATTGATGCGGCTGTGCCTATTCGATGCCAGCGGCCGGCGCGAGCTGCGACAAGTCGCGCTGCCCGAGTGCACCGACGGCGTCTGGCACGGCTATATGCCGGAGGTGGCGCCGGGACAGATCTATGGCTACCGCGCCCAAGGTCCCTATCGGCCCGACCAGGGTCACCGCTTCAATCCCAACAAGCTGCTGCTCGATCCCTATGCGCGCCGCCTCGCCGGCGCCTTGCGCTGGAGCGATTCGCTCTTTGGCTACCGTATCGGCTCACCGCGCGCGGATCTGTCGTATGACCGGCGCGATAGCGCGCCGTTCGTCTCGAAGGCCGTGGTCACTGCGGAGTCGTTCGACTGGGGCGATGACCGGGCACCGCGTATCCCTTGGTCCGAGACCGTTATCTACGAGGCGCATCTGCGCGGACTGACCATGCGCCTCGAAGACATTCCAGAGCACCTGCGCGGCACCGCGGCGGCGTTGGGTCACGAGCGAACCATCGCGCACCTACGCAGTCTCGGAGTCACGGCGCTGGAATTGCTGCCGATATTCTCCTACATGCACGACCGCCCTTTGGTGGATCGGGGATTGGTCAACTATTGGGGCTACAACACACTGGGCTATTTCGCGCCCGAGCCGGCCTTTTTGTCGAACGGGAACCCGGCGGAGCTCAAGGTCGCCATTAAGGCGCTGCACGCCGCGGGCATCGAGGTGCTGCTCGACGTCGTCTACAACCACACCTGCGAAGGCAGCGAGCGCGGCCCGACATTAAGCCTGCGCGGTCTGGACAACGCCATCTACTATCGCCTGCAAGCGGACAACGCGCGCTATTGCGTCAACGACACCGGCTGCGGCAACACGGTCAACTTCTCGCACCGGCGTGTGATCCAGCTCGCCCTCGATTCGCTGCGCTACTGGGTCGACGAATATCACGTCGATGGCTTCCGCTTCGATCTCGGCGTGACGCTAGGGCGCGAGACGAACGGTTTCGATCCGGGCGCGGGCTTCTTCGACGCCTTGATGCAGGATCCGACCTTGTCGCGCGTCAAGTTGATCTCGGAACCGTGGGACGTGGGGCCGGGCGGCTATCAGCTCGGCAATCATCCCGCGGGCATGGCGGAGTGGAACGCCAGGTTTCGCGACGACGTGCGCAAGTTCTGGCGCGGGGATTCGGGGCTGCGCGGCGCGCTCGCCGCCCGGCTGCAGGGATCAGCCGATCTATTCGACCGCGAGCGGCGCAGGCCGTGGGCCTCGATCAATTTCATCACGGCTCACGACGGCTTTACGCTGCGCGATTTGGTCAGCTACAACCAGAAGCACAATGAGGCCAACGGCGAGGACAATCGCGACGGCGACAGCCACAACGCGAGCAACAACTGGGGCGTCGAAGGACCCACGGAGGACGCACAGGTGCTCGAACGGCGCGAACGGGTCGTGCGCGCCATGCTTGCGACGCTGCTGTTCTCGCATGGCACGCCGATGCTGCTCGGCGGCGATGAATTCGGGCGCACTCAGAGCGGCAACAACAATGCCTACTGCCAGGACTCGCAGCTGTCCTGGTACGACTGGAGGCTCGCGCAGTCGCCGGCGGGGCAAGCGCACCAAGCGTTTGTCACGCGCCTGATCAGTCTGCGGCGGGAGCTGACCTCGCTGCGCTGCAGCTATTTCCAACACGGTTTGCTCGAGCCGCTGCCGCAGGTGCGCGACATCGAATGGTTCGATGAAAACGGCGACACCATGCGGCCCGAAGACTGGCAGTATTGGGAAGGGTGGCTGCTTGGCGTGCGGCGCGCGCATCGCCTGGACGATGAGCACACCGAGCTGTGTCTGCTGCTCGCCAACAACACGATCATCGATCAAGTTTTTCAATTGCCGCAGCCGCTGTTCCAATGGCAGGTGCGCATCGATACCGCGGACCTGCAGGTGATCGATCAGCCGGTCGATCAGACCGCGGTTCGCGTCGCGGCGCAAAGCATGCAGCTGCTCTCGGTCGTGGTCGAGGGATGCGCGGCCGAAGCGATGCCGCACACGCCCGCCGACACGGCAATCCAGCCGGAAAAAGTCCCGCTGCCGACGCCGCCGAAACCCACCGCGGGCGCGTAGCCTTGCGCAGGGCTCACCCTCCTCCCGCCTGGATGCGCCGCTAGATGCCTAGGGGGCAGGATCGGCCAGGTCCCGGGGAGGGGGGCTGCGCCCATTGATTTCGCATTTCCCACTGCGCATGATGGAGTAACCAACGTGGATCCCTCACCTGAGATAAGAAAACCCTATGAACCCACGCAACGCATTCCTGACTCTGATGACCCTGATTGCATACAGCGGCTCGGTCAGTTATGGAGCCACGATCAGCGGGACCGTGAAAGGGCCGGACGGCGCGCCTCTTGAAGGCGTCTTCGTGGAGGCGCAAAACAAGAAGATCAACACGACCTTCATGGTCTTGTCGGACAGCCACGGGCATTACCGCATGGAGAAACTCCCCGCGGGGGATTACAAATTGTCGAGCAAGATCACCGGCTACACTGGCGACCCAGACACGGACGTGACGCTCACGGACGACCAGATCGCCTCTTTCGATATGTCGTTGCACAAAATTCCGGTGCGATGGAATGACATTTCCATTTATCAGGCCGGCAAGCTATGGCCCGCATCACCGGTGAAGGACAAGGTCTTCTCCACTTGTTTCACCTGCCACGGATTTCAGACGCGAATGGCGTCGGTGCAGCACGATGCCGAGGGTTGGCTCGGTCGCGTCCGGTATATGCAGGTTGCCATGAAGTTCGGTTTGGCGGATCGGCTCAACGATCAGCAAGTGGATGAAATTGCCGCTTATTTGACCAGTCTGTTCGGCGAGAAATCCGTCCTTCCGGGATCCCCGGAGGAAGCGCCCGGATATAAGGACACCGTGCGGCCGATCAGCAGCGAGGCCATGAACATCACTTTCGTGGAATACGACATGCCTTCCGCGAGCCGCATGCCCTTCAGCGCCGCTCCGGACAAGAACGGATATTTCTGGATCCCCAACTTCGGCGTCGCCAACAAGATCAGCCGGCTCGATGCGAAATCCGGCGCAATCCAGGATTTTCCGGTTCCAAATATCGGCACCGCGGCCGTTCACTCCGCGGTGCCGGGAACGGACGGTTCGGTGTGGCTTACCGAGCAGGGGTCGAACAAAGTTGGACAATGGGATCCCCACACGCAGAAAATAATCGAATTCCAGGATGCGTATATTCCCGGCAAACTCGGCTACGGCGCCGGGTCCAAGCACACCGTGCGCTTGGATCCCGATGGAAATGCCTGGTCATCCGGGAACCCGTTGACCAGGCTCGATCGCAAAACCAAAAAATTTACCCGTTTCGACGAAATCGCGTCCACCTATGACGTCGAGGAGGACAGCAACGGCAATATTTGGTTTACACGGCCCGACACGAGTCAGATCGGCATGGTGGACTGGAAGACTCTGAAAGTGTCCCTGTGGACTCCTCCGACACCGAAATGCTTTCCGCGGCGCATGCAGATCGATGCCGACGGGATCGTTTGGTTCGGCGAATTTAACGCCGGGAAAATGGGGCGATTCGACCCAAAGACAGAAACCTTCACGGAATATCCATTGCCCGGCCCACAGCCGACCCCCTATGGTCTCGGCGTCGACGCGGACAACCATATTTGGTATTCCTCGTACAACATGGATGTCCTGGGCCGCTTTGATCCGAAAACGGGCAAGACCGTTGAATATCCGTTCCCGCACTCCGAAAACACCATTCGGGAATTATTCCGCGATGCGCAAGGGCGCATGTGGTACGGATCTCCTTCCAATAACAAGGTCGGTTACTTCAGTTTGACCGCCAATGCCGCACATTAATCGTATCCAACACCGCATCGACGATATCGACGGACCAATGGATGAAGCCATTCTCGCGCTCAAGCACCGCCAGGACCGCAGTGCCACCGCCGACAGC
>DAINPA010000094.1:0-1346 GCA_036743675.1 Steroidobacteraceae bacterium
ACGTCCAAGGTGCCGTAGAAGCCCTTGACGAACTTTTCGAACGCCGGTTCCGCCGGAGGACCTTGCTTGGCGACCGCCGGAGCAGGTCCCGCGGAGGGCGCGGCCGGCTGGGCAGGTGCCGCCACCGTCGGCTGAGCTTGCTGCTGCTTCAGCTGTTGCACTTGTTTTTGCAGCTCTTGCATCTGCTGCATCATGATGCGCATCTGCTCCTTGAGCTGTTGATTGTCCTGGGCAGTGTCCGCAAAGGCAGTGCCCCCCACGGCGCAAGTGACGGCAAACGCCGTCAACGCAACCAGAATCGGCTTCGCCAACTTGAAACTAATCATGTTCGTCCCCCCATGAAGCGCGCTCGCGCATAGATCAAACTCTTTATCGTGGCGTGGGCCACCCATTAGTTGCTGATGTGCAACTCGATTCCCCGCTCCTTATGCGTCATTAAATGCCTTTGTGGCCAATTTGTCACGTTCCTGCCTGATTGTGGACCAGCGGACCTCTGCATCAAATGACCTTCTGCGCACGCAGAGCATGGATCTGATCCGGCGCGTAGCCGAGTTCGGCCAGCACTTCATCGGTGTGCTCACCCAGCAGCGGCGAGCGAGTGACCTCGGTGGGACTGTCGCTCATCTTGATAGGGTTGCCCACGGTGAGGTACTTCCCGCGCTTGGGGTGGTCCACCTCGACCACCGTACCGGTAGCGCGCAGCGACGGCTCGGCGGCCAGCTCCTCCATCGAGAGAATCGGGCCGCTGGGAATATCGTGCTGGTTGAACAGTTCCATGGCTTCGAACTTGGTCTTGGTGACGGTCCAGTGCTCGACCGCCGCGAACACCTCGTCGAGCCGCGGCAGTCGCGCATCCGGTGTGGCGAAGTTCGGGTCGGTAATCCACTCATCCTTGCCGATCACCCGGCAGATGGCCTTCCACACCGGCGCCTGAGCGATGAAGTACAGATAGGAATTCGGATCGGTCTCCCAGCCCTTGCATTTGACGATGGTCCCCGGCTGCCCACCGCCGGAGGCATTCCCCGCACGCGGCACCGCGCTGCCAAACTTGCCAGGATACTGCGGGTATTCCTTCATAACGTGGGTGCGCGCCAGACGCTGCTGGTCGCGCAACTTGACGCGGCACAGGTTCAGCACGCCGTCCTGCATGGCGGCGAGCACCTTCTGACCGCGCCCCGTGGTCTTGCGCTGGTAAAGCGCCGCGACGATGCCGAGCGCCAGGTGCAATCCGGTACCGCTGTCGCCGATCTGCGCACCGGTCACGAGCGGCGGTCCGTCATCGAATCCGGTGGTCGAGGCCGATCCGCCCGCGCACTGCGCCACGTTCTCGTAGACCTTGTAATCTT
>DAINPA010000094.1:1446-5038 GCA_036743675.1 Steroidobacteraceae bacterium
CGCGGGTAATGTCGCCGGCGCCGGATTTCTCGACTTTGATCACGTCGGCGCCGAACCATGCGAGCAATTGAGTGCAGGTCGGCCCGGACTGTACGTGCGTGAAATCGAGGATGCGGACTCCGTCGAGTGCCTTACCCATGATGCTTAGTCCCGGCCATTACTTGTACATGGTCTGGTTCTTGGTGCCGGGCGCATATTCGCGCGGATCCACCCAGATGTTCACCACCGCAGAGCGGCGCAGCTTGCGCACCGATTCGCGCGCGCGCGCGAGCGCCGGCGCGATCTGCGCGGGGTCGCGCACTTCTTCGCCATAGCCGCCCAGCATTTCGGCAAATTTGCCGAACGGCACATCGCCCAGCAAATTGCCGACGCTGCCGCGTTGTTCGCCGTATTTCGCCAGCTGGCCGTAGCGAATCTGGTTCATCGCGGAGTTGTTGCCGACGACCGCGAGATACGGGACCCCGAAGCGGTTGGCCGTCTCCATGTCGAAGGCGGTCATGCCGAACGCACCGTCGCCGTAGTAGCAAAGGACCTCTTTGGTGGGATTCGCAAGACCGGCCGCGATCGCAAATCCCGTGCCCACACCGAGCGAGCCGAGCGCGCCGGGGTCCATCCATTGTCCCGGACCGCGCGGGCGCACCGCCTGCGCGGAAATGGTCACCACGTCGCCGCCGTCGCCGATGTAAATGGTGTTGTCGGCCAGGAACTCGTTCAACTCCCACGCCACGCGATACGGGTTAATCGGCATGTTGTTCGACTTTAACAGCGGCATGAGCTTCTCGGTCGCGGCGGTCTCGCCTTCGCTCAATTGCTTCAGCCATTGCTGGCGCGCCTGCCGCTTGTCGCCCTTGATACGGCCGGACGCCGCCTGCAGCACCGCGCCCAAGATCGCTCCCGGGTCGCCGACCAGCCCCAAATCGATGTCGCGATTCTTGCCGACGGTCCGATAGTCCATGTCGATTTGCACCAGCTTCAGAGTCTTGCTGATGCGCTTGCCGTAGCCCATGCGGAAATCGAACGGGGTCCCGACGATCACCAGCACATCCGCATTGGCGAACGCCTGAGTGCGCGTGCGGTCGAAGTGATGCGGATCGCCAGGCGGCAGAAGCCCGCGGCTGGCGCCGTTGAAATACCCCGGAATGTCGAGTCCCCGCAGCAGCGCGATCGCCTCCTTTTGACCCCGTACGGTCCACACCTGCTGTCCGTAAAGGATCGCCGGCCGCTCCGCATTGACCAGAATATCGGCCAGTTTCTCGATATCGCGCGGATCGCCGATGGAGCGCGTCGATGCGCGGTACATGCCCGGTTGGGGAATGACCGCCTTGGTGATATCGACCTCGCGGTCGAGCACATCGCGCGGGATTTCGAGGTATACCGGCCCGGGAGCGCCGTTGAACGCTTCGCGTACCGCCATCGAGATCATGTCCGCGACGCGTTCGGTGGAGGGAACGCTGGCCGCGAATTTCGTGATGGGAGTAGCGATGTCGACGTGCGGCAGATCCTGCAGCGATCCCATCTTGTGCTGGGTCAGGGCTCCCTGACCGCCGATGTGCAGCACCGGACTCTCGGAGCGGAACGCGGTGGCGATGCCGGTGATTGCGTTCGTAAACCCCGGACCGGCGGTCGTGACGACACAGCCGAGTTTGCCGGTTTGGCGCGCGTATCCGTCGGCAGCGTGGGCGGCGACCTGTTCGTGGCGCACGTCGATGATGCGGATGCCCTCATCCACGCAGCCGTCATAGATATCGATGATGTGGCCGCCGCAAAGCGTGAAGATCGTATCGACACCCTCGTTCTTGAGCGCCTTGGCCACCAAATGGCCGCCGGAAATGACGCCCGCCTCACGGCTCTTTTTCTGCAGCGTGTCATCGGCGGTGGTCGATTCCCGACCCTGAATCTTCACGGACGCATTCGCCATAGCTTTCCCCATCATTACCTTGGTTGATCGGCGCGGCTCGTTGCGGGCAATCCTTGCACCGGCCGCCGCGCGGTTTCGTCCCGTGCGACGGCGGTCGGTGCATGCGCCCCCGGTGCGCTACGCTCTGGCAGCAGCCGCATCGGCCGTCGCGTTCTTGGTGGCATAGCGTGCCCGCAGCGGCTTCAGCACCGCGATCGCCAACACAGCCGCGGCGATGTTCAGCGCGGCCGAGATCATGAATACCATGAACCAGCTGCCGGTGGCCTTCGCCAGTACATTGCCGTAGGGCACGAGGATGGCTGCGGTGCCCTTGGCGGTGTACATCAAGCCGGTATTGGTCGTGGCGAACTTGGCGCCGAAGGTATCGGTGATCGTGGATGGGAACAGGCTATAGATTTCGCCCCAGGCGAAAAATACCATGCCGCTCAGGATCACGAACAAGACCGGGTCGGTGCCGAGTTTCGCCAAAGCAAAGATCCCGACCCCTTCGAGCGCGAAGGCGATGAACATGGTGTACTCGCGGCCGATCTGATCGGACACCCAGCCGAAGAACGGCCGGGTCAGGCCGTTCAAAATGCGGTCGAGCGCGAGGGCAAAGGTCAGCGCCGGCATGGTGAGACCAATGAGGCTGACCGGTACCTCCGCAATCTTGAAATCCTTGGCAATGGGCGCCAGCTGCGCCACCGCCATCAGTCCGCCGGCCGCCATCATGACGAACATCAGGTACATCACCCAAAATATCGGCGACTTGACCATTTCGCCCGGAGTCGCTTGATAACGGCTGGCGCCGGGCGCGAGTTTCGTTGCATTCGCGGTCAAGCTCAGGGGCGCTGCGAGCAGGCCAAATCCGAAAACGACCACCACGATGCCCTGCATCAGGCCGAAGGTCAGAAACGTATGTTCGTAGCCGCCGCTCTTGATCATCGAGGCGATGGGGATGATGGTCAGCGCCGAGCCCGCGCCGAAGCCGGCTGCGGTAAAGCCCGCCGCGAGGCCCCGCCGGCCGGGAAACCATTTCACCGCATTGCCGATGCAAGTGCCGTACACACCGCCGGCGCCAATGCCGCCGATTGCCGCCGCGAAATAAAACATCGGCAGGGAGTCCGCGACCGAATTCATCGCCCAGGCAATCCCGCACAGTAGGCCGCCGATGACCACGATCCATCGCGGGCCAAACTTATCCACCAGGTAGCCTTCAACCGGCACCAGCCAGGTCTCAAGTAGCACGAATATGGTAAATGCCACCTGGATCGAGGCGCGGCCAAAGTGGTACTTGGCGTCGATTGGATTGACGAACAGCGTCCATCCGTATTGCAGATTGGCAATCATCGCCATGCAGATGATGCCGATGATCAGCTGAATCCACGGGTTCCCCAGCGGGGACGCGTTTGCCTGAGATGTGCTTGCCGGAATCGAAGTCGCGTTCATGTAGTAGTTCTCCTTAAGTCGCGTTGATCGAGAGCAAGTCGTGGATTATGCGCATGTTCTGGCGATCACCGCGACCACGTTACGGCACGGTGAGGTTGACAGCGATCGACGGCGCTTGAGGCCTAATCGGTGAAAATGCGGACGTCTCGAAAAAGACCCACACATAAGACCCCCCAAAAGGTCCGGACCGGGCGTCCGAACTTGTCATCAAACTTATCTTTCTTCTTGGTATACCATATATGAAGG
>DAINPA010000094.1:5138-6579 GCA_036743675.1 Steroidobacteraceae bacterium
CTGCGTGATCAAGCCTACGCGCTGCTGAAGAATGCGATCGCGGACACCGACATATACGACCCGCAGCAGGAGCTGCGCCTCGACGAGCGGCAACTGACGACCGCGCTCGGCGTCAGCAGGACCCCCATCCGTGAAGCGCTGTCGCTTCTCGAGCAGGAAGGGTTCATTCGAACCGTGCCGCGGCGTGGCATCTACATCATTCGCAAGTCGAAACGCGAAATGATCGAGATGATCCAGATGTGGGCGGCGCTCGAGTCCATGGCGGCACGGCTCGCGACCCTGCACACATCGGATGCCGCCATTGCTGCGCTGCGGCACTTGTTTGACGAATTCCAGGACTCGCCGCCGTCCCTGCATCTGTGTGAGTATTCGGATGCGAACATCGCCTTCCATACGGCGGTCATCGCTCTCGGCGGGTCCGAGACCATCATCGACGCGACCCGCAATCTGCTCATTCATGTGCGTGCCATACGCCGGGCCACGATCGCGCAAAACGATCGCGCGGCCCGCTCGATCATCGATCACTTGAACATCATCGAGGCGCTCGAGGGGCGGGACACCGAGTTGGCCGAGCGGCTCACCCGCGAGCACACGCTCAACCTCGCGGCACACGTCGACCGCTACTGCGATTTCCTCGGCTGATTGTTTGCGGCATTCAGCGCCGCATCGTCTCGCCCCATACCCCGAGTGTCGGCACCCCGCCGCTGCCATCCTGGGCGGCACCGCCTCGATATCGGTCCAAATACCGCGGCCGATCGGCTGGCGCGACATCGCCGCCAAGCGCTCGCGGCGCCACCGCCCGCACCCCGGCCAAGGTGTCGGAATCAAGCACCGCGGCCAGGAACGGCACAGGATCCTTAAAGACCGGATTGCCGCCTTCGATGGTCAAGTAAATTCGTCCGCTCGCCCGCTCGGCGAAGTTGACTACGCGGAATGTCTCGACACAACGCCTCAGGAACCCCGTGTTGCGCTCGGCCGCGAGCAGCTCGCGATCCGGATAGAGTTCTTCGGGGCTGGTGGCATCGACCGACACGCGCCCGTAGCGGTCGATGGCCAGCATTTTGTTCACGTCGAGCACATTGACCGCGTCGTTGTCGCCGAAGACAACCGTCCGCGGCCGCTCTCCGAGAGGCACCGTATTGTCCAGGAACTCGAAATGGAACCGCTTGTCGCTGCGCCGAACCCAGGTGAACAGCACGTTGGGAATCCCGGTATATGCCTCCACGGCATGCGCCAGCGTGTCGTCCACCGCCTTATAGCGTCCGAACTCCAGACCTCGCTTCCAAGCTCGTTCCACCAGCTGCTCGGGCGGAGTGATCACGAAGAATAAATACACCTCTTGACCGAAGCGGGTCAGCAGATTGCTCCCCTCTTCGTCCGAATCCTGGGCGAAGCTGTCGAATCGGAATCGATCGATCAAAAGATGGGTCATGCGGCCGGA
>DAINPA010000095.1:0-3674 GCA_036743675.1 Steroidobacteraceae bacterium
CGGTGCATGTCGATGATCACATCGTAATGCTCGCCGGTGGGCAATCTCGGCCCGGTCGCGAATTCGTAACGCGCATCGATATTGGCGATCTCTGGGTGCAAATCATGCATGGCGCGTTTGAACATCTCCTTCGGCACCCATTCCGAATTCGACGAAAGCGATCCGAACTCGTCGTGATAGATCGTCGCCGTGGAAATATCGACGGGCGTGGAGGCAATGGCGAATATGCGCGGCCGCGTCCCGTCGGCGAGGTGCACGCGCTGCGCCCCCTCGAGGATCAATTGCCATTCATTGCCCTGAGGAACCGCAATGAGCGCATACGCGTGATGCTGTGCGGTAAAGAAGGCGCACGCGACGAGCAGCGTCGCCAGCAGCCTGCGAGTGCTCGCATTCCAATGTTCGGTCATTGCGTGCACGGAAGCCACCAGGAAGCACAGGAGCACCGCGGTCAACGCCAGTATCGTGCGGTACGTGGCGTAGCGTTCGGATGCGACCAAGCTCATCGCGCAAGCGAATAACGGCAGCGTGATCAGCCCGGTCACCCAGACCAAGCCACGCGCCCGGCCGTGGCGCCGCCATTCCAAATACCCGCCCGCCACCAGGATCAGCGCGACCAGCGCCGCGCAAAGGCAATACAACAAATGATCGCGGTGGTTGTTGTCGTTCAATACGAACATGCTGAGTGCGTTCGGCAGCGGCTCCTGCACGAACCAGACGATCTTGTCGAGCCAGTGGTGCTCAAACGCGACGCGCCCGGACTTGATGAAGATGCCCATGGAGTAAAGCGCCGCCATCGTGCAGTAGGCGAGACCCAAAGCGGCGGCGACGAATCCGAAATGCACGCCGAGCCAACGCACGGTAGCCGCGAATCCCCGCTGCCGGTGCGCTATCAGCGCGCCCGCCAGGGGAACCGAATAGAACAATGCGCTCGGTTGGTAAATGAGCGCGCTCACCACCAGCAGGCTGAATCCGACCACCGACTGGCGCACCGCCCGACCGCCGCCGGCCCGCCAGCCCATGGCCAACGAGCCTTCCAGGGTAAAGAACCCGCCGATCGCCAGCAGCGCCGCCGCCGCGTACGGCCAACCGAGCGCCCACGAGGCAATGACCTGCGCGGAGGGCACCAAAGCCAACAGCATGGTAACGCAGAGACTGGTGCCCTGCGGCCAACCCAGCCCCCGCAGGCCGCGATACATCACCAAGGAAATCGCGCCGAGCAACAGCGAGGCGAAGAAACGCATCCACTGCAGGTTTTGCACGCTGGCGGTCTGGCCATAGGTCGATTGCAGCAACCAGCCGTAGATGGGCCGCGCATGCGAAGCGCAGAACATCAACACTTTGCCGGGCTCTTCGTGCGCCTCTCGCAAGTTCGAGTAGTCGTCGCGCAAGCCGTAATCGTGGAACGTCGCCGGCCAGTAAGTGACCAACGGAACCAGAAACAGCATGGCGGTCAGCACCCAACTGCGCAGGCCGACGGCGCTGCGCCGGTCGGCTCGAGCGTCGATATAGCCGATACCGGCCGATATCGGCGGTTCAGTCAGGGATTGTGTCAAGGCGGGTTCAGGAACGCTCATTGGGAACTAAAGAGCCTTTGATGCTGCCGGGCGTGGCAGTCCGATTCGCAGGATTCTATCTGTCCGATGCCCGAAAAACCCGTGTGCTAGCCGCCAAAGGTACGTTAAATATCCGTTATCTAGCCGCACGCCAGGGACGGGCTCTGCGGGCGATCGAGGCGCCCGGAGGGGGTGCTCAGGAAGGGCGGTGCCCGGAGGGGGCCGGAAGTGCCGGCTATGTTAAATCGGATGGCCCGTTTCTTGATGCAGGTCCCACCGGGCGCGGGCCGCTCCGCGCTAGGCTGCTGTACCAGGAAGCTGCCTCATGCCGTCCAAATCTTTCTTTCTCTACGCATCGGTGCTGATGGCGACCGCGCTGAGCACAACGCCTGCCGAGGCGCGCTCGAAAATTTACACCTATGTGGATGCCGACGGCATCAAGCATTACACCGACGTGCCGGACAACAACCGCTACAAGCTGCTGGTGTTGTCGCCGCGGGACATGACCCAGAGCGGTCAATATTACGACCAGTCGCTGATGGCGCGAGCCACGCAATACGATTCGATCATCGAGAAGGCCGCGCTCTCCGCCGCGGTCGAGCCGAATCTGTTGCGCGCGGTCATAGTGGTCGAGTCGGGATTCAACTCACGGGCCGTCTCCAAGCGCGGCGCCGTCGGATTGATGCAATTGATGCCCGCCACGGCGATCCGCTTCGGCGTTTCGAATCCGTACGATCCCAAACAGAACGTGCATGCCGGCGCGCGCTATTTGAAATTTCTGATCGACCGCTTCGGTCAAGACGTCCGGCTGGCGCTCGCCGCCTACAACGCGGGCGAAGAGGCCGTGGACCGCAACGGCGGCCGGATTCCGCAGTTCGCCGAAACCATGGTGTACGTGCCGCGCGTAATGAAGATCTATCGGATGCTGGCGGAGCAGCCGCGTACGACTTGAGGTGCGGACCGCGCCACGCCGATGGCCGTTCGCGGATTCGAAAGGCTGCGTGTCTTGTGCGAGCATGGATTGTTGTCTCGCACAGGAATGACCTCATGACCGATTTCACCGGGCCGGGCGCCGCGGCCGACAACGCACGGCATGGACATTGACCCGGCGGAGCGAGTTCCCGTGTATCGCGGTTCGCAGATGGCCTGCCGGGAGTCCGGGCTGGTCTTGGATGCGAAGGGGCTGCCGTACGATGTGATCGAACTCGACGGCGCATGGGTATTGCTGGTATCGCCCGCGGCGGCGGCCGACGCACGCGACGAGCTGGCCCGTTACGCGGCGGAGCACCGGGTCCCGCGGGATGAGCCGCCGGCCGTCATTCCCTTCGGCGGCGCCGGCCTCGGTGCCGGTGTCTACGCAGGGGTGCTGTTGATCATCGCGTACTGCGCCGGAATCCAATGGTTGGGCATGGATTGGCTGGAGTCGGGCGCGCTGGAGCCGCTAGCGGGCGCGGGTGCATGGTGGCGCGCGGTGGCCGCGCTCACCCTGCACGCGGATCAAGCCCACTTGCTTGGAAATCTGATGTTCGGCGTCGGCATCGGAATTCTGGCCGGCCGGGTGTTCGGTCCCGGCCTCGCGTGGGCGAGCATCGTCGGCGCGGGCGCCGTCGGCAACTACCTGGATATGCTGATCTCACCCTCGACACACCGCGCGGTGGGCGCTTCCACCGCCGTGTTTGCCGCCTTGGGGCTGCTCGCCGGCTTTTCGTGGCGCCGGCGGCTCAACCTGCGGGAGCGGTTCAGGTATCGCTGGGCGCCCTTGTTCGCCGGAGTGTGCTTGCTGGGCTTTTTGGGCGCCGGAGGCGAACATGTCGACGTGCTGGGCCACGCGCTCGGATTCGCAACAGGCATCGCACTCGGCTGGATTTATGCGCGCGCGCGCGTGCCGCGCAGCCGCGGTTATGCCCTGCAACTGGGCGCGGGCGGCGCCGCGCTCGGCCTCATCATCGCCGCTTGGATTCTCGCGCTGCGCCATGGGGTACCGGCGCTCTGATCGGATCCGTGCGGTCGCGCAAACCCCGAGTGGCGTATAATTCGTGGCCCGATTAGCATTTCAATGTCAGGGAGATTTTGTAAATGAGTAATCCTAAGGATCCCAAATCGAGCGATGTGCCGGCCGGC
>DAINPA010000095.1:3774-6526 GCA_036743675.1 Steroidobacteraceae bacterium
GATCATTTAGCAGTTGATCCAATTACCGTTGATCTGCAAGCGGCTTGCAAGGAGGTAAGCATGAACGACACCACGAAGAGGGCGCGCGGCATCTCGGCCCCTAAGCCGCCCCTGAATGCGCTGACGCAACAGGGTCGACTCGCGATGATCGCCGAGGCGGCGTATTTCGCCGCACAGAGTCGCGGATTTGAGCCCGG
The DNA here is from genome assembly GCA_036743675.1 of Steroidobacteraceae bacterium. Lineage (GTDB taxonomy): Bacteria > Pseudomonadota > Gammaproteobacteria > Steroidobacterales > Steroidobacteraceae > Bog-1198. The sequence goes on from DAINPA010000095.1 coordinate 3,972, forward strand.
CCATGAGCTGGAAGATTGGATTGCAGCCGAAAAGGAAGTGGACCGCCGCGTCGGCGGTTGAGCACGTGAGGTGGCAAGAGCGCGCGGGGCCCCGCGCGCTTTGCGTATGCGCCGGTTCAGGCTCGCTTTGCGAGCAGGTCGCGTATTTCTTCCAGAAGCACCTCGGTCTTCGGCGGCGCCGGCGGTGGGCCATCCGCTGCGCGGGGCTTCTTCAATCGGTTGATGGCCTTGATGGTCAAGAACAGCACCAATGCGATGATGAGAAAATCGAAGGTCGTCTGCAGGAAGGCTCCATAGCGGATCAGTACCTCCTTGCCGGTGGGATCCTTGCCCAAGGGGGTTGCGAGATCCGAGAAGTTCACTCCGCCGATCAACTTGCCCAGCATCGGCATGAACACATCGCCCACCAAGGAGGAGATGATTTTGCCGAATGCGGCGCCGATGATCACGCCGACCGCCAGGTCGACCACATTACCCTTCATGGCGAATTCTTTGAATTCCGAAGCCAGGCTCATCGTTCTCTCCTTGGAAGATGCGTCGGCGGGATGGTACTGATCGACGCGCACTCGGGCAAGCCGTGAAACGGCGTCAAACCTCAAAACTGCGCATGCATGCGTATGGCAAACACGGAAACCGGCCCGCGATCGGAGTTGTACGCAGGATTGCCGATGTATTGATAATCGAGGGTCAGCTGTGCGTAGTGAAGCACGGCCAGCGAATAGTAGGTTTCCAGGATTTTTTCCGGGCCCGGATGCGGAAGCCTGCCGTCGCCGACCAGAATACCGAGACCTCCGGCGTTCAAAAAGCGCTCACGGTTTGCGGAAATGCCGTTCAGAATCGCGGCGAGCCCCACGGTGTCATCGCGGCGGCCCCAGCGTGCGCCTTGCAGCGCCAGACCGGTGCTTAAACTGCGGTCGATGTCGGTGAATTCATAGGCTTCGACGTTTCCCGCCGCCTTGCCGATGCGCGCGAACATCCCGAGCTCCGCCGCCAGCTGCTGTTCGAGGTCGAGACTCGCTCCAAAGCGATCTCGATAGCGGCGCACCGCCGCGATGTCCACCGGCGTGCCGGTGCCCGCGGCAAGATCGACCGCCTGATTGAGCAATCCCATACGCCCGCGGCTGTCGAATGCGGTGAGCCGCAGCTTGCCTGGTCGGCCGCCGATCTCATGGCTCTTTTCCACCTCGAAATCGTATTGGAATTCGTGGAACCCGGGCTCCAGATGCGGGCTGTTCGGTACATTGGACAGATCGAAAACGCCGAATCGCAGCACCCATGCGCTTCGATACCACTCGAGCGCCGCGCCGGCCGTGTAGCCCCAGGCATCCGCCGCATAATCGAAGGATCCGGCATCGACTGCCGCCCAGTTCATAAAGTCATTTCGTGGATCGTGGGCGTACTGATTGTTGTCGAAGATGTCGGTCACGCTGATCTTGCCGAGCGTCAACACCAGCCGGTTCGGGCTGCGAGCGCCGCCGAGCTGCAGCTGCGTCGGGTCGACCCGCTCTCGCTGTTCGTCGAGATTCATGGTTTGGCGTACGAACATGCGGTCCCACCGCAGGTAGGGGTGATTTTCCCCCACCTTGTAGGCCTCGCCGCTCGGAAACCCGGCGAGGCCGAGGGTGTTGTCGAGGCCGAATCCCTGGTCGATTTCGGGGGCGATCCAGATTTCCGCGCCCGACCACAGACGCCTTCCCAAAAAAAGGGTCACATCCACGGTTTCTTCGTTGGTGTGAGGGGTCAGACTGTTCTGGCCCGCGTACGGAGCGTTGAAGTCGGAGGTTTGCTGCTCGGTGTAGGTGAACTGGCCATGCACGGCATAGCTTTCGGGGTCCTGCGCGGCGCGGGCCGGGCCTTGCATGCAGGTCATGGAGACAGCGAGCAGCACGGCCCCGGCCCCGGACGCGCACACCTTTAGCGCGGTACGCATTTGCGCAGTCATCATCGCTTGAAGCAGGGGCCGAATCATGGCGCGAACAATATACTATACCCCCCTATACTTCAAATCGGATTATTGAATTTGGCGCCTGTAAACTATGGCCAGGTCGTGACAAGACGGTGACGGGCGCCGTCCCTGGAACCAAGATTATTTTTTGAGATAGGCGTGAACGATGTCGACCAGTTCCTCGGCGGCCACGACACGCGGGTCGTCCCGGGCCGCGCGCGGGTCGAGCATGTGCTCGCGAATGTGATCCTCGATCACCTCGGCGATGAAGCCATCCAAAGCGCCCCGACAGGAGGTGGCTTGTTGCAGCACGCCGGCGCACTCATGATCGGCCTCGACCGCCCGCTCGATGGCATCGAGCTGACCGCGCAGGCGCTTGAGGCGATTCAGCAGCTTGGTCTTTTCATTTGTAACGTGACTCATCGGCCCAAAATCCTCTAGGATGCCAAGCCGCTATCCTAGCCTAGATCCGCGCGTTCAATGCCATAGCGCCCGGGCGAGAAACAGTGCTCCCAGAACCATGAACAATGACGATGCCGCGTAGTGGATCGCCTTGACCGGCAACCGTGTGGTTGGCGAATGTTAACCGAGATTCGGCCGCCGCCGTCCG
>DAINPA010000096.1:0-6480 GCA_036743675.1 Steroidobacteraceae bacterium
ATGGTCATGACATCACCGGAAATCGTATAGTCGAGCACCGCATGCTGACCCTCGACTTCGGTAGTGAATCGGTGGGCCGAAACGTCGTGGTTAACTGCGGTCACGCTAGTGCTCCGGAGGATGCTCGGGAGCATGTTGCTGCTGAGGCTGCTGCTCCTGAGGCTGCGGCTGGCGCTGTTGGTGCTGAGGCTGCTGCTCCTGAGGCTGCGGCTGGCGCTGTTGGTGCTGAGGCTGCTGCTCCTGAGGCTGCGGCTGCTGGTGCTGCTGTTGCTGAGGCCTGGGGCGAGGTTGCGTCGGGTGTTCTGCCGGCGCGCTCATCGGAACGACGCTCATGGTACCGGGGTGTTTCGCGGGTACCACACCCGCACCCGAAAATGCGCCCGGCCGCGGGGTTGCAGCGACCGGCGGTTCGCCGTGGTTCGAGCTGGCGCGCAAGGCGGGATTGCTGTGTGCGGCTTGCACGTGCTGCTGCTGGGCCGGTAAGGCCGGGAGGTGGCGCTCATGAGCGGCGGCCGTCTCGGCCGCAGTTGGTTCGGCTCGTACCCCGCCGCTGCCGCCGTTGTAGCTTACTCGATTCACCGTGACGTTATTGATGACCGTCTTGTTATAGACGTTGGTGATGTTCGTATTGCTGATATTGGTTACCGACCGGTTGTAATAGAGACGGTTGCCCTGCCAATAACCCCCCTCGTAGCCGCGGCCGCCATACCCGTGACCGTAATTCACACCGCCGTAGAAGCCAACTTGGGGACCCCAATAGCCAATATTCCAGAAGAAGACGCCACCCCTAAAAACCCAATAGCCCGGAGTCCAAAGGAAACCCGGCTGCGGAGCCAGAACCCACGTGCCCGGCACCCAGTAATAATCCTGGTCGTCATCGCTCCAAGCCCAGTACCCGGGAGTCCACAGATAGCCGTCACCCGGAATTGGCGGTTGGTCATAAATCGGCAGCTCCGGAGGCGGCACGTTGACTGAAATCTCCACTCCCACCTGCGCCATGCTCATGACCGGCAGGACCGCGAGAAGCAAAGCCGTTAGCACCGAGCCTCGCCAGTACGTCAACATATGTTTTTCCTCCTGGACTCGAGCGACGAAGCTTACGAAATATCTGTAGATTTAACCGCCCTACGATATACAAAAGCGCGCTGCGCTCTGGTCGCTTCGCACCAGCCGCGGCTATAGGATAACGCTGATAGCTGAACTGGGGGGATAATCCGATTCATGACCCAAGCACCACTCAAATCCGTGCCGATCGCGGGCGATTCCATGGTCGACGCGGCGTACGCCCGCCTTCGCGCCTGCGGCGATGTCGGCGAACGCATCGAGGCCGCGGCACGGCTGTTGCTGATCATTTTCGACGAATTTTACGGCCTGTTGTGCGAATACCCCTATCGCGCCAAATGCGCCTTCGAAACCATGGATCCGCATTTATCGATCCGGATCAGCAAGGAGCGCCTGGGGCTCTACAGCCGCTACGTCGCGGAACACGGACTCAGGGTGCTCGCCGCATTCCCCGCTCTCGCCGACGACTCGAAGATCTGGGACGCGCTCGACAAATTGTTCGTCGCGATGATCGCCGACCGCTACGAGGCGGACATCGCGTTCAGCTATGCGCATTCGATTCGGCGCAATATCAATCATGAAATCTGGCGCCCGGTCGCCTACTCCTTTCCGCCTCCGAGCAAGCTGCGGGCTCTCTCGATGGCGGCGGTTCATCGGCGTCTGCCGGTGCAAGGCCGCATCGATGCCGAGCTGGTGGCAAGTGCGTTGCGGGTGCCCGGATTTTCCGTTCCCTTCAGGGATTTGAAGGGCGACTCGCATCGAATCGTCAAACGCCTGGAGCGCTTGCTGTACGGTGCGCCGGATGTGCCGGCGCCTACGGCGCTCGAGGTGGTGGATGCCGGTTTCTTTCGCGATCGGACCGCCTTCGTCGTCGGCCGGTGGGTTCTCGCCGACAGCAGCATCGTGCCGTTCGTGGTCGCGCTCAAGAACAGCCCCGAGGGCATCTACGCCGACGCCCTATTGCATCGCGTCTCGGACATCCACGATCTTTTCAGTTCCGCACTCGCCAATTTTCACGTCACCACGCGGCTTTACTACCAGACGTGCGTGTTCCTATACAGCCTGATGCCGCGGCGCCCGCTGGGGCATCACTATTCGACCATCGGATTCAATCACGTCGGCAAGGTCGCCATTCTGAACGAGATCGGCGAACAGATGCGGCGCAGCGGCGAACGGTTCGTGCGATCGCCCGGTGCGCCGGGCACGGTGGCGTTCGGGTTCACCTTCGAGGCATGCGCCTACCATTTAAAGGTTATTCGCGATCGCCCCACCACCTCATACAAATGGGGGGAGTTCCCGGGCGTTGCGACGGTCGTGGACAAGTACCGAATCGTGCATGAGATCAATCGCGCCGGCAGCATGCTCGACAGCGTGATGTACTTCAAATTGCGGTTGGACCGGGCGATGTTCGATCCGGCGCTGCTCGAGGAGCTGTGCGAGCAGGCGGCCGGCTGCGTGCACGTGGATCAAGACGGCGTGTATTTACGCACGCTCATCGTGCAAATGAAAATCATCCCGCTGCCGGTCTATTTGCAGACCGCCGACGAACAGCAGACCCGCGAGGTGATCATCAGTCTCGGTCATTGCATTCGCAACAATGCCGCCACCAATATCTTCAACAAGGACTTGGATTCGCGAAATTACGGCGTGGGCCGCTACGGCCGGATATTTCTGTTCGATTACGATGCCGTCGAGAAATTGACGGAGGTCAAGATTCGCACCAATTCCGACCGTGAACCGGGCGAGGAAAGCGTGCCGGATTGGTTTTTCGAAGAAGGAACCATCTTTTTGCCCGAAGAGCTCGAGCACGGCATGCAGCTCATGAGCCGTCAAGCGCGCCGCTGTTTCCGCGAGGAAAACGCCGACTTGTTGACCGTCGAGTATTGGCAGGACGTGCGGCAAAAATTGCTTCACGGCGAGGTTCCGGGTCTGCAGATGTACCCGGACGGCAGCAAGCTCGGCAGCGAGGCCGAGACCGGCTGAACATGCGCCGCGCGGCGCTCAAGCGCGCGCAGATGCCGGAGGAACGAGCGGCAGGTCGAGTATGAACGCTGCGCCGCAGCCCGGGCCGTCGCTCTCGGCACGCAAGGTGCCGCCGAGTTCTTGAGCCGCGAGCGCGCCGCTGTGCAGGCCGAAGCCGTGACCGGACAGCCGCGTGGTGAAGCCGTGGCTGAACAGCCGCCCCATATTTTCCGCCGGTATGCCGACGCCGTTGTCGATGACCGAGATGCGCACGCCGTGCGCCAGGCTCTCGATGCGCAGGGTGATGAATTTGTCCGAACGCCCCGATTCGTCGCACGCGTATTTCGCGTTGCGGAGCAGGTTCACGAGGATCTGCAGCACCTTGTGTTTGTCGACGGTGATCGGCGCCACCGCTTCGAATTCGCGCCGCAGCGTCACGCCGTGGCGCGCAAAGGCGCCGGCATTGAGCCGCAGGCTGTCTTCCACCAGGTCGACGACCTCGACCACCTCCGTCACGCCGCACAGCGTGGCGTAGCTTTGCTGCATGGCGACGGTGTCCTTGATGTGTTCGAGGTGATCGCGCAGCGCCGCGAGTTCCTCAAGCGCCAGCCGCTGATCCGCCAGCAGCTGCTCGCCGAGCGCGGCAAGGTATTCCGGTACGCGCTTGCCCCGTTCATCGCCGGTCATGAACTGTCCGACTTGCGCGCCTTGCTCGAGCAGCAGAGCGGCCAAGCGCGAGACGCCGGCCGCCTTCGATTGCCGCAGGCGCTCGGCCACGAGACTTGCCGAAATATTGACGCTGTTGAGGATATTGCCGACATTGTGCAGCACGTTGGTCGCGACTTCGGCCATTCCCGCCTCGCGCGAGGCCGTCATCAGCTGTTTGTGCACGCGCTCGAGTTCCATATCCTGTTGCTTGCGTTCCGTCGTGTCTTGAATCACCGCCACCGCGCCCAGCGTTTGTCCGTCCGGTCCGACCAACCGGCAGGCGTTCGAGGACGTGGTGCGCCGCGGCGCCGAGTCGTGCGGCGCGACCACGAGTTCGATGTGGTTGATGGTCTCGCCGTGCAGCGCCCGGGCCAATGGCCGCTCATTCCTTGGCACGGGAGTGACGCCGTCAGGAAGAAATACATCTGCCTCGAGCGGATACGGATCCGATGCGGATGCATGCTGCGACTTAATGCGATACAGCTCCACCGCGGCGTGGTTATAGTGGGTGATATTCCCGGCGACGTCGCATGCCACCAGCGCGAGGGGCAGTTCGCTGATCACCGCTTTGAGCAGTGTTTGTTGTTGGAGCAGCGCCGCCGACAGCTCCTTGCGCTGGGAAATGTCTCGCAAATATTCGACCGAGCACTCGGTGTTGCTGTCCTCGTGCACAAGCGCTGTGGTCGTGCGGACCCACAGATAGCTGCCGTCCTTGCGTCGGTAGCGCTTCTCAATGTCGACGAACGGGATTTCGCCGTCCCACAATCGCTCGAGTTGCGCCGCGGCGAGCGCGACATCCTCGGCATGGGTCAATTCTCCGACCGACTTGGCCGCGAGTTCGTCAGCGGCGAAACCGAGCAGCGTGCAGAAAGCCGCGTTAAAGCGCAGCAACGCGCCGTTGCGGTCCGAGTAGGCGATCCCGATCGGTGCCTGATCGAAGGTATTCCGGAATATGGTCCCCGCTTTGCGCAAATCGCCCCGTGCGGTCACGAGATCGGTGAAATCGCTGATCGTGCCGACGAATCCGCACGCCCCGTGGGCGGGAGCCACCTGCTCGCTGATGAAGCGCACGGCGCCATCCCGGGACAGGGTGCGGTATTCGAATTGCATCGGACGCGGTCGCCGGCAGAAGTCGGCCCACGTGCTCTGCATGCGTGCCCGATCCTCCGGATGCACGCCTTGGGCCCAGTCATCCGTGCTCTGCTCGGGACTCAAGTCGAAAATCCGCCGGTATTCCGGATTGGCGTAGGTTAAGTTTCCTTGAATATCGGAGTGATAGATGGCGACCGGCGCGCTATAGAGCAGCGCCCGGGCGAGCGCCGCATCGGCAGGCAGGGTCGGCGTCGCGGACTGCGCCGGGACTGCGGACTGCGCCGGTCCCGCGGCCTGCGAAGCGCTAGCGTTTCGATTCATTCGAAACATTCTGAATTATGTACAACCGCGAACCTGCCGATTGCATCACACGATGCCCGGCTGGAAAGGCGAATGAGGTCGCAATTTGAGCGCAGGGCCTCGAGATGAATGCTTGGGGGCCTGTCCGCGTATCCCGCGGGGCCGCGGCCGAGGCATTGCGGCGGATGCGGATTTCATCGGATAGTGTCTTAATGAGCTCAGGGGGAGGAAGCTTTTTGCGTGAGGATATTTTGCCGGAGGGCGCGATGGACCGAGATCAGAATCCCGCCGGACCGTGGAACCCCGGCGTCCAGTCGCAAATCCCGAGGGAGTTGCTGCCGCTGTGCACGATATTTCGCCCCGAAAATGTCCTTACCAGTATCGCCTCCGCCGAGGAGCTGCACGCGTTGACCGGGTTCGACTTGAGCGAACTGGTGGTGTTTCAACCGCAGAGACTCGCTCTGCACGAGCTGCTGATCCGAGTCACGGCCGATTTTGCGGTGCCGGACGGATCGCACATAGGGGATCTTGGTATCAACTTCCGACGGATTGCCGGACAAATTCTCACGCATTATCTTGATCCCGAAAAGGAGCTCCTCGCCCATGCGTTCGAGCGGGCCCGCTCCGAAATGGCGGATGCCATCGACGCCGCACTCGCCGCGGTAATGCCCGGAGCCGCACCGGCCGCGGCGCCAACGTCGCAGCGGCCGGCACGCCGGCTGTTTGCTCGCAGCAAGCCGCGCCGCGCTGCGGCGGCTCCGCTCGGCGAGCGCGGCTGGGGCCCCGCGGAGATCGCCGAATGCGAGCGCCGCGCGAGGGCGGCGACCGACGAGCTGCACAAGCTCGCGTACCACTCGCTGGCTCGAGTCCTGGCGGCATTGTTCACGGCCCGCGGCTACGCCTGGGGCACCCGAAATCTCATCGGGCAATTGGCGAGGGACCTTGCCTGCAATACCTTCGCCAGCGATGCCGTCGGCCAAAGCATCGAGCCCATCCTTCTGCGCGCGGCGCGGCAGGAGGGTTATGGCCTGTTGCCGTGCCAAGATCGATCGGTCGTCATCAATACCAAAGGCGCTTCCGCATCCGGCAAGAGCACGCTGCGGCCGTTACAGAAGAAGCTCGCCGGTGATCTCGGCATGCGCTGGAGCGATTTCGCGCTGATCAGCCCCGACATCTGGCGCAAGCAGCTGCTCGATTATGCGATGCTCGGTACGGCCTACAAATATGCCGGAGCGTTTACGGGGGATGAGCTGCAGATCGTCGACCGGAAATTGGACCGCTATATGGCGCGAAAAAATCAATCCGGCCGCATGACCCATCTTTTGATCGATCGATTCCGATTCGACAGCTTCGCCC
>DAINPA010000097.1:0-6252 GCA_036743675.1 Steroidobacteraceae bacterium
CGCACAACAGCCGCACCACATTCAAATCGTGCGACACGAACAAATAGCTCATGCCCATCGACTGCTTCAAGTCCTGCAGCAGATTCAGCACCACCGCCTGCACCGAGACATCGAGCGCCGCGGTTGGCTCGTCGAGAATCACCAGCTTGGGGTGCAGGGCGATGGCGCGCGCGATGCCGACGCGCGCCTTCTGTCCACCCGACAATTGGTGCGGAAATCGATCGAGCAGATTGGTCGGCAGGCCGACCAGGCCCGCCAATTCCTCGCAGCGGGCGCGCGACGCGTCGCGGCTTTTGACATCGCCGAGCTGCATGATCGGATCGGCGATCGCGCGCGCGGCGGTGAAGCGCGGATTGAGGCTGTCGGTCGGATCCTGAAACACCATCTGGATGCTCTTGCGCAGCGGCAGCCGCGCAAACGCGTTGGGCAGGATGCCGCCGATCTCGTCGCCGTCGAACATGATGCGACCCGAGGTCTGGTCCACGAGCCGCATCACCATCATCGAGGTGGTGGATTTGCCGCAGCCGGATTCGCCGACCAGACCGACGCTCTCGCCATGCCCCACGCTGAAGCTGATGCCGTCGACCGCGCGGAATTGTTCGGTTTCGACCGGCGGCTTGCGGGAGAACAGTTTTGTCAGCGTCGCCCTGGCGCCCTGGCGCGGATATTCCTTGACGAGTTTTTCAACGAGCAGGAGCGGTTTTGCTGTGTCGTCAATCCTGGTTTTCTTCTCCCTCTCCCCGCTTGCGGGGTCGAGACGAGCGGAGCTCGCTCTTAGAGGGTCGGGGTGAGGGACAGTTCCGGGCACAGTGCTTGAGGCAGCTTCCTCCTCCGGCAATACATCCCGCAAGGAGACGCCGAGCCGTGGCGTCGCGCGCATCAGCTTTTTGGTGTAGGCGTGCTGCGGCCTGGCGAAGATATCGGCGGACAGCGCGGTTTCGACCACGCGGCCCTTCTCCATCACCACCACGCGATCGCAATAGGCCGCGGCCAATCCAAGATCGTGGGTGATCAGGATCGTCGACATGCCACGCCGTTTGGTCAGTTCGACGATCAGGTCCATCACGGCTTTTTGTGTGGTGACGTCGAGACCGGTGGTCGGCTCGTCCGCGATCAGAAGCTGCGGATTGCAGGCCAGCGCCAGCGCAATCACCACGCGCTGGCACATGCCGCCCGACAGCTCGAACGGATAGGCGTGATAGCGTTCGCGCGGCCGCGCGATCTTGACCTGCTCCAGCGCCTCGATCGCCTTTTCGCCGCGATCGCTCGCCGCCGACTGCACATGCTGGTGCAGCACATCCTCGATCTGGTCGCCGACCTTGCGGATCGGATTAAGCGCGGCGCGCGGATTCTGGAAGATCATCGAGATTTCGCGGCCGCGCAGATCGCGCATCTGGTTTTCGGTTGCGGCCTTCACGTCGACGCCTGAAAACATCACCGAGCCTTCGACAATCCTGCCGGCGCGGTCGAGAATCCGCATCACCGCGTAGGAGGTGACGGATTTGCCGGAGCCGGATTCGCCGACGATGCCGAGCGTCTCGCCCTTCGCCACCGAGATGTTAACGTGCTGCACCGCCTTGACGATGCCGCGCCGGGTAGCGAATTCCACGGTGAGGTCGTTGACGTCGAGCAGCGGCTGCGCGGTCATGACAAAATCTCGATGCGCTCCCTCGCCCCGCTCTTGCGGGGTCGAGACGAGCGAAGCTCGCTCTTAGAGGGTCGGGGTGAGGGGCTCTTCGACCCGAAAATTCGGAAGAAGTCGTGAGTCCGGTACCCCCTCACCCGCTCGCTGCGCTCGCGACCTCTCCCCGCAAGCGGGGCGAGGTGAAGAGAAGCGTTGCGTTCGAATTCACGCATATGCCCTCACGTCCTTCGCTGCGGATCGACGATGTCGCGCAGACCGTCGCCGAGCAGGTTGAAGCAGAACACCGCGACCATCAGCGCGAGACCCGGAAACAACGCGATCCACCATTCGCCCGAGACCATGAAGCCCGCGCCTTCCGCAACCATGATGCCCCATTCGGCGGTCGGCGGCCGCACCCCGAGACCGATAAACGACAGCCCAGCGGCGTTGAGGATCGCGTAGCCCATGGTCAGCGACATCTGCACGATCATGATCGGCATGATGTTGGGCAGGATGTGCACCAGCAGAATCCGGAATTCGCCGTTGCCCGACAATCGTGCCGCCTGCACGAAGCCGGCGTCGCGCCGCACATTGGCCTCGGCGCGAGCGACACGGGCGTAAAGCGGGAAATTCACGATCGCGGTGGCGATGATGATGTTCTGCACGGTGTTGCCGAGCGCCGCGACGATGCCCATCGCCAGCACGAACAGCGGAAACGCCATGATGGTGTCGGCGATGCGTCCGACGATGCGGTCGGTCCAGCCGCCAAAATAGCCCGCGGCGATGCCGGCGAGGCCGCCCATCAGGAACACCAGCGCCACGGACGCCACCGCGATGAAGGTGTCGAGCCGCGTCGCCACGATGACGCGGCTGAAAATATCGCGGCCGAGCTGGTCGGTGCCGAACCAGTGCGCCGCTGAGGGCGGCTTCAGCGCCGCCGCGGTGTCGGACGCCAGCGGATCGTGCGGAACAACGTAAGGGCCGAACAGCGCCGCAAACACGATGACGATCAACAGAGCGAACGCGAACGCGGTCACGCGGTTCTCGCCCAGCACATAGCGGGTGTGCTCGAAGATCGCAGCAAAACCCGAGGTCCGCGCGGGAGTGACGGGGTCGACGGCCGGGGCGACGCTGCTCATGCTTACCTCTCACCCTTCCAGCCTGACTCTTGGGTCGATCACCCCATAGAGAATGTCGATCATCAGATTGAGCAGCACGTACATGACCGCCATGGTCAGCACGAAGCCCTGCACCGGGGCGAAGTCCGACGAGATCAAGGCTTCCACCGCGTAGGAGCCGATGCCGGGCCAGGCGAACACCTTTTCAACCAGCACATTGGCGCCGAGCAGGAATGAAAACACCATGCTGAGCGTGGTGATGACCGGCAGCATCGCGTTGCGGAAGGCGTAAGTGACGATCACAGTGCCAGCAGAGAGACCGCTGGCGCGCGCGGTGCGCACGAAATCCGACGACAGTACCGCCAGCATCGAGGCCCGCGTCATGCGCGCGATCGGCGCCAGCGAGAAGATCGCCAGCGTCAGCGCCGGCAGGATCAACTGGCTGAACGCGGAACGAAAGGTCTCGAAATCGCGCGCGATCAGGGCGTCGATCAGATAGAGGCCGGTCAGCGCCGGCGGCGCGCTGTAGAACACGTCGAGCCGTCCCAAGGGAGCCGGCGACCATCCGAGCCTGAAATAGAAAATATAGACCAGCACCAATCCGGTGAAGAACACCGGCAGCGACACCCCCGCGGTCGTCGTCACGCGACAGAGATGGTCGATCCACGAACCCGGGCGGGTCGCGGCGAGCACGCCGAGCGGCAGCGCTATCACGACAGAAATGACAAGCCCAAGCAGCGTCAGCTCCGCCGACGCCGGCAGGCGATTGCGGATTTCAGTCGCGACCGGCTGGCCGGGGGTGAGCGAATTGCCGAAATCGCCGTGCGCGAGATCGACGGTGTAGCGGAAGAACTGCTCGATCAGCGGCTTGTCGAGACCGAGTTTCTTGCGAATTTGCTCGACCGCCTCCTTGGTCGCGGCGGGCCCGGCGAAATACGCCGCGGGATCGCCGGGCAGCGCGCGCGTCAGCAGGAACGTGACGATCACCACCCCGATCAGGCTCGGGATCGCGAACATCAACCGCTTGCCGATCATGGTCAGCATGGCACTGTTACGCCTTCACCAGCGCGCGATAGTCGAGCCTGCGGTGGAACCAGTATTGATAGCCCGAGACGTTCTTCTGCATCGCGACGTTGACGTAGGGCTGATACAGCGGAATCCGCGGAATATCGCTGAAAGCCAGATCGACGAAGCCCTTCACGTCGGCATCGTAATCCCTGGTGTTGCCGACCGCGGCGGCGTTCACTGCGCCATGAATAAGGTCGTCCATCGCCTTCGATTGGTAGCTCATGGTGTTGAAGATCGAATTCTTTCCGTCGTAACACCAGATGAAGAAGTACTCCGGATAGTCGAGCCAGCCGGAGAACACGTTGGTGTAAAGCGGAAGCACCTTCTTGTTGAGCTCGGTGCGCCAGTTGGCGCCGGGAATCTTGTTGATCGTGGTCTTGATTCCGATCTGCCCGAGGCTCTCCTGCACCAGCACGCAGAGCGGTTCGTTGACGCCGGCAAATCCGAGATCGAATGACAGCGTGGTCTCGAAGCCGTCGGGATAGCCGGCCTCGGCGAGCAGGACTTTTGCCTTGGCAATGTCGGTGACATATTTGGTCGGCTGCGGCCACGCCACCTCGGTCGGCTGACCCGCAGGGGCGCCGAACATCGGCTTGGCCAGCCCGAACAGCACCGCATCCATGATCTTTTGATACGGAACCGCGTAGGCGACGGCCTCCCGCACCTTGATATTGTCGAACGGAGGGTTCTTGACGTTCATGCCAATGTACTGGATGCCGTTGGAATAGGGGATCGACACGATGTTGAGCTTGCCGTCGCCCTTCAGCTCGACGAAATCCTTGTTCGGCAGATCGTGGAGATATCGGCATCGCCGCGCTCCAGCAGGGCCCGGCGGTTACCGGCCTGCGGCACCATGCGCCAGATCACGCGTTTGACCTTGGGCAAGGGACCACCGACCCACTCGTCATTGCGCTCCATGATCACTTCGGTGCCGGCGGTCCACTTCGTCACCTTGTAGGCGCCGGAGCCCGCGGTCTGCTGCTTGGTGTATTCAAGGCCCCATGGGTCTTTCTCGCTGGCGCTCTTCTTCACCAGCTCCGAATTGATCACGCAGGGCACGATGACGGCGAGATCGGGAATCGTCAGGCGATCCTTCTTGGCAAAATCGATCCGCACGGTGTTGTCGTCGACGACGACGAACTGCTCCGGCTTGGTCAGCGAGCCCGCGCCCATCTGGAAGGTGGGGAAGCCGCCGACGCTGACTGCGCGGTCCAGCGACCACTTGACGTCCTTGGCCGTCACCGGCGCGCCGTCGTGAAATTTCGCGTTCTTCTTCAGTTTGAAGGTCACCGACATGTCGCCGACATTCATGTCTTCGGCGAGTTCGGGCTTGAACTTGTCGCGGTCGTAATAGGGCACGCCGCCGGGACCGCTTTTCATCTCGTGGCTGATAAGGCGGTCGTAGCAATTCCATGACACCTCGTAGCCGGGCACGTTGGTGCCGACACCGTGAATGTCGAGATTGTTGGGACCGCTTTCCGAGACGATCAGCAGGGTTTCCGAGCGGGCGTCGGCCCTGGCGGCGGACCAGATCGCCGGTGCGGGCACCATGGCGCCCGCGGCAACCCTGGAGACGGATTTGAGAAAATCGCGGCGCTTCATGTCATGCTCCAACGCACGAGGGAATCGGCTTTGGAGAGGCTTTCGCAAGGTTCGTGCCAAAACTTAACGGAAGCCTAATAGGGCTTTAAGCGCATGATTTGACTTCCGAATATTGGTTCATGGTACGGGCAAGCGCGATAGCGGATTGCATACAAAGAGATGTCTTTGCCCATTATGAGTGCAAATATTCTGGACGCCGTTTCTTGGGCAAGGTCGGCGGCGATGGAAATTTAGGTGGCGGCCAAAGCCTATCGGCTCGTTCTGACCCAACATTGAAAATGCTATAATTCCCCGATCATTTGACGGAGCGGCCATATGAGCTACGAGGCGATCAACTTTGGCAAAAAGTTCAGATTATTCGACGAGCAGTGGCAGCCGAAGGTCATAGCCCAAATGAACGACTACCAGTTCAAGGTCGCGAAGCTGCAGGGTGACTTCATTTGGCACGATCACAAGAATACGGACGAGACATTCATCGTCCTGGAGGGCGTTCTGAGGATCGATTTTCGCGATGGTGCGGTCCACGTGGCGGCGGGCGAAATGTTCGTCGTCCCAAAAGGCGTCGAACACAAGCCTTATGCCGAACACGAGGTCAAACTATTGCTGATCGAGCCGCGGGGCGTGCTCAATACGGGCGATGAGGGCGGCGATCGCAGCCGAGAATGATGTTTGGATTTAGTGCAGCCGGGCCCTCGACAGGTGTCCACTACGCGAGGAAGCGAGAGCGCTATTGGCAAAAGTCTTCGTTGTTAATTCGCAGGCAGCGCGGTGCCGCGACGACCGTCTCTACCGATCCGGATTCGCCCGCTCGAACTGACGCAGCAGCCGGTTGCCGCGCTC
>DAINPA010000098.1:0-6175 GCA_036743675.1 Steroidobacteraceae bacterium
GACTTAAAATCCGTCGGTTAGCAGCCATCCCGGTTCGATTCCGGGCGAGGGCACCATCGAGATATCGGGAAGCCAGCTGGTGAAATAGTGCGCAATTCACCTCATCTGAATCCGGTTCTCCGTTGCCGCGCCTGTTATAACTAGTTATAATGATCAAATGAAACTTACGGTGCGACGCATTGGAAACTCGCTTGGAGTCATTTTACCGAAGGATACGCTGGATGAATGGGGCGTTGGTGAGGGCGATCATTTGGAACTTACCGAGCGCGGCATTAGACCGGCAGGTCGCGGTGGACTTTCGCATAAGGCATTGGATGAGCTGAAGCGGCGCATCGCCCTTGCAGTTGTTCGTCGCTTTACGCCCCGGGAAATTCGGGCCCAGATGCTCGCTAATTTGCACCGATGGAAGAGGCAGGGGACATGGGGTCCAGCCTATGATGAATGGCAAGCCATCGCGCAATCGGAGGATGACGGCGCACTTTTTGCCGTAATGCTTGGACGTGACGAGAATGCCGTGAGACTGAGGCAATCGATGCCAGGTGTCGGGCTTCTCACGCAAGCGGAGGTCAGGAAGCTGAATGAAGAAGCTGGAAGTTGATCACGTACTGCGCGCCGCAGGAAGGATCACCGGCGAGAGGAAATTCATAATCATCGGCAGCCAGTCTCTTCATGGCAAATTTCCCGATCTTCCCGATGATCTTGTGAAATCGTTCGAGGTTGATCTTATTGCCTCGAAGCATGCCGATCGGACGGACTGGTTGAACGTCATCGGTCTGTACTCGCCGTTTCATGAAAGCTTTGGTTACTACGCGGATCCGGTCGATCACACCACCGCGACTCTTCCAAAGGGTTGGAAAGGCCGACTGGTCAATCTCCCTGCTGGGGATACCGAGGGTGTTCAGGGTTTGTGCCTAGATCCTCACGATCTTGCAATAGCCAAATATGTTGCGCGTCGGGAAAAGGACGTTGTCTTTACCCGCGAGCTTGCCAGGCGGGGTATTGTATCGCGCGATCGTTTGCTCGAATTACTCAACAAGACTGCGGTTTCTACGGAAATCCGCGACCGAATCCGCGTCCATATCGCTAGTGATTTTGGTGCGTAGCGGGCGACGGCGGCAGGGGCACGAGCGACAGGAGTTTGCGGCGAAGAGTGAGCATGGGCGTTTCCTCAGCATAGATGTCCACGCGGTTGCATTGATCGTCCCGCCGCGCGCGAGCCGGTTCAGGATGCGCAGATCTTCACGCGATACGGTTGGGCGCGAACAGCGCGCCTCCGCTATGCTTTGAAATTCTCGATCGCAAACCGATTTGATCCATGAACATTGCTTCGCTTCGCAGATTGCCGCCGTTGCGGTGGCTTCAGCGCTTTGCGCTGGGCCCCACCGATCTGCTGCGCGATGCGACCTACCGGCGGCTGTGGACCTCGATTCTCATCTCCTCGTTCGGCGGGCAGGTAACGCTGCTCGCGCTGCCGCTGTCGGCCGCGGTGCTGCTGCACGCTTCGCCGACACAAATGGGCGTATTGAGCGCCACCGAATTGTTTCCCTTTGTCCTGTTCTCGCTGCCGACGGGCGTATGGCTCGATCGGGTGCGCAAGTTACCGGTCTACGTCGTGGGCGAAATATCGGTCGCGATCACCGTGGCGACGGTGCCGTTGGCATGGTGGTTCGGGTGGCTGTCGATGCAATGGCTGTATTTCGTTGGATTCGTGATCGGCGCGGTGAACACCACGGCGGGCAGCGCCGCGCAAATCGTTCTGACGCAGATCGTGCCGCGCGAACGGCTGGTCGAGGCGCATGCGAAGAACGCCCTGGCATCCTCAACCGCCGAAGTGACCGGGCCCGGTGCCGCGGGAGCTTTGATCAAGGTGACGGGTGCTCCGCTCGCGCTGCTGGCGGATGCCTTCCTGCTGCTGATATCGGCGTCGATATTGCGCGGCGTGCGCGTGAAGGAAACGCCGAGCCGAGTCAATCCGCCGTTCTGGCCCGCCATGCGCGAGGGATTGCGCTTTGTGCGCAGCCACGAACTGCTCCTCACCATGGCCACCTGCGTCGGAGTGTGGGAGTTGTGCAATCAAGCGGCGATGGTGGTGCAGATCCTGTTCGCGACGCGCCTGCTTGGATTGACCGAGCGGGAAGTCGGCCTGAGCTATGTCGCCCTCGGAGTGGGCACGGTCATCGCCAGTGCGCTCGGCTATCGGGTGGCGCGGCGTCTCGGTCCCGGACCGACGCTGGTGCTTGGATTCGCAATATGCGGAGCGGGGTGGCTGTTGCTCGCCTTTGCGCCATTGAACCGAATGGGAATCGCTGCGTACGCCACGATGCTGTTGTGTTTCGGCATGGGCGCGGTATTCATATTCATCAATTTTTTGTCGCTGCGACAATCGGTCACGCCGGCGCCGATGCTGGGGCGCATGACGAGCACCATGCGCTGGCTGATTCTGCTGCCCGCGGGGCCCGGTGCGCTGTTGGGCGGCTGGCTGGGCGAGCACTTCGGTCTGCGGGCGGCATTGGCGTTTGCCGGAGGCACCGCGTTGCTGCTGGCCGCGCTGGCCGCACGCTCGCAAGTGATCCGCAACGTCAAGACCCTGCCGAGCCTCAAAGCGGAGGCCATTATGCCCTATTCGGCGGAACGGGATGCCGACTAACGGGCGCAGTTGGTAGCTTCAACCGCTTGATTTGGTTAAGCTCGCGACCCGATGAACAGCGCAGTTGACGGTCTTTGCGTCGATCGGGTCCACGTTTGGCGCGGGGATCGCCACGTGCTCAAGGGCGTAAGTCTCGAGGTGCGGCCGCGCGAACTGCTGCATGTCGCAGGACCGAACGGTGCCGGCAAGACCACCTTGCTGCGCGTCGCCACCGGCTTGCTCCGGCCGGAACAGGGCGGCGTCGCCTGGCTCGGCAAATCGATTGCCAACACGCGCCCCGAGTATCAATGGGCGCTTGCCTATGCATCGCATGAGCCGGCGCTGAAGGGCGACCTGACCGCATTGGAAAACCTGTGGTTCATGGTGGGCCTAAAGCGGCGCGCAACCCTTGCGGAACTGCGCGACTGTCTCGGCCGCACCGGTGTCGCCGGCTGTGCCGATTTGCCGGTGCGCGTGTTGTCGGCAGGCCAGCGCCGCCGCGTGGTGATGGCACGCGTGCTGGCGGCGCGGGCCGTTGTGTGGCTGCTGGATGAGCCCTTTACCAATCTCGATGCGGCGGGATCGGCGCTGATGTCCGCGTTGCTCGAGGATCATGTGAACGGCGGTGGATTGGCGCTCGTGGTCGCGCATCACGATCTCAAGCTCAATGCGACGCAGCGCCGCTTGGAGCTACAGGGATGAATGTCGGCAGGCCGATCGGGGCTGAAACAAGCGTGGGCGCGCGCCGAGCCATGATGCTCATCATGCATCGGGAACTGTGTCTTAGTTTCAGGCGGCCGGAACAGCTGCTGCAGCCGCTCGTGTTCTTTTTGATCGTCACCACGCTGTTTCCGCTGGGCTTGAGCGTGCAGTTGTCTCTGTTACGAGACATGGCGCCGGGCGTTTTATGGGTGGCCGCACTGCTATCGTCGCTGCTGTCGTTGGATTCGCTATTCAAGAACGATGCGGACGATGGAACTTTGGAGCAGTTGGCGCTGTCTGGACAGAGTTTGGCCACGATTGTCATTGCCAAGACGTTGGCGCATTGGCTGGTGAGCGGAGCGGCGCTGGTGCTGGTGTCGCCGGTGGTCGCAATCGGGCTCAACATACCGGTCTCGGCATTTGCGACCATGCTGCTCGGATTGGCGTTGGGTACACTGACGCTGAGCTGGCTGGGCGCCATCGGCGCCGGCCTCACGGTGGGCCTGCGCCGTGGCAATGTGCTCTTGTCCTTGATCGTGCTGCCGCTGGCGATGCCGCTGCTGATATTCGGAGCCGGTGCGACGGATCGGGCGATTTCAGGGACGAGCGCGGCCGGAGCGTTGTATTTTCTGGCGTCGCTCTGTGTATTCACTTCTACGCTGGCGCCCTTCGCCGCGGCCGCCGCGCTGCGCATAGCGCTTGACTGACCGAGGGGCCGATTCTATGTGGACGTGGTTTTACAGGCTCGCATCGCCTCCCCATGTGTACCGCGTCGCCGCGACCTTGATCCCCTGGTTCTTGACGGCGGCGGCGTTCGCCATCGGCTACGGCGCGATTGCGGGCCTGGTGTTCGCGCCGCCCGATTACCAGCAGGGCGATGCGTTTCGCATCATCTATGTGCACGCGCCGAGCGGGTGGATATCCATGTTCGCGTACAGCACCATGGCGGTGGCGGGCGCCATTGGACTGATCTGGCGCATCAAGATGGGTCACGCCGTAGCCGCGGCGGTGGCGCCGATCGGCGCATCGTTCACCGTGTTGGCCTTGGTCACCGGTTCGCTGTGGGGGCGGCCGATGTGGGGCACTTATTGGGCCTGGGACCCGCGCTTGACCTCGGAACTCATCCTGCTGTTCCTGTTTGCCGGCGTGATGTCGCTGCGCCCGGCGTTCGAGGACTCAAACCGCGGCGATCGGGCGGCCGCATTGCTGTCGATCGTGGGCGTGGTGAACGTGCCGATCATCCATTATTCGGTTCTGTGGTGGAACTCGCTGCATCAGGGTGCCACGGTTGCTAAACTAGGCAAACCGTCCATGCCGCCCAGCATGCTGTTGCCGTTGCTGTCGATGATGCTGGGATTCATGTGTTTCTTCGGGGCGGTGCTGTGCATGCGGCTGCGCGGCGAAGTTCTCAATCGGGAACGCCAAGCGACTTGGGTGCGGGAGGCGATTAAATCGTGAACGGCGGAGATTTTTGGTCCATGGGCGGTTATGCGCGGTTTGTCTGGCCGTGCTTCGGCTTTGCCTGTACCGTGCTCGCCTGGAATCTATGGTCGGCGCGCCGCTTTCATGCCGCGGCTCGCCAGCGAGCGGGGCGCACCCTCGCGATGAGCGACGAGAATTGACGATGACTCCGCGTCGAAAACGCTTGTGGGTGGTGCTCGGAATCCTGACCGGCGTGGCCGCCTCGGTGACGCTCGCCGTGTTGGCCTCGCGCGAGAACATCATGTTCTATTACGACCCCAGCCAAATTGCCGCGGGCCAGGCGCCCACGCTCAAGCGTTTTCGCGTCGGCGGCATGGTGGTCAAGGGCAGCGTCGCGCGCAAGTCGGGCGATCTCAAGGTCAGATTCGTTCTCACCGACTTCGCGCACGAGGTGCCGGTCGAGTACACCGGAGTGCTTCCCGATTTGTTTCGCGAGGGGCAGGGCATCATCGCCCACGGGACCATGGGAGCGAACGGCGCCTTCGTAGCCGATGAGGTGCTCGCCAAGCACGATGAGAAATACATGCCTCCGGAAGTCGCGAGCTCGCTCAAGCGCAAAGCGGTCGCGCAGGGATCTTCGCCGGCGCCGGCGCCTTCGCCAGGCCCGACGGGTTAGGGTAGGGGAGTCTCGATGACACCGGAACTCGGACAATTCGCCCTCACCTTGGCGTTCGTGCTGAGCCTCGCGCAGGCGTTCTTCGGCTTGGGCGGCGCGTGGCGCGGTAAGTCCCACTGGATGAGCGTGGCGCGCCCCGCGGTGGCCGGCCAGTTCGTGTTCGTGGTGATGGCCTTCGCGTGCCTGGTGTATTCGTTCGTGAACAACGATTTCTCGGTGCTCTATGTGGCGCGCAACTCCAATTCGCAACTGCCGGTGTTCTATCGCGTGGCGGCCGTTTGGGGCGCACACGAGGGTTCGTTGCTGCTGTGGATACTGATTCTGTCGATCTGGAGCGCGGCGGTCGCCGCGTTCAGCCGCCAGCTGCCGGAGACTTTTTCGAGCCGGGTGCTCGGTGTGATGGGATTGGTCAGCTGCGGCTTCATGTTGTTCACCTTGTGGACCTCGAACCCGTTCACGCGGCTGATGCCGGCCGCGCAGGACGGCACCGACTTGAATCCGGTGCTGCAGGACTTCGCGCTGGCGATTCATCCGCCGATGTTGTACACCGGCTACGTCGGATTCTCCGTGGCGTTCGCGTTTGCGTGCGCGGCAATGCTCGAAGGAAGGCTGGATCAGACCTGGGCCAAATGGACCCGGCCGTGGACCTTGTTCGCGTGGATATTTCAGACGATCGGGATTGCGCTCGGAAGCTGGTGGGCCTACTACGAACTCGGCTGGGGCGGCTGGTGGTTCTGGGATCCGGTCGA
>DAINPA010000099.1:0-6107 GCA_036743675.1 Steroidobacteraceae bacterium
ATCATGCGATCGAACTCGACACCCAGATCCTTTAGTTCATCATTCCCCGGCCCCATCCGGTCGGCAATGCGTACGTTGAGGTTGCCGTCGGCGGCATCGGTGATCGCCGAATGCAGGCTGCGGATGGGTTTGGAAAGCAGCCACCCAAGCAGCGCTGCGCAACTAAGGCCTGCCACGATGTCCCCCATGATGTCCGCGAGTGAAAGTCGGCGAAGGTTTGGTGCGGACGCAGGAGGCTGCTGGTGAAAAATAATCGCTATTCGTTGCTTCTCAATGGGCCACGCGCGAACCAATAGATCGGCGCCGAGCTGGAACACCGTGATGAGCACGAAGAACTTCCAGAATAGGCGACCCACGCGCTCCTTCCTGGAACTTGCTCGTCGCGCACTCATTCTGGAATCAGTTGGTAGCCCAAGCGATAGACGGTTGCGATGGGTGAGCGGCCATCGACAAGCTGTCCAAGCTTCTGGCGAATGCTGCTCACGTGCACGTCGATGCTGCGATCGAAACGCACCAGCGGCCGGCCCAATCCCTGTTCGGAAAGCGTTTGTTTGCTCACCGGGTTGCCGACATTGCGGGCCAGCACCTCCAAGACATTGAATTCGGTGCTGGTGAGTTCCACGGGCCGACCGCTCCACTCCACCACCCGCCGCTGCGGATCCATCGTCAGTGCGCCCGCATGAATCGCGGCCGGTGAATCCACGGCGTCCTTGGCGGCAACCGTGCGGCGCAGAATTGCGCGGATGCGGGCCGCCAGTTCGCGCGGCGTGCACGGTTTGGGGATGTAATCGTCAGCTCCGATTTCCAAGCCCACGATTCGATCGGTGTCATCGCCTTTAGCGGTCAACATGATTACCGGCAGCTTGCTGCGGGCTCGGATCGCCATCAATGTTTCGATGCCGTTCATTCGCGGCATCATCACATCGACCACCGCAATTGCGTAACGGCCCGAGAGCGCCTCGCGCACGCCCGTCTCGCCGTCCGCTGCCCAGCCCACCGAATAGCCCTCGCGCTCCAGATAACTCTTGAGCATGTCGGCAAGCTCCTCGTCGTCATCGACGAGCAGGACCGACGAAGTGGCAGGCGCAGGGTCGGGCAACATGGTGAATTGTGGAACGATCCGTGTATGGAGCATTTATATTAACAAGAGATCCCTGCAAATTGTGACAAAGGGCAGATTGAGGCAGCTGCTCGACGATCTCCAATGTCGCGAGCGGCCGACAACGAAAATCGGCGATGTAAATCCGTGTAAGGACTCGTAAGGTTCGATGTGGAAAACGCGGCCCTGGCGTCGGTGCGAAATTAGCTTTTCATGCTTTTACATCTCGCTAACCGCACTTTACGCCTGCCGATGACAAACTTTGTTCCGTCGAATCGGACCAACGTTACAGGAGATTAATATGAAGACTTCCATCAAAAATTACGGCGACTTCTTTTACCGCACGCTCGCAGGTGTGGCGATCGGTGCGCCGATGCTTCTGGTCTGCGCGGTTTCGCAATTGCCCGAAGGCACGGAGCGCGGCGAATTCATGGTGTACGGCCTCGGCGCAGTTATGGCCGTGCTCGTGACCACGCTGGTGCTGCGCGCTGCGTATACCTTCGGTTTCAGCAAGGCGCTCGGAATTGCCACCTCGGAGCCGAATCGCTCCGTGACCGCCTGAGCCGGGAGTGTGTATCTTCCCAAGCGGGGTTGACCCATGCGTCGCGTCACCGGATGCCATTCGGTGCCGCGACGCCGCTTTCTTAGCACCATGAATAATCGCTTAGCTCCATGAATAATCGCCGATCGGGTTGATATTCTATCGGCGCAATCCGGCCGGTTTCGGCCCGCCGGTAGCCCAATCGAGAAGCTGCGCGATATGCACCGCGGGCACGCCGCCCGCAGCGCCGATTTGCACCATGCAGCCGATGTTGCCGGTGGCGATCACATCGGCCTCGAGCGCACCGAGTGCTTGCGCCTTGCGAGCGCCGAGCTGCGCGGCGATATCGGGCTGCAGGATATTGTAGACACCAGCCGAACCGCAGCACAGGTGCGACTCCTTCGGCTCGCGCACGTCGAAGCCCGCATCGGCGAGCAGTCGGGCCGGCGCGGCAACGACCCGCTGCCCGTGCTGCAACGAGCACGCCGCGTGGTAACCGACAACGGTGGGCGGCACACCGATCTTCGGCGGCAAACCGATGCGTTCCAGCAATTCGCACAGATCGCAAGCGAGCGCGGAAACTTGCGCCGCCTTGGCCGCATACCGTGGATCGTCCCGCAGCATGTAGCCGTAATCGCGGATCACCGGACCGCAACCGGAGGCCGTCACAACGATCGCGGCGAGCGGCCCAGCCTCGAGTTGCAGATGCCAGGCATCCACATTGGCTCGCGCCAACTCGAGGGCCTCGGCGTCCCGGCCCATGTGATGCGACAAGGCACCGCAACAGCCCTCGCGCTTCGCCCTCACGATCTCGCACCCGGCACGCTGCAACAGCCGCACACACGCCTGCTGAATCTCAGGATCGATCACCGGTTCGACGCAACCCCGTGCGAGCCCCACTCGCATCACGCCCGATGCCGGTATCGCGGCCATCGGCCGCATCGGCGCGGGGTCCGGTCCTCGCCCCGTCGAGACTCCCCTCGCAAGCATCTTTGCCGCTCGATTGAGGCTCAGCAAGGTTGCGAGCGGGCGCATGCCCGGAATGCGCTCGAACCAGCCCGCAAACGGCTGCATCAACGCCGCCAACATCAGGGCGCCACGAAACCGGCGGCGATGCGGCAGGACCCAGGCGAGCATGGCGCGCAACGCGCGATCCGCAAAAGGCCGCCGATAGCGCTCCTGAACGTACGCGTGGCCCTTGTCGATGATCCGCCGGTAGCTCACACCGGACGGACAATGGGTTTCGCATGCAAGGCACGACAAGCAGCGGTCCAAATGCTTCACCACCGGCGCCGACGGCAGTGCGCCCCTCTCCAGCATTTCCTTGATCAGATAGATGCGCCCGCGAGGACTGTCGAGTTCGTTGCCGAGCAGCACATAGGTCGGGCAGGTCGCGATGCAAAATCCACAGTGCACGCAGCCTCTGATGGCGGCGGCGGCAGCCGCCGTCGCCGGATCGGAAAGCTGCGCGGCGTCGAATTTCGTCTGCATCTAGAGCTCACCCGCCAGATCGACGCCGGGATTGAGAATGCCGTGCGGATCAAAGGCCGCCTTCAACCGCTGGTGCAATCGCCGAAGCCCCTGATCGCCAAACGCGGCGGCCGGCGCGGCGGCTAGCAGCGATGCGCGCAGCGCCGGCGGCGCGCGCACCAACACGGCGTGCCCGCCGAGGGAGCGGGCGATGGCGCGTATCCCGGTGCCTATCGCTTGCGCGCCGTCGGCTTCGGCGCCACCCTCGCGCGGCGCAGTCTCGGGAACCGCCGCCCACACCAGGCCACCCGCCCAGTCGTACACATACTGCGCATCGCTCGACGCCAGCAGCTCGCCGACCCGCCAGCCATGCGCGGGCGGCACCGATATCCTCCACAGCACATGCCCCTCGCGAGGCAGAACATCGAGCGTGCGCATGCCCCGCCAGAACGCGCTGCTCTCCTCCGCCATGACGGCCTCGCCGGCACCCATCGGCGCCAGGGCGCGCAGAAGTTCACCGCATCGGGCGTCGACCGACGGTCCGAAGCCCTCGAGGCGCAATGCCGTGGTGGCGCATGATGCCGCCGTCGCTCGCGAAGACGGCAGATGAGCGGCTGCTGAAACCGCCGCGGGCAGCGCCAGCGCCGCGCTCATCAGCCGATTGGCCGCTTGGTCCGGCAATCCCCGAAACAGCAGCGTGGTCTCGGCACGCGGCCGCGGCAGCACCCGCATGGTGATCGAGACGAGCACCGCGAGCGTGCCCCAGGAGCCGGTCATCAGCTTGGGCAAGTCGAACCCGGTTACATTCTTGACGACCGCACCGCCGCCCTTGAGCGCCTCGCCTCGTCCCGAGACCGCCGTGAAGCCGAGGATGTGATCGCGTGCCGCGCCGCTCGACAGGCGCCGGGAACCCGACACGTTGCCGGCGACGATGCCGCCTAGAGTTGCGCCCCCCGGCAATGCGCCAAACAGCGGTCCGTGATCGAACGGCTCGAATGCCAGCATCTGCTGCCGCTCGCGGAGAGCGGCCTCGATCTCGAGGAGCGGCGTAGCGGCGCGCGCGGTCAGCACCAGCTCATCCGGATCGTAATCGGTGATGCCCGTAATAGCCCTCATATCGAGCAGCGCGGCCGGCTCGGCCGGCATTCGCAACAGTCGCTTCGATCCGCCGCCGCGTATTTCCAGGCCGCGCCTCTCGGCAACCGCTTCGGCAACAGCCTCCAGCACCTCGGCCGCCGTCGTGGGGGCATGGCATTGCTGTCGCGCCATGGGTCAAAACCGCGGAAGGTCGGGGAACGGAAGCATCCCCCGATGCACGTGCAGCCGCCCCAATTCCGCGCAGCGATGCAAGTTCGGAAATACCTTGCCGGGATTGAGCAGCATGGCGGGATCGAAGACGCACTTGATGCGCTCCTGATGGGCCAGATCCACGTCGTTGAACATCTCGCCCATGAGATCGCGTTTCTCGACTCCCACCCCGTGCTCTCCGGTCAAGACGCCGCCCATCGCCACACAGGTGCGCAAGATATCAGCGGCGAACGCTTCGGCGCGATCGAGTTCGCCCGGCACATTGGCGTCGTAGAGGATCAGCGGGTGCAGGTTCCCGTCCCCGGCGTGAAACACGTTGGCCACACGCAGCCCGTGGCGCGCGGCCATGCCCGACATCCGCGTAAGCATCTCCGGCAGGCAGCGGCGCGGGATGGTGCCGTCGATGCAATAGTAGTCCGGTGAGATTCTGCCGATCGCGGGAAATGCCGCCTTGCGCCCCGCCCAGAACCGCAGCCGTTCATCTTCGCTTCCAGACACTCGAACCGTTGAAGCGCCGTTGCGCACGGCGATCTCGGTCACCATGGTCATGAGGTGCCGGCACTCCTGCTGCGGTCCGTCGACTTCCACGATGAGCAGTGCATCGACGTCGCGCGGATAGCCGACGCCGAGGAAGTCTTCGGCGGCGTGAATCGCCGGCCGGTCCATCATTTCCATGCCGGCGGGAATGATGCCGTGCGCGATGACCTCGGCGACGCAGCGCGCGGCCGACTCGACCTCGGCGAAACCGAGCAGGACGGCCTGTGCCGCCTGCGGCTTGACCAGCAGCCGCAGAGTGACCTCGGAGACCACCCCGAGCAACCCTTCGGAGCCCACCGCGAGGCCCAGCAAGTCGTACCCCGGCGCATCGAATGCCTTGCCGCCAAGTTCGATCACTTCGCCGCCCATCAACACGATCTTCAAGCCGAGCACGTTGTGCGCCGTCATGCCGTACTTCAGGCAATGCACACCGCCCGAGTTCTCCGCGACGTTGCCGCCGATGGTGCAGGCGATTTGACTCGAAGGATCCGGCGCGTAATAAAAGCCGCGCGCGGCGACCGCCTGCGAAACGGCAAGGTTGGTGACGCCGGGCTGCACCACTGCGATTCGATCGTCGTAGTCGATTTCCAGGATGTGCCGCAACCGGCTCAAGCCAAGCACGATGCCATCTTGCGCCGGCAGCGCGCCGCCCGACAGCGAGGTCCCCGCGCCGCGCGGTACGACCCTCACCCCATGCTCGTTGCACCAGTGCAGGATCGCAGAGATTTGCTCGGTATTCTCCGGCAGCACCACCAGCAAGGGCCTTTGGGCATAGGCGGTCAAGGCATCCGATTCATAGGGGGCCAATTCGTCGGGCTGATCGATCACGCCCTCGCCCGGCACGATGTCGCGCATGGCCTGCACGATGCGCGCGCGGCTCGCGATGATGCGAGGATCGGGAGCCGGCATCCTTACCGACATGCGTTGCGCCGCCCGCGTGAATCCATCGACACTCCAATGCCTTGAGTTTCTCAAGTATGCACGCGGACGGCCGCGGCATCGATCCGATTGACAAGCATCAAGCGGGTGCGTAGATTCCAGCGCCTCGCGTTCGGCGGACCCATCTTGCCCAGGTGGCGGAACTGGTAGACGCGCTGGTTTCAGGTACCAGTGGAGCAATTCGTGGAGGTTCGAGTCCTCTCCTGGGCACCA
>DAINPA010000100.1:0-4563 GCA_036743675.1 Steroidobacteraceae bacterium
CTAGCACGACGTCCGCTTCTCTGCCACTGTCGGGTGACAAGCAGACATTGCGCGGCCTAGGTCGGTTTATGTCGCGCCGACGACACACGGCCCCGACCGAAACAAATTTTTTCGGCTATAACCATTCCGAGGCTCGCCGGCCGGACAAGCAGGTCGGACACCGGACACTTGGCCGGGAACCCGGGACGAGCTTGCGTGAGATGGTGGGGCTCTGGATGAGCAAGCGGCGGGGACCGGCGGGAGCGTGGTCGGTGAAGTTGCTGGTCGCGGCGGCCGTTGTCGCGTTCGGTGCCCTCACGGGTTGGGGATTCCTCGCAGGGCGCAACAAGGCGGCAATCGAGGCCCAGCGCGAGCGGGCGATCAAAGTACCGATTCGCGTTTCCAGCGAGACCGGCGAGCCGGTGATCACGATCGACGCTGATACACAACAGCGCAGCGGTATCGAGACAACCGCGCTGCCGTCCGCGCCTCATCAGGAGGAGCTGCGCGCCTACGGGATGGTTCTCGATGTCGCGCGACTGACTGAGCTCAGCAACAACTACGCCAACGCGAAGGCGCAGGTCCAGACCGCGCAGGCGAAGCTTGCGATGTCGAAGCCGGCGTTCGAACGCGCGCAAAAACTATTTAACGAGACTCACGTTGTCTCACAGGCCCAACTGCAGGCCGCGGAGGCGGCTTTCGGCACGGACCAAGCCAGCCTGGCTGCTGCGGAGGCGCAGGTGCGCACCCTCACCGCAACGGCATATCAGGAATGGGGCTCCGTTCTCGGCAAGTCGCTGGTCGATGAGTCGCCGATGATCACGGCGCTGATCGAGCGGCAGAACTTCCTATTGCAAATCACCCTGCCGCCCGTTGTGATCCTCAAAGCTCCACCTGCCACGGCGTCAATAGAAACCGGCAAGGCCGCGCGGGCAAACATCGCGTTCGTCTCGCCGGCAACGCGCATAGACGCGAAGATTCAGGGCGTCAGCTTTTTCTACACGGCGGCCGCAGAAAGTGGTGTTCTGCCCGGGATGAATGTGCTCGCCTTCCTGCCCTCCGGTAGATCCACCGAGGGCGCCGCCGTGCCGGCGTCCGCGATTGTGTGGTGGCAGGGTCGAGCCTGGGTGTATCGGCGCACCGGTCAAGACACCTTTATTCGCGTCGAGATCGCAACCGACCTGCCGGCGCCGGGTGGAGGCTATATCGAGAAGGATGTGCCGAAAGATGCTGAGATCGTGACGCGCGGTGCGCAATTGCTTCTGTCCGAGGAGTTCCGCGCGCAGATCCAGGTCGGCGAGGACTCGAAGTGAGCCCCGCTTTCCCCTCTGGTCCGCAGGCGGCGCTCGTCAGGTTCGCGATCCGCTTCCGCGGTATTGTCGCCGCACTCGCCTGCGTTCTGGTTGCATATGGCGTCTACGCGCTCGGCCGCGCCAAGTATGATGTGTTTCCGGAGTTTGCACCGCCTCAGGTCAGCATCCAGACCGAGGCCGTCGGGCTGACGCCGGAGCAGGTCGAGATCCTCGTCACCCGTCCCATAGAGAACGCCATCAGCGGCGTGCCGGGCGTGCGGACGCTGCGCTCCACGTCGATCCAGGGATTGTCCGTCGTAACGGTATTTTTCGATCCGTCGAGCGACATCTATCGCGACCGGCAAGTTGTCGCGGAGCGTTTGGCGGCCGCGACCCAACAGCTCCCGCAGGGATTACGGCCGCCCGTCATGACGCCGCTCACGTCGTCAACAAGTCGAATGCTGGTGGTCGGCCTGACATCGGAGACGCGTTCGCTGATGGATCTGCGCACGGCCGCCGACTGGACGGTACGCTTACGCCTGCTCGCCGTTCCTGGCGTTGCCAGCGTCACGGTGTTCGGGGGCGACAAGCGCTCGATCCAGATACAGGTGCATCCCGACGAACTCATCCGATACGACTTGACGCTCAACGACGTGCTAACTGCGGCGCGCCGGTCAACCGGCGTGCGGGGAGCCGGCTTCGTCGACACCAGGAATCAGCGTATCGTCTTCCAGACCGAGGGACAATCCCTCAAACCGGACGACATTGCCCGGACGGTCCTGCTGAGCAGGGGAGCCGCGAGCGTCACGTTGGGGAATGTGGCCGACGTCGTTGAGGCGCCCGAACCGCCCATCGGCGGTGCCGAGGTCCAGGGCAACCCAGGCGTCATCCTCAATGTGGCCGAACAATATGCCGCCGACACGCTCAAGGTAACGGAGAGCGCGGAGGCGGCATTGGAGGAGCTGCGGCCGAGTCTTCAGGCGGACGGCATCACAATGCACGCCGATCTTTTCCGTTCCGCAAATTTCATCAATACCGCAACGAGCAATGTCCGGGATTCGCTGATCCTGGGTGGCATGCTTGTGATCGTGGTCCTGTTCCTCTTCCTGTTCGATCTGAGAACGGCCGCGATCTCCTGCACCGCCATCCCCCTGTCGCTCCTGACCGCGACCATCGTGCTTGAGCGGCTCGGCGCCTCGCTCGACACGATGACCCTGGGCGGTCTCGCCATTGCGATCGGCGTTGTGGTTGATGATGCGGTGATTGACGTCGAGAACATCGTCCGCCGTCTGCGAGAAAACAGGAGATCGTCTCAGCCTCAGCCGTTCGCGCGGGTCGTCCTCGATGCGACGCTCGAGGTTCGCGGCGCCGTCGTCTATGCAACCTTCGCCGTCATTTTGGTCGTGCTGCCGGTCATGACATTGTCCGGAACCGCCGGACGCCTGTTTGCCCCGTTAGGGCTCGCCTACACCACGGCGGTCTTGGCCTCGCTCGCTGTCGCATTGACATTGACACCGGCCCTCTCCATGGCGCTCCTGCCGGGCAGAGTGCCGACGCAGGATCCACCCTTGGTCCGATGGACGCGCACCGGCTATGTGGCCCTCTTGCGGCGGCTCACGGAACGACCGCGCACGCTTATTGCTGCAGCGGCCGTGCTGACGATTGCAGGCTGTGCTGCACTGCCGTTTTTTGGCGGTGGCTTCATCCCCGAGCTGAAGGAGGGGCACTTCGTCGTCCACATGTCGGCGGTGCCTGGCACCTCCATCGACGAGTCGTTGCGCGTCGGCGCCCATATCGCCGACGCGTTGCGGCAGCTTCCCGAGGTGCGCTCGGTTGCGCAGCGGGCGGGGCGGGCGGAGGAGTCCGAAGACACTTGGGGCCCTCACTACAGTGAGCTCGAAGTGGACTTGCAGCCGGGGTTGTCGGGAGACGACGCCGAAAAGGCGCAAGCCGATATCCGCAGAACGTTCGCGGGCTTCCTCGGCGTGAACGCCGCGGTCATGACTTTTCTAACCGAGCGCATCGAGGAGACGCTCTCGGGGTATACCGCCGCGGTCGCGGTTAACGTCTTCGGCAACGACCTCGATCTCCTCGATCGCAAGGCGCAGGAAATTGCCCGGGCGCTCGGTGAATCCCCGGCGCGACCGACGTTCAGGTCCAGTCGCCGCCTGGCCTGCCGCAGCTCACGATCCGCCTCCGCAAACCCGATTTGGAGCGTTGGGGCTTCGATGCGGTTGAGGTGCTCGAATTGATCCGCGCAGCCTATCAGGGCGATATCGTCGGGCAAACCTATGAAGGCAATCAGGTCTTCAACGTTATTACGATTCTCGACGCCGCCAGCCGAGACAACATCACTAAAGTGGGCGACTTGCCATTGCGCAGTCCGGGTGGTGCCTACGTTCTGCTCAAGCAGATCGCGGATGTTTATGAGACTTCGGGGCGCTACCAGGTCCTGCACGAAGGAGCGCGTCGGGTACAGACTGTGACCGCGAACGTCATCGGAACCGATCTCATTTCCTTCGTCCAAGCGGCAAAGGCCGTCATCGGCTCCAAGGTCCAGCTCCCGGCTGGAACGTACATCCAGTTCGCTGGCGCTGCGGAGGCACAATCGCGGTCCCAGCGCGACCTTATGGTCAATTCGCTGATCGCCGCCGTCGGCATCGTTCTTTTGCTGTCGATCGTCACTCGGAATTGGCGCAACCTGCTATTAGTCCTGGCGAACCTTCCGTTTGCCCTCGTCGGCGGTGTCCTGGCTCTATTCGCTACGGGCGGGCTATTGACCTTGGGTGGCATGGTCGGGTTCGTAACGCTTTTCGGCATCACGCTGCGCAATTCGATTCTGATGATTGCTCATTACGAGCATCTTGTTGAGGTCGAGGGCAGGCAGTGGGGACTGGCGGCCGCCATCGAGGGAGCGGCCGATCGACTCACTCCCATCCTCATGACTTCGATCGTGACCGGGCTCGGCATTCTGCCGCTCGCGATCGGCATGAACGATCCCGGCCGTGAAATCCAGGGACCGATGGCAATCGTGATCCTCGGTGGCCTTCTGACGTCGATGGCGCTAAACCTTCTTGTGTTGCCGACGCTGGCGCTGCGCTACGGGCGATTCGAACGGCCGCACGACGAATTCGCTCGCTCGACCATATCTGGTGAATCTAAGGCCGCTGAGTGAGGAGCGTTGGGATAAGGCAGGGGATCGCGCCGGGTTTCACCCCGCCACTGCGCGACTTATTTCCGCTTGTGGCCCGGCCTGGACTTCCCTCGACGTCCGATTTTGCGTCGTTTGTTA
>DAINPA010000100.1:4663-5895 GCA_036743675.1 Steroidobacteraceae bacterium
TATCGATACGAACAGACCACTGTCGCCACAGTGGGTCGCGAGGTACACTGGCGCCAACTCATGTCGCAGGGTCCGACAGTGCCCATCAACGTGCCGAACGCAGGCTCGCGGCCATCCTCGCTGCGGATGTGGCTGGATACAGCCGCTTGGCCTCACGTCAGCGGCACATAGGCAGTTCAGTTCGAACACTTGAAACAAACATCGCGCAGACGATTGATGCTTCATCGGCACCATGTCGATCTGATGTCGCTTAGCCCTAACTTGGTCAGGTCTTGCCTTCCCGTCGAAGCCGCTTGTACAGCGCCTCGACGGCGTCAGCGAAATTCGCTGAGGTGTTTTCTGCGCAGTATTCCCGCAGAAAATGCAATTGATTGATCATGTCAAAGGTTGGGGGATTAAGATTGAGACCCTGGTCGACACCAGGCGGCCTACTCACCAAAATCCCACTCATGTAGCCCTGACCCCACGCCAAATAGTCTCTCTGGAGCGAGAGGTTCAACCTGATATCTTCGTTAAATTGCAGGCAGGCGGTAGCGCCCAAACCAACGATCCTGGCTGTTTGAGGTTCTGCTCGAACTTCGCGTCGACCGTCCCCCGCGATCAGAACGATTGAGGATGCCATGAACACGAGGAGTAATTGGAGCAGCCCTTGGCCGAGAGTGTGGCCGAAGATGTGACTTGTCGCTTTTGACTGGTTGCAACACTCCTCGCCCTCCCAAGCCTCGCGCCCCTCGCGGACCAAGAACCAAACAATCCCAAGCGAAGCCAGCGGGTCGAGCCACCAGGCATCGATGAGGAACTGAGCGATGAGGCCGGCCACGACAACGAAAGCCAACCAGCCGCAAGTGATGCTTTCGATTGCATCGCCACGGAGCGCGCGGCTGCCCAGCGCATCTGCCAGCCGAAGTTTGCGTCGCGAGAGAGCGTACATGATCGGAATCGCAACGGCGCTGACAAGCAAGCCTGCGAACGAAAATTCAGCTCCTTGTCGGGTCCATAACTTCCAGCCGGCGCTCACCACTACGTAGATGGCGAGAGCGAACAACAGGATGATCCCGATCAGGGCCGCGGTTCTTTCTGCCTGTTCTCCGACGACTTCACCGCGCCGGAGCTCCACATCAAGCCGCCAAATCAGAACGATCGCCGAAGCGAGCTCGGTGAGACTGTCGAACCCAAATGCCAAGAGCAGCAGACTGCCGGCTTCGACACCGGACCAGATCGCCATCGCAGCT
>DAINPA010000101.1:0-5670 GCA_036743675.1 Steroidobacteraceae bacterium
TGAACCACCCGGTACTGGACGTGGTAGCCGAGAAGACGGCCGGAGGCTTCGACGCTGTGTTCGTCGCCATCGGTGCGGGCCTCGGCAAACACATCGATGTTCCTGCACGCGACGCTGCGCGGGTGCTCGACGCCGTCTCGTTTCTGCATAACGTGTCGACCGGCGACGCACCGCGCCTCGGCCGACGCGTCGTGGTCTACGGCGGCGGAGACACGGCGATGGATGCGGCGCGCACCGCGAAGCGTCTGGGCGCCGAGGAGGCGCTGATCGTGTACCGGCGAGATCGGGCACACATGCCGGCGCATGCATTCGAAGCCGACGAAGCTCTGGCGGAAGGACTCAAGATCAGGTGGCTCACCACGATCCGGGAAATCGTGGGTCCGAACCTCACGGTGGAAATGATGGCGCTCGATGCAAACGGGTTGCCACAACCCACCGGGCAGTTCGAGACGCTCGAGGCCGACGCCATCGTCCTCGCGCTCGGCCAGGAGACCGACAGCGCGTTTCTGCATCGGGTGCCCGACATCGACGTCGCCTCGGACGGCACGGTCACGGTCGGGCACGACCTGATGACGGGCCATCCGGGGATTTTCGCCGGCGGGGATATGGTGGGCGGTGAGCGGTCGGTCACCGTCTCGGTCGGCCATGGCAAGCGCGCGGCACGGAATATCGATGCGTGGCTGCGCGGCGAGCGCGTGCCAGGGACCGCGAAACACCCGCTGGTGAGCTTCGAAATGCTGCATCTACCGGTCTACAGCGATGCCGATCCGAGCTCGCAGAGGACCCTGGCCCTGTCCGAACGGCTGAGCGGCTTCAAGGAAATCGTCGCCGGCCTGATGGAGCACGAGGCGCGCTACGAAGCGCAACGCTGTCTCTCCTGCGGCAACTGCTACGAATGCGACAGCTGTTTCGCCGCTTGTCCGGAGGCCGCCATCATCAAGCTCGGGCCTGGCCGGCGTTATCGTTACGCCTATGACCGATGCACCGGCTGCGCCGCCTGCTTCGAACAGTGCCCGTGTCACGCCATCGACATGGTATCTGAGCCGCGGGCGCAAAGCTGAGATGGCCATGCTGGTTGCATCCATGGATGGCAACACGGCCGTGGCGCACGTCGCGTACCGGGTGAATGAAGTCTGCGCAATCTATCCGATCACACCCTCCTCGACCATGGCGGAACTCGCGGACGAATGGGCGGCCGCCGGCACCCAGAATATCTGGGGCAGTGTTCCCGTCATCCAGCAGATGCAGAGCGAAGGGGGTGCCGCCGGCGCGGTGCACGGGGCGCTGCAGGCCGGCGCGCTGACGACAACCTTCACGGCGTCGCAGGGTCTGTTGCTGATGATCCCGAACATGTTCAAGATCGCCGGCGAGCTCACGCCGACGGTCTTCCACGTGGCCGCGCGTTCGGTGGCCACACAGGCGCTGTCGATCTTCGGCGATCATTCGGACGTGATGGCGACACGCACCACCGGTTTTGCCCTGTTGTCGTCCGGTTCGGTCCAGGAAGCGCATGATGCGGCACTGATCGCGCAGGCCGCGACGCTACGATCGCGCGTTCCCTTCGTGCATTTCTTCGATGGCTTCCGGACCTCGCACGAGATCAATACGGTGAGCGTGCTGGGCGACGCCGAGATCCGCGCGATGATCGACGATGATCTGGTGCGCGCGCACCGCGCTCGCGCGCTCAATCCCGAGCACCCGTGCGTTCGCGGCACGGCGCACAATCCCGACACCTTCTTTCAGGCGCGCGAGACGGTGAACCCCTACTACGCGCAGCTGCCGGAGATCGTGCAGGCGAGCATGGACTCGTTCGCCAGGCTGACCGGCCGGCAGTACCATCTATTCGATTATCGAGGACCACCGGACGCCGAGCGCGTCCTCATCCTGATGGGCTCGGGCGCCGAGACCGCGCGCGAGACCGCCGACGCGCTGGGGCGCGCCGGCGAGCGGGTGGGTGTGCTGCAAGTGCGCCTCTACAGGCCGTTCTCGGCGGCGCATTTTCTTGCCGCGCTGCCCGAAACTTGCCGCGCGGTCGCCGTCCTCGAGCAAACTAAGGAACCGGGCGCGGGCGGCGAACCGCTTTATCTCGACGTCGTCGAATCGCTCGCGCAAGCCCTGTCGCACGGTCGGCGTGCGGGCATGCCGAGGATCAGCGGCGGCCGCTATGGGCTGGCGTCGAAGAATTTCAGCCCGGCAATGGCCAAGGCGGTATTCGACGAGCTGAAAGAGCCGGCGCCCAGGAATGGTTTCACCGTGGGCATCATCGACGATGTGCAGCACACCAGCCTCGCATTCGATGCGCGTTTTTCAATCGAGCCGGACGATGTCGTTCGCGCGGTCTTCTATGGCCTGGGCGCGGACGGCACGGTGGGGGCGAACAAGAACAGCGTCAAGATCATCGCCGAGGGAGCCGGCCTCCATGCGCAAGGCTATTTCGTCTACGATTCGCATAAGTCGGGCGCCCAGACGGTTTCGCACCTGCGCTTCGGTCCGCGGCCCATCCATGCGCCGTACCTCATCGACTCGGCGAATTTCGTCGCCTGTCACCAATTCCACTTCCTGCAGCGCCTCGACGTCCTGAGGCTCGCCGCCCCTGGCGCCACCTTCCTGCTCAACAGCCCCTATGCGCCCGGCGAGGTATGGAGCCGGCTGCCGCGCTCTGTCCAGCAGCAGCTCATCGCGAAGAAATTGAAGTTCTTCGTGATCGATGCCAGCCTGGTGGCGCGGGAGGCCGGCCTCGGGGGCCGCGCGAACACCGTGCTGCAGACATGCTTCTTCGCGATCTCGGGCGTATTGCCGCGCGACGAGGCGATCAGCCAGATCAAGAATTCGATCCGAAAGACCTACGGCGCCAAGGGCGAGAAAGTCCTGCAGCAGAACTTCAGGGCCGTCGATGAGAGCCTTGCGCGACTGCACGAGGTCGAAGTCCCCGATTGTGCCACCAGCCCGTTCGACCGCCCGCCTTCCGTGCCGGCGAGCGCTCCTGAGTTCGTGCGCCAGGTGACGGCCCGAATTTTCGAGGGCCTCGGGGATGAAATTCCGGTGAGCCTGATGCCGGTGGACGGGACCTTCCCTTCCGGCACCGCGGCCTGGGAAAAGCGCAATATCGCCGACGAAGTGCCGGTGTGGCGGCCCGAGCTGTGCATTCAATGCGGCCAATGCAGTTTCGTCTGTCCGCACAGCGTCATCCGGGCGAAGTATTACGACGCATCCCGGCTGACCCGCGCGCCGCAGAGTTTCAAATCGACGCCGGTCAACGCACGCGGTTATCCGGATGTGCGCTTCAGTCTTCAGTTCTATGTGGAGGACTGCACCGGCTGCGGTCTGTGCATCGAGGCCTGCCCGGCCCTCAGCGCCGTCGATCCGGGAGTGAAGGCGATCAATCTCGAGGGTAAAGCCGCGGTGCTCGAGGGCGAGCGCGCCAACATTGCGTTCTTCGAAGGTCTGCCGCACAACGATCGCGCGCGAGTCGACTTCGCCACCGTGCGCGGCGTGCAGTTCCTGGAACCGCTGTTCGCATTCTCGGGCGCCTGCGCCGGATGCGGCGAGACGCCTTACCTGAAGCTTCTCTCGCAGCTCTTCGGCGACCGCATGATGATCGCGAATGCCACCGGCTGCTCCTCGATCTACGGCGGCAATCTTCCCGTTACGCCATGGGGCCGCAGCGCCGAGGGCACCGGTCCAGCCTGGTCCAATTCGCTGTTCGAAGACAATGCGGAGTTCGGACTGGGCTTTCGCCTGGCCGCCGACCAGCATCTGGAGCTCGCGGCCCTGCGTCTCAAGTCCCTCGCCTCCGAACTCGGCGAATCCCTGGTCGCCGCCACCTTAAGCGCACCGCAGATCCGGGAATCCGAGCTGCGCGCACAGCGCATCCGCGTGGCCGAGCTCAAGACCCGACTGCTCGCGCTGGCGGCGCGCAGTGAAGCAGCCCGTGATCTGCTGTCCGTGGTCGATCACTTGGTCCGGCGCAGTGTCTGGATCGTGGGCGGCGACGGTTGGGCGTACGATATCGGTTACGGGGGCCTGGACCACGTCCTCGCGAGCGGCCGCAACGTCAACGTGCTCGTTCTCGACACCGAAGTCTATTCGAACACCGGCGGCCAGGCCTCGAAGGCAACCCCGCTCGGCGCGATTGCCAAGTTCGCTGCCGCAGGCAAGCGCGTCCCGCGCAAGGACCTGGCGTTGCAGGTGATCGCGTATGGCAACGTCTACGTGGCGCAGATCGCCATGGGAGCCAACCCGCAGCAGACCGTGCAGGCCTTTCGCGAGGCGGAGGCTTATGGGGGGCCATCCCTGATTCTCGCTTACAGCCATTGCATTGCACACGGCTTCGACCTGCGCTACGGCATGAAGCAACAGGATCTAGCGACGGCCAGCGGATATTGGCCGTTGTTCCGCTATAACCCGGCCATGCGCGGCGTCGGCCAGAATCCGTTCCAGCTCGACTCCCCGCGGCCGACGATCCCATTCAAGGACTACGCGTACAACGAGTTGCGCTACCGGGCGCTGGCGCTGATGCGCCCCGAGGAGGCCGGAAACCTGCTGCGAGAGGCCCAGGCCGGCATCATCGTCAAATACCGGAGTTACGAAGCGCTGGCTGCGGGTGATGTCATCGGGGGAGCGGCGCGATGAACCTGACGACGCGTTATCTCGGGCTCGAGCTGAGAAATCCGCTGGTCGCCGGGGCGAGTCCCCTCAATGGTGAGCTGGACAACATCCGGCGGCTGGAGGACTTCGGCGCCGGGGCCATTGTGCTGCCCTCGATCTTCGAGGAGCAGATCGAACACGAGGAGCAGCTGATCGACCAGCTGACCATGACCGGGATTGACAGCTACGGAGAGGCGCTGACGTATTTCCCCTCGCGAACCTTCTATGCGACGGATCCGGAGCGCTATCTAGGACTTATCCGGCGCGCCGTCGATGCGGTCGATGTCCCCATCATTGCGAGCCTCAACGGCTATACAAATCGCGGCTGGGTGGAATACGCGAGGCAGATGGAACAGGCCGGTGCGGATGCGCTCGAACTGAACATCTATTTCATCCCATCGGATCCCGATATGTCGGGCGGCGACGTCGAGCAACGCTATATCGATATCGTGAAGGCAGTGAAGGCAGCGGTGACGTGCCAGGTCGCGGTCAAGATTGGCCCGTACTTCAGTGCCATAGGTCACATGGCGCGGCGGCTCGAACTCGCCGGCGCCGATGGTCTGGTGCTGTTTAATCGGTTCTATGAGCCCGACATCGATCTGACGCGGCTCGCGCCTGTCTCCAATCTCGAACTGAGCAGCGCGAGCGAAATCCGTTTGCAGCTGCTCTGGATTGGCGTGCTGGCAGGACGCATCAAGTCCTCGCTCGCGGCCAGCACCGGCGTCGAGAGCGCCGATGAGGTAATCAAGTACCTGCTTGCGGGCGCCGACGTCGTCATGACGACTTCCTCGCTCCTCAGACACGGAATCGGGCACATCAGGGAACTGCTCAGCGGACTCGAGACCTGGCTCGCAGCGCGGAAACTGGACTCCGTTGCAAATATCCGCGGGCGCATGAGCCACCGGAATGTCGCGGACCCGGCCGCCTTCGAGCGCGCGAACTACATCAAGACCCTGCGCGGTTATCAGGAAGGGTTGGACCGACTGCCCTGATCGACACAAGGGTAACACTTCATTCCGGCGG
>DAINPA010000102.1:0-5652 GCA_036743675.1 Steroidobacteraceae bacterium
GCTCTGGTGGACGTCGCTGCCGGCGAGGACATGAAGATCCTGAACGCCTCGGAGGGCAGCAATCCCAACACGTTCGATGTCGTTCAGGGATTCGTACAGTATGCCAAAGGACCGCTTACGGTCATCGGTGGAAAGTTCGTAACGCTGGCCGGCGCGGAGGTCATTGCTCCCACCGGCAATTCGAATTTCTCCCGGTCGTTCCTATTCTATGCCGAGCCATTGACGCCTACGGGTTTTCGCGCTACGTATGCCGCGAGCGATACGTTCAGCCTCATCGTGGGTGTAAACAATGGCTGGAACTATTCCTCCCTCGCATGGAATGGAGCAGCCTTCTACATGAATTATGCGCTTAGCGATCAATGGCGCGTGTCATTGCGAGTCGGGTACCTGGACGACAAGGGCGGGTTCGTTACCGGCATGGGTATTGCGCAGACATTAAAGGAAGGCACGCTCACTTTCGGCTATGATCCTGTCAAGAGTTTCGAGATCCGCTTCGAAGGCCGCTACGATAAGTCGAGTCAGTCGAGTTTCGTGCGTACGATCAATCAAGGCGGGGCTGCATCCACATACGCCGACAACCAAACCGAGGTTGCCGTTCAGGGCGTATATAAGTTCTAACCAATGCAAGATAGCGTTCGCTCAAGCCGCCATGTCACAGAATCGCGGCGCTGATCGGAACTGCACTTGATTCTACTTTCGCGTCCGTCGGGCGGCGGCAAGCATTCGCAGGCGAGCATCGCAGCGGACGCGATTTTTCAGTCCTGGCCAACAAACCTCGTTTGGCGTTCCCCACGACTGTGGCACACTGCCTGGCCTAGCGCAGAGCGCTGAGCGCGACGGCGCGGACCGCCGCTCGAGGGGCCGAGCAAGACTTTGAATGGGGTTAGTGCATGAGCGAAGTGCGGGGCGATACCGGACCGCAGCCGAGCAGCCAGGAGACAATCAACCGGCGCGCCTGGTCACGAGAGCGTCAATCGCGGGTGGCGGCCATCGCGACGGCGCAGGTCGGGGTGGCCACCGCCAACCTGCTGCCGCAGGTGACCATCACCGGGAACCTCGGCAGCTCGGCGACGCTGATGAGCGATTTATTCAAGCCGGGCACCGGCTTTTGGACCATCGGCGCCAACGCGGCGCAAACATTATTCGCCGGTGGCACCCTGGTGCACCGCAAACGGGCTGCCGAGCAGGCGTTGCAACAATCGGCCGCGATGTACCGTCTCGCCGTGCTGACCGCGTTTCAAAACGTGGCGGATGCCCTGCACGCGCTCGAAACCGACGCGGACGCACTCAACGCCGCGAGCCGCGCGGCGGAAGCCGCGCAAAAGTCCCTGGACGTGGTGCATCATCAACTCGAGTTGGGTTCGGTGAACTACCTGGCGCTGGTCGGCGCCGAGCAAACCTACCAACAAGCCGTGGTGGGGCTGGTTCAAGCGCGTGCCAACCGCTATGCGGACACCGCCGCCTTGTTCCAAGCGCTCGGCGGATCGATCACGCCTCCCGCGGCCCACCCCTAGGTTTGCGTCGCATCCGGTTCATCGCCAAGTCAAGATTCGATGAAGCGATCGACGAAGCCCACCGTGTTGTGCCAAATCAGTTTCCGCTCCGCCAAGACGGCGCGGCCCTTCGGGGTGATGCGGTAGTAGCGCCGGGGCGGCCCCGAGTAAGAGGGAACGATGCGACTGGTCAGCAATTCATTGGCTGAAAGCTGACGCAACACCGGATAAATGCTGCCGTCCTTGAATAGCGGGCTGCCTTGATTGGCACCGGCGAGACGCTTGGCGATTTCATAGCCATACAAGTCTTCGACGGATCGTTCCAACACCGCGAGCAATACCAGCCCGACCAGACCGCCGTTGAGGTCCTTCTGAAACTTCTTGGCTGTGCTAATATTCATTAAGTAATATAGGTGAATAGCGATTATCAGCTACTCAGTTATACTATGCAGTATCGCGTAGTGGCCGCCGAAATACTAGATTTTCAATCGGACTAGGGCACACTAGGTGCCCCTTGGCGTCAACCGGCCGGAGCGAGCCTTAACATGTGCGGAATCGTCGGTGTCGTCGCGGAACGCAATGCCGTTCCCATCCTGATGGAGGGTTTGAGGCGGCTGGAGTACCGAGGCTACGATTCGGCCGGGCTTGCGGTTCTCAACGCCGAGGGGCAGCTGGCCCGCGTGCGCGCGGTCGGCAAAGTCAGCGCCCTCACGCAAGCCCTCGAAGCAGCGCCCATCGCGGGGCATGTCGGCATCGCGCATACGCGCTGGGCTACCCACGGCGTTCCGACCATGGAGAACGCTCACCCGCACGTGTCGCGCGATGGCATTGCCATCGTGCACAACGGCATCATCGAAAACCACGAGGCGCTGCGTGCCGGTCTCACCGACCTCGGCTACACCTTCAGTTCCGAAACCGACACCGAGGTCATCGCGCACCGCATTCACCATCATCTGGTGAAATCCGCCGGCCTGTTCGAGGCGGTGCGCAAAACCATTGCGGAATTGCATGGCGCGTTTGCGCTCGCGGTCGTTGCGCAATCCGATCCCGAGTGCATCGTGCTCGCGCGCTCGGGCTGCCCGGTGGTCATTGGGCTCGGCATCGATGAGAATTTCGTCGCTTCCGACGTGGCGGCACTGCTGCCGGTGACCCGGCGTTTCCTGTTCTTGGAAGAAGGCGACGTCGCCGAAGTTCGCCGAAAATCCATTCGGATCGTGGATGGCGCCGGAGCCCGGGCATCGCGGCCGGTGCGCGAAAGCGATTTGCCCGCCAATGCCGTCGAGCGCGGGCAGTACCGGCATTTCATGCTCAAGGAGATTCACGAACAGCCCCGAGCCGTCGCACAGACGCTGGAGGAGCGGGTGGCCGGCGCGAAATTATTGGACGCCGCATTCGGCTCGAACGCCCCGCAGGTGTTCAAGCGCGTCAAGGCGGTGCACATCGCGGCCTGCGGCACCAGCTACCACGCCGGGCTGGTGGCCTGCCACTTCATCGAAGAGATCTGCCGCTTACCGGCGCGAGTCGAGATCGCGAGCGAGTACCGCTACCGGGATCCCGTGATCACGCCGGATACGTTGTTCGTGACGATTTCCCAATCCGGCGAGACCGCCGATACGCTGGCGGCGCTGCGCACCGCGAAGCGCAAGACCTATTTGTCGACGCTCACGATCTGCAATGTGGCCGAAAGCTCCATGGTGCGGGAGTCCGAATTGGTGCTGCTCACACGCGCGGGTCCGGAGATCGGAGTTGCCTCCACCAAGGCGTTCACCACCCAGCTGACCGCCCTCGGAATGTTGATCGTGGCGCTCGCCAAGAACAGCCCGGCGGGCGCCGCCCGCGAGCGCGAGCTGGTCGAACAGCTGCTGCAACTGCCCGGTCTCATCGAAGAAACTCTGCAGCTCGACGACCGCATACGCACTCTGGCGGAAGCCTTTGCCGACAAGCGGCACGCGTTGTTCCTGGGGCGCGGACCGCTGCACGCGATCGCGATGGAGGGCGCGCTGAAGCTCAAGGAAATCTCCTACATCCACGCCGAGGCCTATGCCGCGGCGGAGCTCAAGCACGGACCCTTGGCGCTGGTCGACGAGGACATGCCGGTGATTGCGGTTGCACCCAACAACGAGCTGCTCGAAAAGCTCAAGTCGAATCTTCATGAAGTGCGCGCCCGCGGCGGCCAGCTGTTCGTTTTTGCCGATCCGGATGCGGGCATGGAGAGCGCCGACGGTGTAACGGTCATTCGCATGCCGGCGGCCGCCAGCGCTCTGCAGGCGCCGGTGGTGTTTGCAGTTCCGCTGCAATTGCTTGCCTACCACGTGGCGGTTCTGAAGGGTACGGACGTCGATCAGCCGCGTAATTTGGCCAAAAGTTTGACGGTCGAGTAGCTCGAGTGCCGGCTAGCGCCAGGCTCAAGGCGGCCAAGTCCAAATCCGCAGCCGGCTCATAGATTGCCCTGTATCCAGGCGACTATCGCCGCATGCACCGGTTCCCCGCCGCCATTGTTGGCGTGCACATCGTTGATCAGCGACACCAGAATGAGGGTCTTGCCCGCCGGCGTGGTCACATAGCCCGCCACACCGCTGACATCGTCGAGATGGCCGGTCTTTAGGCGCACCGAGCCCGCGGGCGCATCGCGCATGCGCGACGTCATGGTGCCGTCCATGCCCGCCAGCGGCAGTGAAGCGATGAACTCGGGCGCATAACGGCTGTGATATGCCGCACCGAGGGCCGAGGCCATCTGCAGCGCCGATATATGCGTGGCGCGAGACAGTCCGGAGCCGTTGCCGATATCGATGTCCTGCAGGTCAAGTGCGCGCCCGCGGGCCCATTCGGCGATCGCCTGGTCGCCCTTGTCCAAGGTCGCCGGCGCGCCATAGCGCTCCTTGCCCAGGGTGAGCAGCAAATGCCGCGCCATCAAATTGTTGCTGAACTTGTTGGTCAGGCTGACGATCTCTGCCAAGCCCAACGAGTCGAAGGTCAGGAACGGCTGGTCATCCGGTGTGGCCGCCGCGACGCGCATTTTGCCGCCGAATTGTCCGCCCAACTCCCGCCACAGCTCGACGAATGTGCCGAACGCATAGTCGGGAGCCTTGAGCAGCACTCGTACGACGCTGCGTTGCGCGCACTGCGCGGATAGCGCGCCGCTGAACACCGCGCGATCCCATTGATCGGAAGCAACTTCGAAATCGACCCGATCGGCGAAAGTGCTGCAGCGCCCGCTGGCGAATCCAATGCGATTTTCGACGACCAGGTTGGGGGGGGCGGGTGTCGCCACGACCTCCACCTGATGTGACTCCGCATTCGCCGCGATGGTAAAGTCGATGGATTGAAAATTGACCATCAATGCGTCGGGCCGCGCGTTATAGGCCCGATTGGGGCGCCCGTCAAAAGCACCCGGATCCTCGGGCGGCAGGGAAAACGCCGTATTGTCGATCACCACATCGCCGCGGAT
Organism: Steroidobacteraceae bacterium; assembly: GCA_036743675.1. Taxonomy (GTDB): domain Bacteria; phylum Pseudomonadota; class Gammaproteobacteria; order Steroidobacterales; family Steroidobacteraceae; genus Bog-1198. The sequence goes on from DAINPA010000102.1 coordinate 4,942, forward strand.
CGCTTTGAGGCCTTTGTCGCGCAACATCCGCACGAATTTCCACCAGCGTTCCAGGGTCATGTACGGGTCGCCGCCGCCCTGCAGTACCAGGTCGCCGTCCAGGACCCCGTCCTTGATCGTGCCGCGAAGCAGCGCGCGCGTTTGCCAGACATAGGCCGGGCCCAGAAGGTCCAAGCTCGCGAATGTCGTGATGAGCTTGATGGTGGAGGCCGGGCTGCGCGGGGTATCGCCGTTGAGGCTGGCGAGGATTCGCCCGGAATCCGGATCCACGATCGCGAAGCTCAGGGCGCGTATCGGCAGATGCTGTGCTGCCATCGCTTGCGCGACGGGCGCAGGTGCGCCCGAGAGCCCCGCCGCATGCGCCGGGCTGCCCAGCGTCACCGCTATCGCGAGTGCCTGGGTGATGTGCACCCAATGCCTGTACAGCATCGTCCCCCAATTCATCGGCGTAACTTAACAGCAAAACGGTCGAGCCGGGTAAACTGCGGCGGTGATCATGAACGCAAGCAGAAGCCGCAACCTCGCGGGCAGCTTCGCGATCCACGAGTTAGGATCGGACCACTGGCATTTGGCGAGCGCCGAGTGCACCGGTCCCGAAATCTACTTGATCGGCGCCGACTCCGGTGCGGCGCCGATCGTGGGCGATGCGAACATCAGCGCCGTCGCCCTCGAATGGCGCGACCACGGAGTGCTCGTGACGCTGAGTTCAAC
>DAINPA010000103.1:0-5423 GCA_036743675.1 Steroidobacteraceae bacterium
GGGATTTGAGTAACCGGGGCAACGCGCTGGCGCGGATCAGCCAGCCCGGGGGCCGTGTCAGCAGCCACGACGCAAAGCCTCGGGTGTCGAATCCAAGGCGCGCATCGTTGATCAAAGAGGTCGGTATCGCCTCCCAGCAACCCGCACTTTTATCGACGCGCAGTATGGAGCACTCAGGCGTAGTTTCATTCGTCACGGGTGACCGAGCTCTCACGAGCGGTCTCGTTGTAAAGTGCTACGAGTGCACGGCCTGGGGTGCGAATGCCGCACAGGACGGCTCTCCTTTCGTTACGTAAGATTTTATGGCGTGATCGAACATCACTTTCAATCGGCACTGATGACTACGCTGGAGTACGATTTATCGGGGAAGCGTTCAACGATGGGAATTCCCGCTGCGCGAACTCGGTCTACTGTCATTCGGCAACCTGGATACCAGCGGTGGCTCAGTGCTTTCAGCTGGAGGCACCCAACCTCGAGCGGCGAATCAATTCACTACCGAGAACGTAGCGCCGGCGACCGTCCTTGATCGTCTGCAGTGTGCCGCGCTTGATATCCTGATATGTCTTCACATGGGACTGCCCGAGTGCAGCGTGAGTCTCCGCAAGAGAATATCTCTGATTTGGATCAATAACAGCGGGTCGGGGAACGCGCTTGATACCGGCGCGCTTTGAATTCTTTGACTCGATCATTTTGACGCCCCTCAAGTAAGTGGACGTCACGGATAATATGCGGAATGCACCGCGTGTAAACCACCCTGCGTGCGGAGCAAAGGGCTTCAAAACCGTCGGTGACCCGACTTCGCGCGCTGTGTTGCGCAGCGACTCGCCCCAGTGCGACCGATTTTTTTATTAAGAAATCGTTAGCGAACGCCTGGCGTTCACGCCGCGCGCCTCCTCGGTTGAACCGCGCTCTGTCGCGCGCCCTCTCTCAGCTCATCCAGATAATCCGCCCACGCCTGCATCATCTTTCGACGCTCGGGTAAATGCTCGGCGTAGTTGTATGCTGCGCGGACGGAGTCACGCTCGGCATGCGCCAACTGCCGTTCGATGGCGTCCCGATTCCATCCGCGCTCATTCAGCATGGTCGAGGCGGTGCTGCGAAACCCGTGCCCGGTCATCTCGGAGTGTGCATAGCCGAGACTGCGCAGCGCCGCATTGACGGTGTTGTTGCTCATGGGCCGCATCCAGGTTCGTTCACTCGGAAACACGAACGTATGGTTCGGTCTCTGCGTGTAGGGCTGCAGTTCTCGCAATACGGCGACCGCCTGCTTCGACAGCGGGACGATGTGCAGCACCTTCATCTTCATTTTCGCGGCTGGGATCCGCCATTCGGCTTTCTCGAGGTCAATCTCGGACCACTCCGCCTTGCGCAATTCCCCCGGACGAACGAACACCAAGGGCGCCAATCGAAGGGCGCACCGCGCCACGAGGCTGCCGGAATATCCATCGATATCATTCAGCAGCTTGCCGAAGCGCTGCGGATCCGTGATGGATGCATGGTGAGAGGAGACCACCGGTGCCAGCGCGCCGGTCAAATCCCGGGACGGGTCGCGATCGGCACGCCCGGTCGCCACCGCGTACCGAAAAGCGCGCCCACAGTTCTGCAGCGCCCGATGCGTCGTTTCGTTCGCGTTGCGCCCCTCGATGCGTCGACATACCCGCAATAGTTCCTGCGCTTGAATGGTGTTGACATTCGCATCGCCGATCCAGGGAAAGATATCGCGCTCGAACAACCGCGTGATCTTGTAGGTGTTGGCGGTTGACCACTTGTTCGCATTGAGACGAATCCACTCCTCGGCAATCGCCTTGAACGTGTTCTCTTTGTTTTCGACGAGGGCGATCGCTTCGGCCTTGCGTTGCGCGCCCGGATCGATGTTCGCTGCAAGCTTCTTGCGCGCGTCGTCTCGCCGCTCTCGCGCCTCCTTGATTCCTATCTCGGGATAGACGCCGAGCGAGATTCGCTTTTCCTTGCCCGCGAATCGATATTTGAAACGCCACCAGCGGCCGCCCGATGGTGCGATCTCGAGATACAGTCCGCGGCCGTCGAAAATGCGCTGCCGCTTCGAGGATGGCTTGACCGATTCGATCTTGATTCGAGTCAGCATAGGGTTGGGGGCAACTCGCGAATTTCTGGGGTGGTCCTGGGGGCAACTATGTGGAAAGTTGCCCCCGGACGACCGCTGCTGTCAAGTCCTTTCCTTTCCGACAAATTTCGCCGTCGCCGGGATTTTTGCCTATTTTCATAGGATTTTTTGAGTGCTCCAGCGCACTGCAGAGCGCTCGGGCGAAGTCGGGAGGGGAAGGCAAAAGTGCCCCGGGCAGGAATCGAACCTGCGACCTAGCGCTTAGGAGGCACTCGCTCTATCCACTGAGCTACCGAGGCTTAGGAAAAGGCCGGAGCCAACTGACATCCGGCCTTGGGAATGGTGGAGGAGAAGGGGATCGAACCCTCGACCTTCGCATTGCGAACGCGACGCTCTCCCAACTGAGCTACTCCCCCCAAAACGGGGCGAAATACTAGCAGCAAAGTGCCGCCTAAGCCAAAGTATCACCAATCTTCCGCGAACTTAGCTAGGATGTGGCCAACGGGAGGATCTAATGCTAAGAGCGGGGGAGCGCGCTGCGGAGTTCACGCTTCCGGATGAGACCGGGACCGATCGGTCGCTCACCGAGCTTTTGAGCACCGGCGCGATTATCCTGTATTTCTACCCCGCCGATTTCACCCCGGGCTGCACCCGCCAGGCCTGTGCGTTTCGCGACCTGCATGCGGAAATCCAAAGGGCCGGCCTGCGGATCGTCGGCATCAGCCCGCAAAGCCCGGCATCGCACGCCAAGTTTCGCGAAAAATACCACCTGCCGTACGTATTGCTCTCCGATGAGCACAAGACCATCATCAAAATGTACGGACTCAACGGACCCTTGGGGTTCGGCGTGCGCCGCGCCACTTACCTGATCGACGGCAGCCGCCGCGTGCGCGATGCCGTACTGGCAGATTTCTTGATAGAGCGCCATGCGGACTTCGTGCGCAAGGCGATCCTGTTGCGCACCGCGAACTAATAGGTCAGACGTACATAATTGGCGTCGCCAAGCCGCGGCACCGTCACGATATACATGGTGCCATACTCCAGGGCGCCTATCGGCGGAATGTCATTGGCGCCGCTCAATGCGGCAACGATCGCCGGCACCGTATTGCTATGCCCGACAATCAGAATTCTGCCGCCGGGGTGTTCGCGCAATACGCGATGCGCCAGCCCGCGCGGATCCTCGGCCGGCACGACTGCGGGCGTCAAACCGAGCCGCGCGGCCAGCGGCGCGGCGGTCAGCCGGCTGCGCTGCGCAGGCGACACATAAATCGCATCGATGTGCCCTGCGACCTGCGCATCGCCGAACATGCGCGCGAGCAGCGCCGCGCGTGCCGCTCCCGCCTCGTCAAGCGGCGGATCCTCGCCGACGTCCATGACCTTCTCCGCATGACGCACCACGACTATCACGGTTGAGTCGGCCGTGACCCACAGCCACGCCGCAAATATCGAAACCACCGCCCCGGTGAACACGGTCAGCGCGGTCAGCGCCAGCAGCCAGATGGGCGTCAAAAACGGGCGTCGCTGCGACCGGGTATATTCGTTGGCCATGCGGGCATGATACCAATGAATTCTTCCGTGCGACCGAAGCTGCGATTGGTGGTGCTGGCGGCGGGATATTCCACCCGGCTCGGCCAACCGAAATCCTTGGCGCGGGTGCGCGGCATGAGTTTGCTCGGCAACACCATCCGGCTCCTGGCGCCTCTCTCAGCCTCGAAAATCGTCGTTGTGCTCCCGCCGCGAGCGGTGCGGACCCGGGCCGAATTACGCGGCCTTCGAGCCGTTTGGGTGGAAAATTCGCAGCGCGCCAGCGGATTGTCGAGCTCGGTACGGCGCGGACTCGCCGCGGCTCGCCACAGCGCCGCGGTGATGTTGCTGCCGGTCGATCTGGCACACTTGAAGCGCCGCGACCTCGAGCGGCTGATCGGGCGCTGGAGCGGCGCCCGTCGGCGCGTCGTCGCCACACGCTATGGCGCCCGCGGCGGCGCGCCGCTCATTGTGCCCCGCTGGCTCTATTCGCGAGCACACCATATCCATGGAGATCGCGGATTGAAGGAGTTGATCGGCGCTTTGCCGCCCGAGCACCTTGTGCTCGTCAATGTTCCGGGCGCGACGCACGATATCGACACGCCGCAGGACCTCGAGCGTGCCCGCCGTCGCGCGCCGCCGCGCTGAACTAAAAGATCCCTACGAGCCGCGCGACCAGCCCGGAAATGCCCGGAATGCCTGCAACGCCGCCTCAATCATGCTGCGCGGCGCGTCCAGATGGGTCACTAAACGGGTGCGCGGGGTGATGCATGCCAGGATGCCGCGCCCGGCAAGGTGGGCCGCGAGCGCGGCCACATGATTTTCGGGGATGTCGACAAAAACCATGTTGGTGTGAGGTTGTTCGACCGCGAGACCAATGGCGCGAAGTCCCGCCGCCAGCCGTAGCGCATTGTCGTGATCCTCTTCGAGGCGCTGCACATGGTGCTCGAGTGCGTATAGCCCGGCCGCGGCGAGCATTCCGGCCTGACGCATGCCTCCGCCCAGCACCTTGCGCCATCGCCGGGCTTCGCAAATAAACGATTCCTGACCCAGCAGCATGGTGCCCGCGGGCGCGCCCAACCCCTTCGACAGGCACAACGACACCGAGTCGAAACCGGCCACCGCTGCGCGATCGTCGATCCTGAGTTTCACGATGGCATTGAACAATCGCGCGCCGTCCAAGTGCGTGCGCAGGCCGCGACCATGTGCGAATTCCGTCGCCGCAAGCACGTAGGCAGCGGGCAGGACGCGTCCGCCGATGGTGTTTTCCAGCGCCAGCAACCGCGTGCGCACATAATGAACATCGTCCGGCTTGATGGCGTGCGCAATGCGCTCTATCGCTATTCCGCCTGCCGGGTCGTGCTCGAGCGGATGCGGCATGATGCCGCCGAGAACTGCGGTACCGCCTTGTTCCGATGTGTAGATGTGCGCGTCCTGGCCCACAAGAATCTCATCCCCCCGGCCGCAATGCGCCATCAGGGCGGCCAAATTGCTTTGCGTCCCGGTCGCGAAAAAGAGCGCGCCCGGATACCCAAAGCGTTCGGCCACCATTGCCTGCAGACGATTAACCGTCGGATCGTCCCCATACACGTCATCGCCAACCTCGGCGGCGGCCATGGCGGCGCGCATTCCCGGCGTCGGCCGAGTCACCGTGTCGCTGCGCAGATCGATCAGGTTGTGCATGCTAACTGCCGCTCGCCCGCCCACGATTGGCCTCGACCACCGCGTCTTTCGCCTTCATCGGTGCAGTCCCAAGTAACGCGGTGGAATATAGGTGCCCATTCAGTATGGTAACAAGAGCGTAACCTTTTGCCGT
>DAINPA010000104.1:0-5301 GCA_036743675.1 Steroidobacteraceae bacterium
AGTCGTATCTCGAGCAGATCTACGATCCGATGTTGAACCAGCTGTCGCTCGCGGGCACGGGCCAGCCCTATGCCAATTTCTTCTGCTACACCCCCGCCGGCGGCAGCGCGTGTGTTCCGGTAACCTACGATTCGCGCTTCCCGAATGACTCCTATTTCCTGCAGACTTTCGCCCAAGACAAACAGATCGCGTGGTTCGGCGAAGGGACTTACTCCTTTACCGATCAATTCAAGACGACGGTCGGGGTACGCTACTCCAAAACGAAATATTCCTTCAACACGCTGACCGGCGGCCCGCAGCTGTTCCTGCCGCCGCAAACCAACGGCGGCGACATCAAGGAGAACTCCTTCACGCCGAAGGTGAGCCTGCAGTACCAGCACGATCCCCGGAACCTGTACTACTTCACCTACGCCAAGGGGTTTCGTCCGGGCGGCGCCAACAATCCGGTGCCGCAGGCGGCCTGCGGCACCGACTTCACCACCTTCGGCATCACGCAGGCGCCACCGACCTTCAGTTCCGACACCGTCGACAGCTTCGAGATCGGAGCCAAGAATAACTTCGACAATCGGGTGAAGATCGCGAGCAGCGTCTATTACATCCGCTGGCACAACATCCAGCAGACGGTGGTGCCGCCCGTCTGTCAGATCTCGTTCATTACCAACTTGGGTCAAGCGGTCGCCAAAGGCGCCGACATCCAGGGTGAAATAGCGCTGACCGACAGCCTCACCGCCGAAGTGTCCGCAGGCTACACCGATGCGCGCTACACCCAGGCCTCACGGCTGTCGCCCTCGGAAACCACACCGATCGTCGCCAACGGCGATGCCATCGTCGGCCAGAGCGGCCAGCCGGGACCGCCCGTCACCGCCTCGATCGGGCTCGAATACAAGTTCACGCTGTTTGAACGGGACTCGTTCGTCCGGGTCGACGATGAGTATCAAGGTGCGCCCAAATGGAGCGGAGCCACCCAGGATCCCGGCACGCTGCAATACGATTCGGCAAACTATCCGCTGTCCTCCACCAATTTTGCGTCGGCACGCGGCGGCATGAATTTCGGTGCGCTGCAGGTCGAGGCGTTCGTCGACAATCTCACCGACTCGCACACCATCACCAATTACGAATGGTCGATTGATCCCTCGGTGCCCGGCACCAGCCGCCTGCAGCGCGATTTCACCTTCCGCCCGCGCACCGTCGGCCTGACCTTCCTCTACCGCAGCAAATAAAGGCGCGCGGCGGGTGTGACGACCCGCTGAAGTGACAAGCCACTAGCGAGGGAGAACCCGCCAGCGGACCGGTCTCAAGCCACCGCGCGGGCCGACTCGACGCCCGTGGCGTCCTTGAGTGCGGCGGCCAGGATGTTCAATCCCTCCTCGAGCACCGCGTCGGGAATGGTGAGCGGCGCGAGCAATCGCACCACATTCGCTTCGGTGCCGCAGGACAGCAGGATCAATCCGCGCTTCTCGGCGTGAGCCAGGATCGAGGCGGTCAGCTCCGCATCCGGTTCCTTGGTGGCCGGATTCTTGACCAGTTCGAAAGCAACCATCGCCCCCAGGCCGCGCACATCTCCGATGCAGGCCTGCTCCTTCGCCAGGGCCTGAAGCCGCGATTGCATCTTCTGTCCGACACGCGCGGCGCGCGCGCACAGATCCTCCGCATCGATCACATCGAGCACCGCATGAGCGGCGGCGATGCTGATCGGATTGCCGCCGTAAGTTCCCCCCAGACCGCCCGGATGCGCGGCATCCATGATGGTTGCGCGGCCGGTCACACCGGAGAGCGGAAAGCCGCCGCCCAGGCCCTTGGCCACGGTGATCAGATCAGGCACCACGCCTGAATGCTCGATCGAGAACATTTTCCCGGTGCGCGCGATGCCGCCTTGTACCTCATCGGCGATCAGCACGATGCCGTGTTCGTCGCACAGGCGGCGCAGCGCGCGCAGGAACTGGAACGGCGCCACGTTGAAGCCGCCCTCGCCCTGCACCGGCTCGATCACCATGGCCGCGACTGCCTTCGGGTCGACGTCGCCGTGGAACAACCGGTCCAAATCGGCGAGCGCCTGCTCGGTGGTGATGCCCCGATAGGGCTGCGGGAATTGAGCGTGATACACCTCGGCCGGAAACGGCCCAAAGCCGCGCTTGTAGGGCATGATCTTGCCGGTGAGCGCCATGGTCATCAGCGTGCGGCCGTGAAAGCCGCCCGAGAATGCGATGACCGCGGTGCGCTTGGTGTAGTAGCGCGCGATCTTGATCGCGTTCTCCACCGCCTCGGCACCGGAGGATAGGAACAGGGTTTTTTTCGCAAAATCGCCGGGTGCAAGGCCGTTCAGCCGCTCCGCAAGCCGCACATATGACTCATAGGGGGCGACGTGAAAACAGGTGTGCGCAAAGCACTCCGCTTGCTTCGCAACCGCCGCCATGACCTGCGGGTGGCGGTGACCGGTATTGACTACCGCGATTCCCGCCGCGAAATCGATATAGCGCCGGCCATCGACGTCCCACAGCTCGGAATTCTCGGCCTTGACCACGTAGATGCCCTTGGTGGCCACGCCGCCGGGCACGGCCGCCGCCTTGCGGGCCTTGAGATCAGCAGATTTCGACATCGCGGTCATCTCCCCTAAAAATACGCATCTCGGTCGCTGAACGGTATCATTGGCCACGGATTTGAGCAAAGCTTGGGCGGTGAGAACGGCGGCAATGAGCGGGACGACACCCATGAGCGCGGCAACGCGTAAGGCAGACTGAAGCATGGCGGTGCCGGCGAAGCCTGAGGCGGCAGGCGGTACGCTCAAGGTGCGCGTGCTGCGCGCCGCGCTCGATACCTGCGTCCAGAAGGACGATCGGGTGGCGGTCGAGGCGCCGCTCGAATTCCAGTTGCACCACCCCGCCTTGGGAGCGGAGCCGGCCTCATTCGGCACCACCATGAGGACTCCGGGCGACGATGAACAGCTCGCCGCCGGACTTCTGTACGGTGAAGGAATCATCAACCAGGCGGCGGACATCGAGGCCATCGAATCGAGCACCCGCCGACCCAATGTGGTCAATGTGCGTCTGCGGCCGAGCGTGGCGCTCGAGGCGCAAATGCCCGCCAGGCGCTTCTCGGCCGGATCGAGCTGCGGAGTGTGCGGCACCACCTCGCTCGACGCCGCCATCGCGCGGGCCGCCGCCACCCGCATACCGGCCACCGGCAGCGTGGATCTTCGGGTGCTGCTGGGTCTTCCCGCACGCATGCGCCAGGCGCAATCGAAGTTCGGCGACACCGGCGGCATTCATGCCGCGGCGTTGTTCGATTTCCAAGGGAAGCTGCTCTGCATCGCCGAGGACGTGGGCCGGCACAACGCCTTCGATAAACTGATCGGCGAAAATCTGCTGGCCAGCCATTTGCCGCTCTCGAACCGCGTGGTGCTGCTGAGCGGCAGAGCAAGCTTCGAACTGGTGCAAAAGGCGCTGCGCGCCGGCGTCGCCGTACTCGCCGCCATCGGCGCACCTTCGAGCCTCGCGGTCAATCTGGCCGTGGCATCCGGCCTCACGCTGGTAGGGTTTCTGCGCGAAACGCAGTGCAACGTCTACGCCAATTCCCAGCGCCTGAAGGGCGCCGGGAGCGCTGCCGCCATCGGCGTCAGCGGTGCCGGGGCCTGAGGAGCGAGCCGACTATTTGACGGTGTAACCGCGCCCTTGCAGGCAGGCCGCATAGGCGTTGGTGTAGGCCTCGGCTCCCGCTTGTGCGTTCGCCGCGGCTTGATTGACTTGCTGCTGCGCCTGTTTGGCCTGCGCCTGCGCATTGGCGTCCGCGGCCGAGCCGATGATGGCGCCGGTGGCCGCTCCCAGCAGGAAGCCAGCACCGGAGTTGTAGGGACCCGCGATAGCGGAACCTACTATCGCGCCGGCGACGGCGCCGGTGGCCGTGGCTGCGCCCGGCGGAGGCGCCGGCTGCACCACGACTTGCTGGTAGGGGCTCTGGCGGCTGGGATCCACGCCCGTTTGCTGCACTGCCCACGTGTGGCACTCATAGCGATCCCGAGCGATCTGCTCCTGAGTTTGACCGTTGCTTGGATAGACGAACACTTTGGGTGGCGGCGGTGTTGGCACCATAACGGTGCGAGGCGGCGGGCCCACCACACAGGCGGCCATCCCAAGGCTGGCCGCAAGCACCAGTGTACTTTGCGACAGCACCCCAACCGTGTGTGAAAAACTCAATAATTTCATTGGCTTAACAAAACCTCCATGCCCTCATATAGAAACGCTTTAACCACCCGTGGGTTGACAGCAATTGCCATGCATAGTTCGGCGCCGGCCGCCCGGTCTCAAGGCTTGGCGGGTTTGCGAAACTTGAAGATGAATTGGTCGGTCTTGCCGCGGATCGAGGGGTCGAAGACTTTTGCCGTGTGCGCATCGCTCGGCTGGCGCAGAAGCTCGCTGCCGGCGACGAACTCGAAACCTGCGGCCAGCACTTCGCGCATCACCGCCTTCGGGTCGATCCTGTGCAAGCTCGAGGTCTCGCCAATGCCGGTGCCCGGCGCACCGGCATGATCCAGGATCAGATAGATCCCGCCGGGTTTCAACGCCTCGAACACCATCTGATTGAACACCGTGACATCGAGACCCGGAAAATTGTGCAGGTCATGATAGTTCTGCGACGTCCAGACCACATCGACCGGTACCGGAGTCGCGAGTTGACTGAACGGCTCGGTTACCACGCTGACGTTTGAATAATGCGGGTCGGCGGCCAATGCCCGCACGCGCACCGAGAAATCCGGCGTATTCGCCGGCGCATCCGGCGCCGGAGCCGGCACCAACGCGTAAACATGGCCGTTGTCGCCGACGATGTTGCTGATGAGGCGCGTGAAGTAGCCGCCGCCCGGCAGCAATTCGGCCACCTGATCCCCCGGCTTGATGCCGGTGAACTGCAGCACTTGCGCCGGCTTGCGATTTTCATCGCGCGCTTTGTCGGCGGCCGGACGGTTCGGATCGGCAACGGCCGCCGCGATATACGGCGGAACTTCGGCCGCCCGCGTCGGCGGCACGGCCAACGCAAAGACGCTCGCAAGCGATGCGGCCAGGAATACGTGATGGCGAATCATTGCAATCTCCTGTGATGGCGCGAAAGCACACGGCGCAAGCCGAAGATTCTACCACCATCGAAGCGAAAACCCCGGGGGTGTGCGGCGGCGCCGGGATACCTGTCCGCGTATGATTGTGCGAGCCCAATTCACCAAGGCCTTGCGCATGAGTCTCAGTGTTTTCGATATCTTCAAGATCGGCATCGGCCCATCGAGTTCGCACACCATGGGGCCGATGAATGCGGCGC
>DAINPA010000105.1:0-5117 GCA_036743675.1 Steroidobacteraceae bacterium
TCCTGGGCGGGCTGCATCACCAATATGTCCGGATTTGATTTACGACAGGCACAGGGCCTTAACAGCACCCACATTCATGGCACTCACGTGCCGGTGGAGGAGCCGTCCACAGCATCAGAAGCGGAAGTGACGCCGGTCGCCGGCAAGAGAAGAAACTAAATGAGAGGAGAATGATGAGGTGCCGTAGTCTCCGGCGCCTCATCGTAGATTTCGTCAGTCAGTGCCAAAATTAAGAAGCCAGGACCAGTCTAAAAACTGGTCAACCGGGGCAGACAGTTAAACCAGAACACATTGAAAGTGTGTAGTTCCCCGCCTTCTCCTTCCCCGTTCCCCCTGCAGTCTCCAGCGAGTCGTCGGAGACTTCATAGGTGAGGATCTCTTCTTCGGTCTGGTCGAGTCCGATGGTGTGGCTCATTGCATTAGTCCTCTGGTTTGACAGCGGCGCCGGAAGTCAGCAGTCAGCAGGCTACCACATTTATTGAGCAGAGACTTCGGTACGTCGCCGTTTTTTGGGCAGCTCTCAGGCAAGCAAAAAAGCTTGACCATGTGTTGACGCTACACTGTTTCGGGCACAATGCCTAGTGTCTCAAATGGGTCGATAGCGTTGAAAAAGGCCTCGCGATAATCGACGAACCGTGATTCCGTCTGCTGGAGGCTTCCAGCGGCGGAGGTTTGCCATGATGGGCCGGCAGACGGGCGATCAGAGCCAGCTGTTCTATCTGTTCAACCTCGAAGGCCGCATTCCGGCCGGGCATCTGCTGCGCCGGATCAATCCGATCGTGATGCGGGTACTGGCTGACCTGCGCGAGATGCTGGCCCCGTTCTACAGCGACATCGGCCGGCCTTCGATTGATCCCGAGCTCATGCTGCGGATGCTGATCGTCGGTTACTGCTACGGCATCCGCTTCGAGCGGCGGCTGTGCGAGGAAGTCGAGCTGCATCTCGCGTACCGATGGTTCTGCAGGCTCGATCTCGATGACACGGTGCCCGACCATTCGACGTTCTCGGTCAATCGGCACGGCCGCTTCCGCGACAGCGACCTCTTGCGCCATGTGTTCGAGGCGGTGGTGCGGGCCTGCATGGACGCTGGCCTTGTCGCTTCCAAAAACTAGATTCGTGCGTATCGGTGATGTAATCCGCCCAAGATTGCATGGGTGACGATGTTTCCGAAGCGGTCGATCGGGCGCCGGTCCGGTGCATCCTTGTCGAGCGAAAGTTGCCGATCTAGCCAAAAAATTTACCGTCCAAGTTTACTGCCAAGGGGCTTCTCCAAAAACAAGCAAAGCCTCGCCACCCGCGCCGCCTATCGCAGTTTCCTCCAGTACTTCTTGAAAAACGAGAAATTCGTCCGCATGGGCGGGGGCCTCTGCATCAATCCGGAAGCCGGCGAGATTTTTTATCTCACCCGCGAGGAAAAGCGGCGCGTGCTGGAAATTGCGATGGAGGAGGTGAACGGGAAGGTGCCGATCATCGCCGGCACCTGGGCAATCACCACGGACGAAACGGTCGAGACCGCGCGCGACTGTAAAGCGCTCGGCGTCGACGGTATTTTCGTGACGCCTCCGGGAGGGGCCCAGGACGTCACCTCCTGCTGGGATGCCGACAACTATCCGGAAATCTGGCTCGACCAGATCATCGCGCAGGATCGCGCGGTCGACCTGCCCATCGTCACCCATCCGGTCGGCGGCGCCAAGCCGCCGTTTTATCCTGGTCTGCCGCTCGAAGCGACGCTGCGCATCTGCCGCGAGGTGCCGAATGTGGTCGGCTGGAAGATGACGTACATGTACGACGGCTTCCGGCTGATTGCCAACGGCTTGCGCGGGCTCAATCATCATGTCGCGGTAATGGGCGCGCTCGCCTCGCGGTTTCATGAATACAAGGCGACGGGAATGTTCGACGGCACGCTGTCGGGCTTCTGGAATTTCGCGCTCGAACCGATGCTCGATCACCTGGAGGCGTGGGATGCGAAAGACATCGACAAAGCGCGCCGCATCTGGGACGGCGGCCTCGTGCAGCTGCACGAATACGTCGCCGACATGGGCCGCCTGCACATCCGCTACAAGACGGCGACCTGGTTGCGCGGGCTGATCCCCAATCCGTTCATGCGCTCGCCGATGCCGAAGCCGAAGCAGCAGGAAGTCGACACGCTGTACCAGCTCTTGAAGAGCCTGGGGGTGCCGGTGATCGGCAGCAAGGAAATCAAGCTCGCAGCCTGAACGTTCGCGGTCGCGCGGGCGGCGGTTCTTGTCCGCCGACCGCGATCCGTAGCGGCATCGCAGCTGAGGATCGCATGACGGAAGATGGGTGTTGTTCGAAGGAAGGCATGACAAGACGTTCTGTCTTGTCGCTGGGCGCATTGAGCGGCGGCTAAAAGATCGGGTACGAACCAAACTTGGCCTTCAGCCGATTGCCGATATCAAGGAGATGACGTTAGCAAATTTTGCACGCCTCCATGGCATTGACCCGAGTTTCGACCTACCCACGCTCAGCAAGATCAAAAAACAAGCGGTCGGCCAACTGCAGCTCTTGATGTTGCCGGACCAGGCTACGCCGCCGGCAGCGTGATGCGGGCAATGAGCCCGTGTGGCGCGCGGTCGTGCAGCGTCAAGGCTCCGCCATGCGCCTCGGCGATGGCGCGTGCGATGGATAGACCGAGGCCGAAACCGGCGCGGTCGTCCATGGTGCGCGCTTCGTTTCCGCGCACGAACGCTTCCAGCATGGTGTCCTTGCGTTCGTCGGGAATGCCGGGGCCATCGTCCTTCACCTCGATGCGCGTGCCCGCCGCATCGGCGGCTAGACCAACGACGGTCTTGCCGGCATGGCGCGTCGCGTTGTCGACCAGATTGGACACCGCCCGTTGCAGGTCATCGGGGCGCGCCGTGAGCGTGGCGTGATCCGGACCCTGGTAGGTCACATCGTGCCCCATGTCGGCGAACTGGTCGCAGACGGTTTGCAGGAGGCTGGCGATATCGATCGTCGTCGCGGGCTCGCGCGCCTGCCCCTCGCGCAGGAATGACAGCACGCCGTCGGTCATCGACTTCATCTGATCAAGATCGCGCAGCATGTGGGCGCGCAGTTCCTCGTCGACGATGAATTCGCTGCGCAGACGCAGGCGCGTGATCGGCGTGCGCAGGTCGTGACCCATCGCCGCCAACAGGCGCGTGCGGTCGTCGACAAGCGTCTTAATGCGCTCGCGCATGCGGTTGAACGCCCTCGCCACGGCGCGGATTTCCTCGGGTCCCCGCTCCGGCAACTTGGCGATATCGCCGTCGAGGCTGAATCCTTCGGCGGCCTTTGCAAAGCCGGAGAGCGGCGTCCGCAATGCGCGCGTCGCCCAAATACCGAGTAGCGTCGCGCTGATGACCACGAACAGGATCGTGATCGAGATCGGGCCGCCGAGCGGCGGCAGTCTGGGATGTGGCGGCAGTCGTGCGGTCAGCATCTCGCCGTCGGGCAAGTGCACTGCGAGCATCGGCGCCGCTTTCGTCGGCTGCGCCGCGGCGCGTCCGATCGCGACCTGGAAGCCGGGGCCGAGACGCTGCTCGAGATAGCGCAATGGCGGCTCGGCGTCCGGCCGTCCGTCCAGCGGCGGCATGGCGGCCGCGATCTTGATCTCCAAGTTCGGATAGGTGCGCGCGATCTGCATGAGCAGACGCGTGCGCTCGGCGCCGGGCGGCGCCGCGGCGACGAGCTTCACCAGCAAGACGACCTCGCCGAGACCGTCGTCGAGCACGCGCGAGCCTTCGAAACGGTGGCTCAGGAAAATTCCGGCGGTAATGACGACATGAATGGCCAGCAAGGATACCAAGATGAGAATCGTCATCTGCCCGCTTATACGGTTGAGAAACTGCGGTCGCGCGAAGCTCATGTTGGTTCTACGGCGGGCGTGAACAGGTA
This sequence comes from Steroidobacteraceae bacterium, assembly GCA_036743675.1. GTDB lineage: Bacteria > Pseudomonadota > Gammaproteobacteria > Steroidobacterales > Steroidobacteraceae > Bog-1198. Next base: position 3,898 of record DAINPA010000105.1, read on the forward strand.
GCCGCCCGAGCGCACGGTTTTGATGATGCTCGGGTAGTGCGGATCGCTCTCGATCTTGCGCCGCAAGCGGCTCACCAGGATATCGATGCTGCGCTCGAACACGCCGGCGCTGCGTCCTTGCGTGAGATCGAGCAACTGGTCGCGCGACAGGACGCGGCCCGGGCGTTCGCAAAAGACCTGCAGCAGGCCGAATTCGGCGTCGGTGAGCGTGACGCGCGCGCCGGCCGGATTTCTAAGCTCGCGCAGGACGCGGTGGATTTGCCAGCCGAGGAAGCTGAGCACGTGCGCGCTGCTCGTCGCCGGATTGAGCGCGGTGATGGTTGAGCGCCGCAGCACGGCGCGGACGCGCGCCAGCAGTTCGCGCGGATTGAACGGCTTCGACAGATAATCGTCGGCGCCCATTTCCAGCCCGAGGATGCGATCCACCTCATCGCCCTTGGCGGTGAGCATGATGATCGGGACCTGCGAGTGCGTGCGCAGCCGCTTGCACAGGCTCAGGCCGTCTTCTCCCGGCAGCATCAGATCGAGCACGATGAGATCGATCCGGCTGCCGTTCATCACGCGGTCGACGTCGCGGCCGTTGCCGGCCACCGTCACGCGGCAGTCGTTGGAGCGCAGATAGCGGGCGACCAGCGCGCTGATTTCCCGGTCGTCTTCCACCACCAGAATGTGCGGCAGTTTGGTCATGATGAGTCGGCTGGCGGCGATAATGCCAAAACAAGGAGGCAAAATTGTTTCTGAATGTTTCTGCGGGGGATTGCGACATACACCGAAACAAACCCGCCGCGCCGTGGCAAGTCCTTGTTAACCACAAAAGGGTCTTCTCAACGGCGGAGGGCCGGCAGTCAGTTTGCTGGCGTTTGGGAGGAATATGTCATGAGTTTGATCTCGTCCGCCACCGCCATGTCGCAGCAATTCTCGCCGCTGTCGCGGCTGCAAAGCGAATTGGCATCGGAAGTCTCGTCCGGCACCATCAGCTCCGGCGATCAGTCCGCGCTCAGCTCGGCGCTCACCGACATCAATTCGGCGATGCAGAGCCAGGCGCCGTCGGCCGGGTCGCCGCCCTCGCCGGGTGCGATGAAGTCGAAAATCGACAGCCTCATCGACGGCGAGGTGAAAGACGGCAAACTGACTAGCGCGCAGGCCGACGAGCTCAAGAACGTATTCGCCCAGGCCTTCCAGGGCGGTCCGGGTGGTTCCGGCGGGCCGGGGGGTCCGGG
>DAINPA010000106.1:0-5080 GCA_036743675.1 Steroidobacteraceae bacterium
GGCTCGTTTGGGAGCGTGACTGCATCATGACTAAACGCTACCTGCGCATGGGCTTCGGATTCATGCACAATGAGCCGAACACGTTACCGATGGGAATGAACATGGCAGCCTACGGTCACTCCGGCACTGGCGGCGCGTTCGCTTGGTGCGACCGCGACCGCAACATGGCGTTTGCCTATTGCACCAACTTTCAGCGCGAAGGCCCCGGCATTGGTGCACGCGGGGCGGTACTTTCATTAGCCGCTGGTGGCGGGACGCCGCCGCTGTGGCTGACGTGATGTTTGCGGACTTCCGCTCGGCTACCGTCCGCGAAGAGGGCAAGTTGCGGCTGCGCATCTATTGCTTCTGTGAGCGTGCCGTTGCAGGACAGTGGCCAGCCCACGACGGTAAGGCGGTAACCCGAAATCTATAGTCTTGCCCAGTCTTTTGGAGTTTTGAGCAACCGCACGTCCGGCGTTAGGCGCGGACGGCACCCTGCTAGCCGCGCTGCGCGTATCAGGAATGCCAATTCGGCGCACAGCTGCAGGAGCGGCTGGGGGCATGACCGAAGCATTTTGCGGGATGCTGGGCTCGCGATTTCTTGTTTCGCTTGAAAGCCTCGCCGCTTTTCGGCTTACTGCAGGCGCTCGTTCGGGACGGCACGCGTCGTTCGGCCCAACGCGTCATGGGGAGATCCACGATGAATGTCGAGGCTATTGGCCGTTCGACGACCATGCAGACCGCCGTGGCGCGGCCCTCGACTATGATCGAAATCACCCGTGTCGAGAAGATCTTCACAACGGTCCGCCAAGAGCGCATTCACGCGCTCAACGATATTTCGTTGTCGGTGGGCGAGCGCGAGTTCGTCACTATCGTCGGCCCAAGCGGCTGCGGTAAGACGACGTTGTTGAAGATCCTCGCGGGCCTGCAGCGTTCGAGCGCCGGCAGCGTCACCGTCGCCGGCACTCCCGTCATGGCGCCACGCCGCGACATCGGCATCGTGTTTCAGAATCCGATTCTCCTGCCGTGGCGTACGGTGATGGAGAACGTGCTGCTGCCGGCCGAGGTGCAGGGCATTCCGCGCGACAAGGCGCGCGCCCGTGCGCGCGACCTCCTCGCCATGGTCGGCCTTTCCGATTTCGAGAACAAATACCCGATGGAGCTGTCCGGCGGCATGCAGCAACGCGCCGCCATCAGCCGTGCCTTGGTACACGATCCAAGCATCCTATTGATGGACGAGCCGTTCGGCGCGCTCGACGCCATGACCCGCGAGCAGATGAACCTCGACCTGCAGCGCATTTGGCGCGAGAGCGGCAAGACTGTCGTGCTCATCACCCACAGCATCCCCGAGGCGGTGTTTCTCGGCGACCGCGTTGTCGTGATGACGCCGCGGCCCGGACGCATCGCGCGAGTGGTCGAGGTGGCGATCGCGCGGCCGCGCGGGATCGACGTCATGGGCGATCCGCTGTTCGGCCAGCTCACCAGCGAAATCCGCCGGCTTCTCTATGGACAGCGCGACGGCGAGACGGTCGCGGGCGGTAAAGGCATCACATGACCAATAGCGTCAACGAGCTGCCGCCGGTGGAACTTGCGGCGAAGCCGCCCAGCGATTTCCGCATCCTCATCCGCACGCGGCCGGAGCTGATCCTCGCCCCGGTGCTGCTGGTGGTGATTCTCGTGACCTGGGAATGGGGCGTGCCCTATTTCGACGTGCCGAACTACGTGCTGCCGACGCCGAGTGCGATCGGCGTCGCGCTGTGGCGCGGCCTCGACGCCGGCTTCATGGCGCGCGGCGGCTATTGGCTGCATACTTGGGTAACGGTGTGGGAGGTGCTGCTCGGCTTCTTCATCGGCAGCGGCGTCGGCCTGCTGCTCGGCACCGTCATTTCGCAGTTCCGCATCATCGAGGCGACGCTGCGCATCTACCTGGTCGCCATCCAGAGCCTACCCAAGATCGCGCTAGCGCCGATCATCGTGCTGTGGTTCGGCTTCGGACTGACCTCGAAGGTTGTGATCATCTGCCTGCTCACCTTCTTCCCGCTGCTGATCAACAGCATGGCCGGGTTCAAGGCGGTCGACCCCGAGCGGCTGGAATTGATGCGCGCGCTCGGCGCCAATCCGTGGCAGATATTCTGGAAGGTGCGCCTGCCCAGCGCCATGCCCTACATCTTCGCGGGCCTCGACATGGCGGCCGTATTCGCTGTGGTTGGCGCGGTGGTGGGCGAGTTCGTCGGTGCGCAGCGCGGCCTAGGCACCCTAATCCTGTCGATGAACGCGCAGATGGACATCGCCGGCACGTTCTCGGTCTTCATCATCCTCGCCGTCGTCGGCATCGTCATCCACAAGGCCCTGCGCATGGTCGAGCGCCGGGTGCTGTTCTGGTCCGGCGAAGAGCAGCGGATGATGGGTACATGATGCGGATGAGGGCATTCGCGTCCGGACTCCGTGCAGCGCGGGGGTAAGCGGGTGGCCCTTCCAGCTCCCATATTTCCCCGCTTCTCCGCTGTGGAGTATGAGCGGCGCTACGCGCTCGTCCGCGCGGAAATGCGCAAGCGCGGCCTCGATGCGGTGGTTGCCGCAGGCGATTCGGCGTTCCGCAACAGCAACCATGCCAATGTCTATTGGCTTACCAATTGGCTCGATCCGTATGCCGCCTACGCGGTCATTCCACTCGACGGCGAGCCATTCCTCGTCATCAGCAACGAGCTCTATATCCACAGCGCGCGCCGCGCCGCGGTGGTCGACGACGTGTTCGGCACCTTCACGCCCGGGCGCGCAATCGGCGAGCGACTCTGCGACCTTGGCCTTGTGCGCGGACGCATCGGGCTTGCCGGCGTGCGCAATGTTGGCCGCGCCTCGATGGCCTCTGAGCATCACCGTGATCTCCTCGCGACCATGCCGCAGGCGAGTTTCGAGGACGGACTCGAGGTACTGCAGTCGGCCCGGCTGATTAAAAGCGCCGAGGAGATCGCTTGGTTCGAGAAGGGCGCCGAGTTCACCGACCGAGCCATCGACGCGATCGCGCAGACTTTGCGCCCGGGCATGCCGGAATATGAACTCTCGGCACACATCCAGGCGTCGTTCCTGCCGGACGGCGGCTCGCTGATGTTCCATTTCCTTGGTGCCACGCCGATGAACGACCCCGAGTTCATCTTTCCGTGGCAATATCCTTCAGCGCGGGTGATTGAGCGCGGCGACGTCCTGATGACCGAGATCAGCGCAGGCTATTGGGGCTATTGCGGCCAGATCCAGCGGCCGTTCGCGGTCGGCACAAAGCCGACGCCGGAATACCAACGCCTCTATGATCTCGCCGCTGAATGCTATGATCGCGTGTTCGCCGTGCTCAAGCCGGGCGCCACCGATGCCGACATCCGCGCTGCCGCGGCCTTCGTCGAGACGAGCGGCTGCCGCACCCGCGACGTGCTGGTGCACGGTTGGGGAATAACCATCGAGCCCCCACGAGCGGATCTGCCAGGGGCCATGATCAAGCGCGAACTGGCGCCGTTCACGGTTGAGCCGGGCATGCTTTTGGTGGTTCAGCCACACCTGGTAAGCGAAGATGGCAAGCGCGGCGTGCAGGTCGGCAACCTCGTGGCATGCGACGGACATGGCGCCCGCTCGCTGCAGAGGACGCCGATGCGTTTTTTCGAGACCGCCGAGCCATGCTAGGCTGAGATGCGAGCGCGCAGTCAGGGAGCAACAGCATGATTAATCGTCGTCATTTCAACACCCTCGTGGGCTCGGCCGCCATCGGCCTGGTGGTGGCGCCGCACGTTGCGCGCAGCCAGTCCTTGCCGGTCGTCCGGCTCGGCAATGCCGCCGGCATCATCGACCCGCAGCTCATCTTCCTCACCATGGGCCAACACCCGCGGCTCAAATATTACGAGGAGGAAGGCTGCAAGTTGGACATCATCAACATGTCCGGTTCCGGCCAGACGTTGCAGACGATCGCCACCGCCAATGTCGAGACCTCGGCGATCTCGCCGACGGTGTTCCTGCCGGTCTATGTGAAGAATCCCGACATCGACATCATCTTCCCCTATATCTGGCTGCGCCAGCCGCATTGGTCGGTAGCGGTCAAACCTGACTCGTCGATCAAGTCGCTCGCCGAGCTCAAAGGCAAGACCGTTGGCATTCGCAATCAGGGCGACAGCGGCTACTTTGGTGCCCGCGCGATGTTTCGGGAGCTCGACATTGATCCGGACAAGGACGTCGAGTGGGTGTCGGTCGGCGACGGCGGCCCGGCGGGCGAGGCGGTCTACCGTGGTCGCGTCGACGCTATGGCGTTCTGGGACGGGAGCTTCGCGCGCATCGAGATCGCCGGATTTCCGCTGCGCCACCTGCCCAACTCGCCGGGGATGCAGAAGCTGTTCGGCAACGGTTATGCGGTGCGTCGCTCCGATCTCGCCAAGCGGCGCGAGCTCTACGTCGGATTCTTCCGCGCCATGGCGAAGTCGACCGTGTTCGCCTACGCCAACCCCGATCTGGCCATCAAGCTGCACTGGGACATCTATCCGGAAACCAAACCTAAGGGTAAGACTGACCAGGAGGCTTTTACGGAAGCCCGCAAGGTAGTGGATTCGCGCAAGGACAAGTGGTTCGCGGGTGCGTGGCAGACTGACAAGCGGTTCGGCGGGCAGACTTTGGACGAGTGGCAAGCGCAGGTTCACTTTGCCGGCCTCGATGGACAAGTAAACGACCTCAACAAGGTCTTCACCACCGAAATCCTCGACGAGGTCAACAAGTTCGACCGCACGGCGATCGAGGCCAAGGCCAAGGCGATGAAGATTTAGCTCCTGCCGCATGACGAGAAGACTGATACGCGGTTGGTTTTGGCACCTATCGCTGTCGCCGTTCGTGCCGACGAGGGCTTTTCCGAAATAGCCCTGCGGGCCGAATGCGAAGCGCGAGAGCCGGGACTCAACGTATCGCAACGGTCGGGATTAATCACTTACTCTGGGATACCTCGGTCCTGGATTTGCCCATTCGGGCCGTCCGGCATGACAAACGAGAAATTGGTAGACCTATGAATCGCTCCCCCCTCTACCTCACCGAGGCGGATGTCGCGCGCCTCGTCACGGTCGGCGATGCGATCGCGGTA
>DAINPA010000107.1:0-5072 GCA_036743675.1 Steroidobacteraceae bacterium
CTCGATCAACTGTCCAATGGCCGTTCCGGTCTCCGCGTTGCCGGCCGGGCGCGGCAGCGTCAATCGCGGGCTCTCGATATACATCGACTGATGTCTATCATCCGGTCCGGGAAGTTTCGGCTCGGGCCGCGTCACATTAATCAGGGATGGGTCGTCGGGCGCGATGATCGGGCTACGCCGGCGCGGTGGCGGGGCGGTTCCCGGCTCGCGTTCATTTTCGCTTCTGCGCCCGGCCGGGGCGGCGGCACTGAATCCGAATTGCTCAAGGCAGACATCGATAGCCCGCCCCACCTTGCCCTTCCGCTGACGCTTCGGCTGGCGCGTTCGCTGACGCCCGGCCGGACGCAAATCGTCGCGAGCCGGTCGACGCGCTTGCGGTGCGTGCGGCTCGTTCGCGTCTTCACGCTCGAACGCTTGCCGCAGACGCTGCAGTTCGAGAATCAGCGCGGCGCCTTGCAGCCCGACGCCGTCGCTCTGCGACTCGCCGGTCCAGCGCCGCGGGGGCCCACCGTGATGCCGTGCACGGTCTCCCGGTCTCATGACTGAACGCTCTCGGGAAGGGGAGCACGGCGCGTCGTCTTCGCGTTTGGCGCCGCCGCAGTTTGTCTCGCCGCCCCAGCCTGTCCCGTCGCCGTGCGAACGCGCGCAAAGATCTCTTCGCACGGGCCGACCGCGATCGCCTTACCTTCGTAGAGCACCATCGCCATATTCAGCGCGGCAAGCGCGCTGGGGCGGTGCGATATGACGATGACGATGCATCGGTTATGACGCAGGATTTGAATGGCGCGGGTCAGGGCATTTTCACCGTCGGCATCGAGATTGGCATTGGGCTCATCGAGCACGACCAGAAACGGATCGCCGAAGACCGCGCGCGCCAGACCAATCCTCTGCCGCTGCCCCGCGGACAGCGACATGCCGCCCTCGCCGATTCGCGTCGAATAACCCTCGGGCAGCCGCAGAATAATGTCATGCACGCCCGCGATCTGCGCAGCCTTCAGGATGGCGTCGGAGGTGGCCCGGTCATCGAAACGGCAGATGTTTTCGGCAACGGTGCCATCGAACAGGGCCACATCCTGCGGCAGATAGCCGATATACCGGCCCAGATCTTCGTTTCGCCACTGATCGAGCGCGGCGCCGTCGAGCCGCACGACGCCATGCTGGGCCGGCCAGATTCCAACCAGCGCCTTTGAGAGCGAGGTCTTGCCCGAAGCGCTCGCGCCGAGCAGAGCCAGTCCCATGCCGGCCGTGAGAGAAAAAGAAATATTCGAGACGATCGCCTTCTCCGTGCCCGGTGCGGCGACGGCGAGATCCCGTACCGAAAGTTCGCGACAGGGACGCGGCAGCACCACCGGCGGTGCAGGAGGCGGCGCGGTTGCCTTGCATATTTCGCGCAAACGCGCGATGCCCTGACGCGCGGCGACGAGCTGCTTCCAGGTACCGAGCGCTATTTCAACAGGCGCCAGCGCGCGGCCCATCATGATCGACGAAGCGATCATGATGCCGCCCGACGCCTTGTCGGCCACGACGAGATAGGCGCCGATGCCCAACATCCCCGATTGCAGCACGTAGCGCAGCACCTTCGCACCCGATCCGAGATTGGCATACACGTCGGTGGCGCGGATATTTTCCCGCAAATAGCGCTCATTGGCCTGCGACCAGCGCGCGGTGAATCGATCCGTCATGCCCAGCGCCCGGATAACTTCGGCATTGCGCTGGGTCGCATCCGCCAGCACCTGCCGGTGGGCGCTGGAATCCATCGCGGCCTTGGCCGCCCCGCGCGACATCCGCTCGGTCAGCAATGTCATGGCGATGATCGCACCGGTCCCAAGCAGGGCCGTCATGCCGATCGCCGGATGAAACAGAAACAAGGCAACGAGGAAGATCGGAATCCACGGCATATCAAGGAATGCCGTCGGCCCCATACTGGACATGAAGCCGCGCACCTGGTCCAGATCGCGCAAAGGCTGCTGCATCAGCATGGGTTTCACGCCGCGAAGCGGCAGAGTGGCGAGCGCCGTGTGGATCGATTGCTGCAAGCCGGCGTCGAAAAGCGTCGCGACCCGGCACAGCATGCGCGCGCGCAGCGCGTCGAAGTATCCTTGCATGAGATAGGCGAACAGCACCATTAGCGAGAGGCCCAGCAAGGTCGCGGTGTTGCGGCTCGGAATAACCCGATCATAGACCTGCAACATATAAAGTGAGCCCGACAGCATCAGGACATTGATCACCCCGCTGAATACGGCAATGCCGATCATACGCCGCGCGCTCTCGCGCAGCCCAAGCGATACGGGATCATCGGACGCCAGCGTCGACAGCAGACTCGAAATCCCGCGCGATGGAGACGTCGCTTGCGCGTGACCCTGAACGACACTCATGCGCTGCGCCTCCCCATCGGCTGCTATCGCGTGTTACGCGATCAAATCTCCTTGACCGGCGATACCGACCATTTTTCGGCAACAATGCGACCGCGGCCAGTTGTTGCGGATCGCGCCGGAATAAAACAATGGCAGCAATGTCATAATTACCGGGACGATTGCGTCATGCCGGTCGCGTAAAAATTGCGCACGATAAGGTGGCGCGCGAGATTTCCCCGCCAACCACCGGCAACGCTTTCATATGCTTTCATATTTCTCGCCCGTGGGGGCATAGCGCTCGCGTAAAACGAGACCGGCGTCACGGTTTCGTCCGTCTATCACCTTGCTTCTCCCGCGCATTGGCCTCGGTGTCGGCTGAAAGCCGCCACGAAGCTAAACAATTCTTCATCTCGCGCATTCAGTGCGCTGATCGGTCATGAGGGAGGCAATCATGGCCAATGCGACTGCGGTACAAAATCTTGCGGCCATAAGGTTTCTCGAAGCGGGCTTGGCCAACATGCCATTCCGTAATCAACCAAAGTAACGGCAGCGTATTCATTATCGCCAGCAACAGTGTAGAAGGAAGAAGTAAATGGCCCTGACAGCAACGGATCTATTCAACGACGCAACGACCCGCGAGATTGGCGGCATCGGCCCGGATCAGGTCAACCTGATCGTCTCGGACCTTGTCGGCGTGCAGCAGATGTTGAGCGCGGCAGACCCCCAGATCAATAACCTCACCGATCTGCACACGCACATCATCGTCAATCAGCTTAATGAAGAGATCGCATCCGTCGAGAACGCGAACTCTCCGACAGGTACGCTGGTATTGGGAACAGATCTCGGACAATATGTTGGTCGCGCGATCAATGATATCCATCGGGACATTATTGATATCGCTCAAGCCGACCCGGGTGTGCAAGCGCTGTTTAACCCGACGCCTCTGCCAGCCTTGAACACCCCCGCTGCACCGTTCCATGACAATGCAGCCCAAACGACCTTTCTCACTCAATGGATCCAGGACAGTAACCATCTTGGACAGATGGCGACCACGATCGAGAATAATGGCTTCAACGGCGACGTTGCTGGACTGGTCCAGCAAATACAGACCTTCGAGAATAATTCGAACGCCTTCGATCAGTCGCAAGGCAGCCTGTTCTCGGCGCGCTTCTGGAACGAACTTCGGACAGATGGCACGGCGGGCACCGCGGCGAACGCGCTGATTGACGGTTTGCAGACGCACAATACCGGGGAACTCGACGCAGCGGTACAGCAGCTCGCAGCGAACTCTGCGGACGTGGGAAGCAATAACCTCATGGCGGATGGCGGGAGCTATGCGAGTGTGGTGGCGGCGGCGCAGGCGACGGCCGTGACACCGAATCCCGCAACACCACCTGCATCAACACCCCCTGCTGGACCACACGATACTGGAGGGCCTGCTGCGGGAGATGGTGGGAACCACCTGGTGGCTGACCTGATAGCTCTTCTCCAGGGAGGCGGCCATAACAGCGTTTCGGCGGTCATTGCCGACCTCTCGGCGGTGGCCCAGGCCGCCGGCGCCCACAACAATGGCGTGGCAACGCTGTTGACCGACTTGGCCGCTGCGCCAGCTGCGCAGACCGCAGCGAGCGCACCCGCCAGCACCGCAGCGGCGGCGCCGGTTGCAGCCGCTGACGCCGCGGCAGCCGGCACGCCGCCAATCGACATGCATCATTCGGCGGAGATGGCGCAGCACTTCCACCACATGTGGGGATAACGGCGGATCAGCGTGACTTCCAGCGTCCCATCACATCGATGGGACGCCGGAGGCCAGTCGGATCGTTCAATCCAGCTCTCGCGGTTTGAACCGTCAATACGTCGCGGCCGGGCAGCCGCAAAACAAAGGGAAACTATTTGTTCGTCGGGTTCGGCGAATTCTGATTTGGGGGACGGGTCTTTTGCGTAACGGTAACGATGGCTTCTTGCGGCGTATTGCGCGGGCCAAAAGGGAAGGCCGTGCGATCCGGCGCGGCAAAATTCACGTGAAGTTCGGGCGTCACCCTGACGGCGCCGCTTGCGGGCTCCCTGACGACGGAGCGCACGCGTGAAGCAACGAAAGACCGACTACGGAACGATCATTCTGCACTGGCTGCTTGTCGCCGCGTTCAGCGTCGCTTTCGTCAGCGGATTGCGCATCGCGACCGAAGCGCCCGGACGCAGCTGGATCAATCTGTTCGATGCCGTGCTGCCGCGCGAGAGCGTGTGGATGGCGCATATGCAGGCGGCCGTCGCGCTGGTCGCGGTGGCGCTCGCATATGCGGTCTATTTGACGAGATCCGGTCTCGGCCGCCGCGTCCGGCTGGACAAGATCCGCCTGCGAGGACTTTTCGGCCGGAGACAGGCCAGGCTCGGCGCCTACAACATCGTTCTGTACTGGGTCTTCTTCGTCACGATGCTGGCGCTTATTGCCAGTGGAGGATTGCTGTATTTTGGCTTTTACGCCGGCCACGATGTAGCGATGCTGCACTGGTACGGAACGTGGGTGATAACAGCCTTTTCCGGCCTTCATATCCTGGCGCACTACAGGATCGGCGGCGCATCGCAGTTGCTGCGTATCTTTCGGCCTACACACCTCTCAGCGCCGCCGCCGCAGCTCGATGCGATCGAATTGCTGACGTTGCTGATCGAGCAATCGGCGCGGCTGGCGCCGGAACCCGAAGATGCCTGCAAGATGCCCTC
>DAINPA010000108.1:0-4945 GCA_036743675.1 Steroidobacteraceae bacterium
CGCCAACCGATTCTGGATCAAAACCTTTCCACTAAGGGTGAAGGCCTCTCTCGCATTTCGGCGATGAGACCGGACGCGGCGCTCGGATTCGACGCGGCCTTAAAGGACTTTCTTCGCGATCAGATCGAGCATCATTGGGGTCTCGATCTCGCGGCTCTCCATGGCAAGGACTTTTCGGTTCTTGTCCGTGTGGCCATCACAAAGGCTGGCGTTGTCACCGGAGCTGAGGTCGTCAACAATCGAAAGTTAGGTGTTGACGCGGCATACGATGAAGCCGCACTGAGCGCGCGAAACGCCGCGCTTTTGTCCTCGCCACTGACCTTGCCGCCTGGGCATTATCCGGAGTTAATGAACGTGATTCTCACGCTCAACACCAGAGATGCATTGCGATAGCAATGTCGGACGGGTCGCGGACTAAGGCAGGTCCCTGGCGACCCGAAAGCCGGTGAGGCTCGAATTATCGTAGTCGTCACCGTCGCTAGTGCTGAAGCTTCGGCTGGCCGAACGGACGAGAACGGGCAAACTGTTCCAGGAACCACCGCGAATAACGTGCTTCGCGCAATTTTTTTCCGTCCACGCACGGCCATCGTCAGGAGCGTGGATATAGTTCGGATGCCAGCAATCCTCGGTCCATTGCCAGGCGTTTCCTAACATGCCGTAGAGGCCGAACGGGTTGGGGGCGAAGCTTTCGACGGTGGCGAACAATCGATCGTCCCATGGGCTGCCGCAGCCGTTGCAATTTGCACGATTGCGCCCGATCGCCTCACCCCACCACCGGGCTGTTTTGGTGCCCGCCCGAGCGGCATATTCCCACTCCGCTTCGCTCGGGAGACGATACGGCCCGGGGCCCGGCGCGAGGGCCGGACGTTCCTTATGCACCTTGGCATTGAGCCACGCGACATAGGCCTCTGCGTCAATCCATTCGAGGCAGACAGCCGGCCAGTTTGGCAGTTGCAATTCCAAACCGCGACCGGGCGAACCCCATGCGAAGCCGAGAATCCGGTTGCAGGGCATCGGCCGATGACCGGTACTTTTGAGGAAATCGATAAATTGCGCAGTGGTAATGTCGTATTTGCCCAAAGCGAATGCCTTTATCGAAACGACACGCTGCGGACCCTCGGAATCAAAGCGGCCCTGCTCATTCTTCGGACTGCCCATCAAAAATGTGCCCGCCGGAATCCCGACCATCACGGGGCAATCTGGACATTCCCGAAATTCGCGATCTTTCCGCGCCTGCGTGTGACCCAGACTTGATGCAGTCAGCGCCAAGGCCGTGAGAATGACCACCAGGAAAAGTTTGTGAATTGGAACGTCCCGCGGGGAGGGCAGGTAAGTCATCCGTGCGCCCTCAAATTCCTGCGTGTCGCACAGTCGCCGGCGATGACGTGGATTTGCCGTCGCGCTCGAACCTGCATCTCAATGGTATTGAGGATTCGGATGAACTCTTGATGGCGATGGTGCTGCATATTGCGACCGATGACGATGATGCTGTTTGAGCGCGGCGTTCATTCCTCAGTTCTGTCCTTGGCGCAGAATGCACACTTCCCCATGAGTTCGATCATGGCGGCCTCTACACGAAACCCATGTTGCTTTGCGTTCGCTTCGAGCTGTTTCGTCAACGCACCTCCAACCAGTTCGTCGACGTGGCCGCACTCTCGACATATTGCAAAAGCCACTGGACCATGATGGTGCTTATGGTTGCTGCAACTCAAGTAGGCGTTAGTCGATTCCAGACGATGCACATCCCCTGAGTCCATCAATCGCTTTAAAGCGCGGTAGACTGTCGGCGGGGAATGGAACCCACTTCGCCGAAGCGCGTGCAGGATTTCATATGCCGTCATTGGCGCGTTGGCCGATTGCAGTACGCGAAGAACCAATTGGTGATTGGTAGCGTCACGCTCCGGCACTTCCTGTAGTCTGCTATTCCTCATTACGGCCCCCAGATGTCGTCCATTTTGCAGGCTCACGCCGTTAGCGAATGTTGTAGCGGATGGGCACCACGATCGCGATTTCCGCGCCGGCGAGTTCCGGTGGTGGCGGTGGCAACGGTTGCGCGCGCTCGACCAGTGCCAGCGTCGCCTCATCGAGCAGGCTGGAACCTGAGCTGTGCACGATACGGGCGTGATGCACACCGCCATGACGGTCGATGCTGAAGGCTAGCTGCGCCACACCTTGCTCGCCGCGCACACGCGCCTCGGCCGGATAACGCTTGCTGCGCTCCAGCGTGGCGACCAATCGCGACTTCCAGTTCGGTACCGCATAGGGATTGTGCGAGGAAGCGCCGGGCGCCGGCGCCGCCGCGCGTTCGGCCTTGGTCTCCGCGGTGCTCGGCGCGCTGGGGAGGCTCGCGTGCTGCTGCTTGGGTTTCTCTTCTTTCGGTTCTTGCGGTTTCGGCGGCGGTGTCACCGCGAGGAGCGGCTCAGCGTTCGGCTCCGGCGGCAGTTCGAGCTTCTCGACGGGCTTTACCGGGTCGGGCTCAGGCTCGGGTTCTGCTTCGGCCTGCTGCGGTCCAGGCGGCAGTTCGCTTGGTTTGGTGTCGGGCGCGACTGCTAGGGGAGCTAGATCGATGGTGATCACCGGTGCATTTGCCACCAGATCAGAATTCTCGGTCCAGTGTTCCAGCAGCGCGGCCACGACGACAGCGTGAAAGCAAAGCGCCAGCGCGAAGCAGGCGCCCCAGCGCAGCATTTCGGGCATGCGGCGTACGATCGCGGATTGCGGTGCCGCATTCACGGCACTTTCTCGGCTTCCAGAGCGACCAGCGCCACATGCAGATAGCCGGCACTGCGCAGATCATTCATCAGCGCCATCAGATCACCATAAGGAACCGATTTGTCGGCGCGTACGAACACGCGCTGCTGCTTGTCGCCGGCGGTCGCCTGATCGAGCGCAGCCGAAAGCGTCGCGCGGCTCACCGCATCGTTGTCGATCAGCAGGCTCAAGTCGGATTTGAGCGTCAGAAACAGCGGCTTGTCCGGGCGCGGCTGCTGCTCGGCACTGGCGGCCGGCAGGTTGACGGAAATATCCACGGTCGCCAGTGGCGCCGCGATCATGAAGATGATCAGCAGGACCAAAATTACGTCGATGAACGGCGTGACGTTGATCTCATGGATCTCGCTTAAAGCTTCGTCGCCGTGGTCGAGACGTACGCTCATGGATCTCACTCCCTCCGGCGGCTCACTCGGCGGCTGCTGTCGGCCGACGGCGCTCACCTGATGGGCGGTTAAAGGCGCCGCGGTCGAGGTCGCGGCTCACAAGACGCAGGATCTCGGCGGCGGCATCGGCCTGTAATGCGCGATAGCCGGCAGTCCAGCGCGAGAACACGTTGTACATCACCACTGCTGGAATGGCCGCTACCAGGCCCAAGGCCGTTGCGAGCAATGCTTCGGCGATGCCGGGTGCCACCACTGCCAGATTGGTGGTGTGCTGCTTGGAAATGCCGATGAAGCTGTTCATGATACCCCACACCGTGCCGAACAAGCCGACGAACGGGGCGGTGGCGCCGACGGTGGCGAGAATGCCGGTGCCGCGGATCATCCGCCGGCCGGCGGCGGCTTCGATCCTCTCCAGACGCGAGGCGATGCGCTCCTTTACGCCGTCAGCCGAGATGGCATCGGCCGAGAGCCGCAATTCAGTTTCGGCAGCATCCAGCAGCATGACGACATCGCCGCCGCGACCATTCAGGCGGGTCATGGCGTCGGCGAGCGAGCGCGCATCATTGAGCGCCTCGATCGCCGCGCGCAGCCCACGCCTGGCAGCCAGCAATTCGAGGGCCTTGGCAAACCAAATGGTCCAGGTCAGCAGCGAAGCGAGGGCAAGGCCGACCATCACCGCTTTGACCACAATGTCGGCGGCAAGGAACATCCCCCACGGCGACAGATCGCGTGGAAGCGTGAGCGCGATGGCGGAAGGCTGGACCGCCACCGCGTTTGGCTCTGCTAACGCCGGCCGCACGATTGGAGCCGGCGCGGCTTCGGCCGGTGCCGGCATGATCGGTGCCTTGGCAGCTGGAACTTCTTGAGCGGGCGGAACAGCGGGGAGAGCGACGACCGGCGGTGTAGTCGCTGGCGCAGGTGGCAATTGCGCGAGGGCGAGCGCCGGCTGCAAAAGTGCTGCGGCGAGCGCTACGGCCGGGATATGAAACAGTTTGCTACAGAATTTCATCGCGTCTTGGTCCTCTCAGCTTGCGGCCAAATGCCGGTACGGTCTGCACGTGGCCGCTTCAGGGCGGTGGCGGCGGGCAACGGCGGACGGCGAGGTCGTTGCTTCGCCGGCGGCCGCTGCGCGGCCCAAGACACATCCCAAGCGACGCGCGCGCCGCGGCGGCGAGGGCTCAAGCGGGTAGGGGATTCTGTTTGGCTCATAGTTTCGGCCTTCACAGTTTTTTCGAAATTCCAGCGAAGAAGCCGCGGCGCATTCCGAATTGCGGCGCGAACACGCCGATGCCCGATCCGTCCCTGAGCTCGTAGATGGTGTCGAAGACGTTCACGACATCGAAGCGAACCGTGACCGGCTTCCCGTCGGGCACCGCGATCTCGCGCGAGATCCCGATATTGGCCGTGGCGTAGGGCGCGACGTGGTCGGTATTGGCGAATCCGCTGCGCAACCCGCTGCCGTAAACCATGCTCGCGCTGAACCGCGTGCCCTGCCAGAGGTAGGACGCTCCGGCCGAGCCGGTCCATTGCTGCGCGTGATCGGTGTTGATGTAGTTGCTGGCGATGTAGGCGAGCTCGTCGGCGCCGAACAGATATTGGTTCGACACCACGTTCGTGGCGACCTGGCGGGCCCAGGCAAGATTGCCATAGGCGCTGAAATTGCCGTCCTTGTAGGTCGCGCTTAGTTCGACGCCGCTGTTATAGGCTTTTTCGTAGTTGAAGCCGCTGAGGATGAGCGCCGCGCCGAATTGCCCGTCGTCCAGCAGGTCCCTGGAAATCTTGTAGTAGGC
>DAINPA010000109.1:0-4884 GCA_036743675.1 Steroidobacteraceae bacterium
TCGACGGCGGCGCCACGCTTTGGCTCGGCTCGGCGCTGCTCATGCGGAAGCTTTATCGGGCTCAGCGCGCGCCGTACACAGCTGCGCCAGCTTGCGCAACAACGGCCTCATGGTCAGTCCCTGGGCGAAGATCGAGAAAGCCACCACCGCAAAGGACACCGTGACGATATCGTCGCGCAGCGGCAAATCCGGCGGCAAGCCGAGCGCCAACGCGAGGGCGAGGGCACCGCGCAGACCGCCCCAAAAAAGCACGTGCTGGTGCCGCAGGTCGACCTTGAGTCCGCTGCCGCCAAACAGCGCGCAGATCGGATAAATGGCTACCGCACGGCCGAGCGTCACCAGCAAGATCGCCACGAGGGCGGGCCACCACAAGGCGCCGAAGTGCTGTTGCGTCTCGCCCGTGCCGATCAAGAGGAAGATCAAGGAATTGACCACGAAAGCCACATAATCCCAAAACGACTCGACCGCCGAATGTCCGGCTTTCGATATGGAACCGAGCCGCCCGTAATTGCCGGCCACCAGCCCGGCCGCGAGTGCGGCGAGCACGCCGGAGAAATGAAAATGCTCCGCGAGATAAAATGAGCCATATGCGGCCAAGGTCGTGAACGTGATTTCGACCAGATGATCTGAAGTCCGGCCGGCGAGGAACATCAGCACGAAACCGGTCGCCGCGCCGCAGACAACGCCTCCGCCAATGGTCAGAAGCAGGGTCGCACCGACGTGCAGTACATCGAAGCCGTTGCCCGCTGCAATCCCAAGCGCGACCACGAACAAGACGGCCGCGGTTCCGTCGTTGAGCAAGCTCTCCGCTTCCACCAGCAATCGCAGGCGCCCCTTGACACCCGCCTCCTTGAACATGGCGATCACCGATACCGGATCAGTGGCCGCAATGAGCACGCCAAACACGGTGGCGCTGCTCCATGCCCAATGCACCGCGTAGTGCATCCCAACGGCAGTGACGGCGGCCGCAGCCACCAGCCCCACGGTCGCGAGCGATCCGACGACCGGCAGATCCCTCTTGAGTTCCCGCCACCGAATATAGAGCGCCGCCTCGAATACCAGGGGCGGCAAGAACACGTAAAAGATAAGGCCCTTCGACAAATTCAGCGTCAAGCGGAATGCAAACAGGTAGAGCGCCATGCCCGCCAGCACCAGACCGACGGTGTAGGGCATGCGCAGCCGGCGCGTCAACATCGCCACCACGGAGGAAATGAACAGCAAGAGGCCGAGCTGCGATAATTCAAGTGTCATACTGAAAATCTTCAATTCTCTGGCCGCCGAGAGTTTGATTCCCGGCCCCGGCTCAGCGATCGCTCGGCGGCCATTTTATTTCTGCATACCGCTGCCGCGTCGGAGCTTAGCACAGCCAGTTTACGTCATCGCGGAGGTGGCGATGTCAGGCGGCTTGATAGATCGGCAAATTAATGCATTACAAGCCTGCGAGCGCCGTCGTGCGACACCGCGTCTCTTATTCCCCGGTTGGGGCGCGCGCGCCTGTGAAATCCGGCGCTGTCGGCTGCTACTGCACGGGCGCTACGCGTCGGACAGCCTTCTTGGTGGCCGTCGCCTTCGCTCGAGCCTCCGAGCGACTGGCGTTGCGTCGCGCATCGGCCAGCGTCCGCCCATCGAGAATGGCCGCCGTGCTGTCGCGCACCTCACGAAAGAGTATCCGCAGCTCGCAATTGCGATCATCCGAGCAGTCTTCGCACCGCTGGTACTGAGTCTGGCTGACACACGGCAGCAATGCCAACGGTCCTTCCATCAACCGGACCACAGCACCAAAGGAGATGGCTTCGGCGCTTTGCGCGAGCTGGTACCCTCCGCCCCGGCCACGTTGACCTCGCACCAGCCCGTCCCGCTTGAGTTCGACCAGAATGGCTTCGAGAAACTTGACCGGGATGTTGCGCCGGGCGGCGATCGCCGCAGAGGATAGGGTCGCACCGGGAGGAAGCCCGGAAAGTTCCAGTAAGGCCTTGAGCGCGTAGCGGGTTTTTTGCGATAGCACGGACCGTAATACCTCTTTAAGACCGATGCATGGTACCTGCCCGGCCGGCGCGCCGGAACCAGAATTTGACAACACCCCAATTATTCCTACACGTCATATCGGATTGACATGATTTAAGTCATTCCTTGGATTATGAGCCATGGGAATTCCGGATGTCCGCGCGAGCCGCCTTGGTCCCGTTGACGCCATAGCCCGTTACGGCCGATGACCGGCCGCCGCCGCCGCAAACAGATCCGACATCACCTCGACATCCGCGTCGCAGGCGTGGTTCAAGCACGGTACGCGAAATCCGCTCTCCAATGATTTGAGCAGCGAGAAATGCGTATACCGCACGTTACTATGAACTCCACGGACGCCGTAGTTGGTGTCGACGACCAGCACGACCTGATTGGTGTTCGGCGCGTGGCTGTAGTCGTTCTCGTCCCAGACGACGACAATTGCATTCCTCCCCCCGCGCCACGCCGGCGAGGTCTTGATGGCGCCGATCAGGTTCCGAAGTGTCAGGTCACCGCGGTTAATGAGCGCCGGGTTCAGCCCCTCCTGGCTGCCGTCGCCTTTCGGGTCGTAGCTGCAGAGACGGCCGGCGTTACCGCGGCCGTGCTGGTCGTTGCACTGGCTCGGCGCTATGAACGCAAGCGTCGGCATCTGTCCCGCGCGAAGATCGGCGTAAAGGCCGTGGATGCCCTCGAAACTCACGCTGTTGCTCAAGCTGTTCCGGGGGTCGGTCCCCTCCTGGACGTTGCGAAAGTAGACAAACGGATTGTGCTTCGACGCATACAGCGCAACCATGTCCTTCGAAGTCAACGGCGGATTCTGCGGCGGCGTCAGCTCTGAAAAATCCCACAAGTTGGAGTAAAGACCGTCGCTGAAATTGATCCGGTCTGCGCCGCTGGCCGGCAATCCCTCCTCGTAGCTTTTCCAGCTACGGCCCGTCGCGACCAATTGATCGGCGATGGTCAGCCCAAGAATATTCGACGCTGCCGGAATCGATCGAACGCCGTCGATATTCACGGTGCCGGGCGGTCCCTGGGATTCATTCGTATAGTCAATCGCGGGAGTCGCCGCCTCGGTGCCGACGCCGGCGATGGGGCAAATCGGCGGGCTTGGCGGAGTTTCGGTTGCAACGAGGCCGGTGCTGAGATTCGTCGCGCACCGCGTGTCGTGCCAGGCCGGATCGCTGTCGGTCAGGATGCCGAAGTTGGAGCCGCCGACGATTTCCAGGTGGTTCGTCAGGCTCGGGTGGGCAATCGCGAAGTAGTTGGTCGCGAGATTCGACTCCTTCACCCATCCGTTAATGAACGGGGCGTTCGGATTGTCGATGATCTGGCTGTATCCGTGATTTTCCATCATGATCACGAACACGTGAT
The DNA here is from genome assembly GCA_036743675.1 of Steroidobacteraceae bacterium. Classification (GTDB taxonomy): domain Bacteria; phylum Pseudomonadota; class Gammaproteobacteria; order Steroidobacterales; family Steroidobacteraceae; genus Bog-1198. The sequence continues at coordinate 3,373 of DAINPA010000109.1, forward strand.
CGAGCCGCGGAACGCCACCTGGGACGGGGCCTTCCGCCGCGTGCGCGTGCCCCCCCAGCAAGGCGGCGAGAACAATCGGCGCAAATCGATTCGATGTCATGATGCGGGTACCTCCGGGAAACGTACTGGCCGGCGATGCAACGAGCCGGTGCGCAAAACGCCATCATAAGGGGGTGGGCGCGAAGCGCCTAGCAGGCGCCCGTCCTACGGAGCTTCTCAAGCCGATCAGCCGCACATGGACTTTGGATTCATGGCATTGTTCGGTAGCGCATGAGTTCTTCTGACACCAAGGCGCGTTCGGCGGACATGATCGAGCCAACAGGGACGGTCGCGGAGGTCGTGCGCGTGTTCTTGCGGCTCGGATTATCGTCGTTCGGCGGGCCGGTCGCGCACCTCGGTTACTACCACCGCGAGTTCGTCGTGCGGCGAAGATGGCTGGACGAGACGCACTATGCGCAGCTGCTTGCGCCCTGCCAGTTTCTGCCGGGACCGGCAAGCACGCAATTCGGCTTTTCCGTTGGCCTTATCCGTGCCGGCTGGGCCGGTGCGCTTGCCGGCTTTCTCGCCTTTACCGCTCCGTCCGCTTTGCTGCTGTTTGCGTTCTCGATATTCAGCTCGAGGCTGACCGGGCTCTACGGGCACGCCGCTCTACACGGCCTAAAACTGATGGCCGCAGCAGTGGTCGCCCAAGGTGTTCTCGCCATGGGACGGACCCTCACGCCTGATTGGCCGCGCGTTCTGGTGGCCGTCGCCTCCTTCGTGTGGCTGCTGGCGGTGCCCGCCGCCGCGTCACAACTCGCCGTGATCGCGTTTGGCGCGATTCTCGGGCCGTTCGCGTGCCGTTCCCTCGAACCGAAACAGGGGGCCGCGCTGCCGATTCGCTATGGGCGACGGACCGGCTCGGTACTGCTCGCACTGTTCGGCATCTTGCTGCTGGGTTCGTGGCTCATCCCGACAGAGGGATCGCCGCTGCTGCTGCGGGCGGCGGCGGCATTTTATCGAACGGGTGCGCTGGTATTCGGCGGCGGTCACGTCGTTCTGCCGCTCCTGAAGGAGGCGGTGGTGGCACCGGGCTGGTTGAGTGACAGCGATTTTCTGACCGGCTACGGCGCGGCGCAAGCGGTACCGGGGCCCATGTTTTCAATCGCCGCGTTCATTGGTGCGCGGCTCGATCATGGTCAGGGTGGTGCGCTCGGCGCGGTCGTGAGCCTGGTCGCGATTTTCCTGCCGGGTCTGCTGATGATCTCGGGCGTACTGCCGTTCTGGAACCTTTTGGCAGCGAACGCCCGCGTAGCCCGATCCATGGCGGGGATCAATGCTGCAGTCGTCGGGCTCCTCGCCGCGGCGCTATACGATCCGCTCTGGATCAGCGCCGTGCTCTCGCCGATCGACGTCGCGATCTCCCTAGCCGCCTTCCTCGCGCTGCTCGCCCGAGCGCCGGCGCTTACGGTGGTGGCGGGGTGCATCGGCGCGCGACTTGCAGCCGCCAGCCTCGGCTGGTGAGCGCCGCGG
>DAINPA010000110.1:0-4873 GCA_036743675.1 Steroidobacteraceae bacterium
ATAAGGACAAGCCTGCGATGACCGCAGCATGCGGAAGCCACGACAGTGGTTGCGCGGGTGGGCCCAGCCGCCGCGACAGGCCGCTTCCGCTGGCGGCTCTTTCGCATCAGATCAGGCGGGATACTGTTCCCGGCGCGGTGAAGTTCGCCGCGCACGAAACAGGCGGCCAATCGCGCCGGCATCGATCGTCTGTCATTGGAGCCGGGAGCGCAGGGTTGCACGTGCCGCAACCGCTTCTTGCGCTTTTTGGCCAATCGAGCCGCTTTTTGGCTGTCAGTTTGGCTTGCCGAGCGAGTTGTTCCTTGGCATACTTTCAACCTCGTCGGGTTCGGCCCGGTCAATTTCCAGGCGCGCCATTCGAAGTATCAAGGTAGCCGTCGTCAGGCCGAGACGCTCAGCCTCTATCGCCGCTGTGTCGACCTTTCGAGCCAGGCCCTCACGTTTTCCTAGAAATGCCATTACCGTTCCCTATCAAAGGTGCGAGATGAAAAATCCCACATTTGTTGCAGAGCTGCACAAGAAGCTCGGAGCTCCATCGAGCGAAACCGTCGAAAGCCTGCGACTGCTGAAAGCCTTCCTCAAACTTGCACCCAGGCAACGCTTCGAAGTCATCGAGCTGGTCGAACGTCTCGCGACCGACCCCGAGGCCCCCAACCACCCGTTGTCCTGACAACCGCGCACTTCTATTTCAGTTGCCGGCCGGATCGGCGGCGGGTGGACGCGTCGCGATCGCGTAGATGGCGCCGCCATCCAGCGCCTCGGACTGGTGAAGCGTGCCGGCGGGCAACATGATGGTGTCGCCGGGGCGGCAGATTCGCGTCCCGCCCTCCCACTCGAATTTCAACGCGCCTTTGATAATCACAAGGATCTCATCCACGGGGTGGGTATGGAAATGGTGCACCTTGCCCGCGGCATCGCGCTGCAATTCGACGCTGCCCTGGGTCGGAAGCAATTCCAGGATGGCAGGGTCAATCGCAAATTCAGTCCTTGTGCCGGCGATGATCTGGGTCATGCGGCTTGCTCCCTGTCTTCGGTTCGAGGCTTCTTGTTCTGCGCGAGCTTGGCAAACGGGCATCCCGCTTCTGTGTGATTGTCATCCAGCAGGAAGTATTGCTGGTACTCGCGCCCGTCGCAGGCGCCGTACCGTCCAAGCAGCGGCGAGGGGCTGGTGCTGTCGTAGGGAATAAGCCTCTTGCGCACTTCGGCGAATGCGGCCGCCGCTGCCTTCTCCGTTCCAAGGATTTTTTCAAACACCCATCGCGGTTGGAATGTGAGCATGAAGGCGCTGGACCGGCGGCTTTGCCGCATCACATGCGCAGGCGTACTGCACACCACGAAGATCGGTTCACCGGCGAACGAGAACTCCCACATCGGATGATCGATTTGTTCGGGGATCTCGGCCGGCCACGGGCTTTTGTCCAGGCGCGCAAGCTGGTCGAGCGTGAGCCACAATTTCCTGTAGTAGGTGTCCAGCGTCTGCACCGGCCGCGGCCTGGTAAATACCACCAGCGAGGTGTTGGGCCCGAGCGAACGGGATTCAGATACAAATTGTTCGAGCTGGGTGCCCAGTGTCTCGACATCGAATGGATCGAGAAACAGATAGCGTAGCTGGTCCGCGCGGTAGCCCGTGACTCCGAAGATACAGGGAAAGGGCCTCGCTTCACTGCTCATCTGCGCTTCAAATTCAGAGAACATGACGCTCTGCCACGTGCTCACCGCGTAGCTCGAACCGACCTCGCCTTTTCTCAAATACAAGCGCGACATAATGCCCCCTCTCACGTTCAATGCTGCTTACGAACTATCAATTTGCTCCTCATCAGCAGCGGGCCGGCAATACCCGGCAGCGACATCAGCAGCAGAATTCCGATAAGAGCCCCGTAGCCGGCATCGCTGACCGAACTCGGGCCGTGCGCGACGCCGCCGCCTGCAAGCTGGCTAACGCCAACCATGGCGAGCCCGATGATGGGCTGCGAGGCGCCTGCGAAAATTCCCGCAGCCGTCGTGTTGACCGATGCGCCTACACCGATCAAATCAGCGGTGTAAAGCCGTTTGGTACATTTCAAAACCAGCGGCACGGTGCCGCCGGCGACAAGTCCGAGTGCTGCAAACACGATATTGACGTAGAGGAAACCCAGCGCATGGGCGACCGGCGGCAACAGCAGCGCGATCAGGATCATCCGCAGCAGGCAGATGCGAATGAGAGCGGTGTCGAGCGCGGCGACCCGGTCGGCCGCATGGCCAAGAACGATCGAGCCGATGGCATTGCAGATCATAAAGGCGAGCAGGGGGGTGCTCGCCGCCGACGGAGACATGTTGAAGAAATGCGCCACCATCGGAATTCCCCAGACGCCCGACAGCGTCGTCACGACCGCAAAGTGGGATGCAAAGCTCATGGCGCATCCCCAGTTCGCCATTTGCGATAGCGACGCCCGGCTGGCGGCGAGAACGCTCCTTAGCGTCTTGGCGCTGCGCGCCACCGGATCCGGTTTCTTGAGGGCCATTGAGGCAAAGGCGAGGTTGGCCAAGCCAACGCAGGCAATGAAAACAAAGCAGGCGCGCCAGCCAAAGCCCGTCACCGCAGCGGCAAGCGGCGTCGTCGCCATCACGCCGCCGACATAGCCCGACACCTGTGAGATGCCCGACATGAAGCCGAATCTTTCGTCCTTGAAACTGAGGGCAACAAGCTTCAACAGCGCCGTGAATACCAGCGCGTCGCCGCAGGCCACGATCAGCCTTGCTGCAAAAACGTCGAGCAGGTTTGGCGCCAGCGCAAACGCAGCGCTCCCCAGCGATGACGCCGCCATGCTGAAAAGCACCACACGCTTGACGCCGTAGCGGTCGACCAGCAGGCCCGCCGGAATCTGCATCAGCGTGTAGCCCCAGAAGTAGCTCGAGGCGAGCATCGCAACACCGGCGGCATCGGTGCCGAAGTCGGCCATGAAGCTCAAACTGACGGACTGCGGCGCCACGCGCTGCAGGAACGCGATCGCGTAAGCCGTCGCCACCGTCGCCCAGGCCAGATAGGCGCGATCACCTGACCGCGCCGCGGCTCCGAACACCGCCTGTTGTCCTGGCATCGCCATCACACCCTCGTGAAGCCGACAGAGAACAGGGCGTCCGCCGAATCCGGAATGATGCGGGACATCGCCGCATCAACCAGTGCCGCCTCGCCGTGATAGGCCTGCCGGTGATGTTTGATATGGCCGTAGGCGCCGCGCATGATCATGCCGGGAACCTCGAGGCGCTTGCCGGGATAAAGCAACGAACACATCTCGACGCAGGCCGCCTGCAAGGCGGGGTCCTGGGTGTCGCCGAGCAGGGAGGGCGTAACTTTTTCGCAGATCTTGGCGTTGGCCGCCCATACGATGGGATTTCGCGTCCGCCATCCGTAAAGGATGCCAGTACCATCGGCGGCGCCCGAAGACTTCAGGACTTCCGTGGTGAAGAACCCGTACAGGCCGCGGCCCTGATGGGCCGGAAGCACCTCGGTGCCGCTTCGGTAGATCGCCAGCCCGCCTGATATCAGCAGCTTACGGTAGACTGAAAACGCCACCAGCCCGGAGCCGTCATAGACGAGAATGAGGCTGAATTTGCCGTCGAATGGAGAGGAGGCCGCCGTCCAGTGCGGTTCGGTCGCCTTCCAGTTGATGGCGATGATGCTGTTCATCGCATCCATCAGCGGTTGCCAGTCGCAATGGCTGATGCGCGAGGCATCCGGAAAACTGTAGACCGCGTAGTCGGCCCACGGCGATTTGATGTTTCCGTATTGGCGGCGCAGCTCTCGTGACATGTCCGGTATCATCCAGCTACCTATGGCCAGCTATACAGGCGAGCCTTGAATGGCTTAAAGGACAATATGCCCTCGAAATCTGCCAAACCCCGGCGGTCCGACCTGCGTGGAAAAGCCTCTGCAAGGCGAGTGGCGATTGTCGCCTTTCCCGGTGTGACCCTGCTCGATATCTCCGGTCCGGCGCAGGTGTTCGCGGAGTTGCAGGAGATCGAACTGCCGACGGCAAGCTATTCGCTGTCCTATCTGTCGACCTCGGGGGGATTGGTGCAGACCGACGTCGGGATGATGGTCGACACCGCGCCGATCTCTAGCGTCAGGCCGCACCAGGTCGATACCCTCGTGATCCCGGGCGGCCCTGGCGTGTGGGAGTTGCGGCAAGACCGCATCCTGATGAACTGGATTTCGCAGGTGCTGCCGAAGGCGCGGCGAATTGCATCGGTGTGCCTCGGAGCGTTCGTGCTGGCCTGGACCGGCGCGCTGGATGGAAAGCGCGCCGCGACGCATTGGCGCTACTGTCCGAGACTGGCGGACGGTTTTCCCAGCATCCGCGTCGAGCCGAATGCGATCTTCGTACAGGACGGGCGGGTGTGGACCTCGGCGGGCGTCAGCGCAGGCATCGACCTTGCGCTGGCCATGATCGAGGAGGATTTCGGCCATACCACCGCACTCGACATCGCGCGAAGGCTGGTGGTGTTTCTGAAACGTCCCGGCGGCCAAAGCCAGTTCTCTACCGTGCTGGCGGCGCAGGCGTCGGATGTTGAAGGGCGCTTCAGCGCGCTGCACGCCTGGATCATCGAGAATATCGCAGGCGATCTCAAGGTCGAAACGCTGGCCGAAAAAGCCGGAATGAGCCCCCGGACATTCGCGCGCGCCTATGCCACCCGCACCGGGATGACGCCGGCAAACGGGGTCGAGGCGCTACGGGTGGAAACCGCGCGCCTGTTGCTCGAAAGCAGCGAAATCGGCGGCGTGGTCGAGGTGGCGCAGCGGGCAGGATTTGGCGACGACGAACGCATGCGGCGGGCTTTCATGCGGCATCTCGGGGTATCTCCTTCGGAATACAGGAGCCGCTTTTCGGGTTGA
>DAINPA010000111.1:0-4772 GCA_036743675.1 Steroidobacteraceae bacterium
TAAATCCGCAGCTGGATCAGTGTTCGCCTGGTTTGTTCGGGAGTAGGCGGTTTGCCGCGGCCTTGCGCCGACCAGATGCGGAGTCCTTGAGACGGCTGCGCTGGAGCGCGCCCGCGCGCTCGAGGACGGGGTAAGCCGCCGAACAAAGGTGCGAGTGGACACGCTTGAGATCGCGCAAAATATCCATATCGAGCGAGTACGATTCGATCGTTTCCGGCGTCCCCTCGCGCAAGCGCACCAGATACCGCTCAGCGGCCGCGAATTCCTTCTCACGCAGCTCCGTCTTTGCCGCTATCAGTCGACGGGCGACGTCCATTTCGCCCGACATGAAGATGCCGACCGCAAGTTTCAGGCTGTCGACGACTTGCCGGTGAAATTCAACGAGATCAGTCTCACCCTCCTTGGAGAACGTGATGCCGCGTCTGATTTTCTTGGACGCAAGGTCCATCAGATTCTTGTCGATGATGTCGCCAACATGCTCAAGATTGATTGAGAATGAAACGATCTCCATGGCGCGATAGCCGTCACGGTCGTCCAAACTGTCGCGGGTCATTCGCGTCACGTACAGCTTCACCGCCTCATTGAGGCTGTCGACAGCGTCGTCCATGCGGATGATCTCGGCCACCAGTTTCCGGTCATTGGTCAAAATCGCCGTCATCGCCTGGCGCAGCATCGTCTCAATCAGGTCGCCCATCCTCAGGACCTCGCGCGCGGCGCAGACCAGCGCGACGGCGGGGGCGCCAGCCGCCGATGCGTCGAGATAGATGGGAGTGCCTGGGTCCGTTGCCTTCGCCTGGTCCGGCAGCCAGCGCGTGAGTCGTTGAGCCACCCAATCGAGGGGGCCGATGAACAGGAGCGCGAGCAATATGTTGAAAGCGGTATGAAAATCCGCTGCTAGCCGCGCCGGGTTTGGCTCGTACCGCCGGAGCGTGTCCGCGATTGGATTCAGAAACGGGAGCACGAGCGCGCAACCGACGATGCGCGTCACAAGATTACCGATCGGCAGACGCCGGCTGGCCGGATTCCCCGGTTGGCTGGCCTCGATCAGGGGGTTGAGGGCGCTGCCTAAGTTCGCGCCGAGTACCATGGCGAGCACTGTCGTCGGGGAGATGAGGTGAGCGGCCCCGAGCGACATGACGACCAGCACGACGGCCACGCTGGAGTGCGCAGCCCACGTCATGGCCGCCGCGACAGCCAAGCACAGAATTGGCTGGCTCGTGATCGCACTCAGCAGCGCACGCGCGGCAGGGGAACTTTCCGTCGTAGTCAGAGCGCCGAGAAAGATGTGGAGCGCCAGCAACATCAGACCGATCCCGATCGCGGCACGTCCCAGATCGCGCGTCCGGGTCCGACCACCGCGCTTGAATGCGATCACACCCATCAGCAATAACACCGGCGTGACCACCGCAATATTGAAAGACAAGACCTGTACCACCAGCGTGGTACCGACGTTGGCACCGAGCATGACGGCCAAGGCGGGAACCAGATCCACAGTGCCGGCGGTAACGAAGGAGGCGGCCATCAATCCGGTTGCCGTACTGCTTTGCAACACGGCTGTGACAAATGCGCCTGTTAGAAAAGCGCGAAACCGGTTCTGAAGTGCAATTCCAAGCAGACGCCGCAGATCGGCGCCGAATGCACGGACGACACCGCTATGGACCATGTGCAGTCCCCAGAGAAGCAGTGCGATTCCGCCCATCAGATCGAGAATGACGGTACTGCCCATGTGCTTACCAGGGCAGTGAATAAGTCTTGGTGTTGCAGAAACTCTTCATGGCTTCTAGTACGCCTTCTTTGTAGCCCAAACCCGAGTCCTTGATGCCCCCGAACGGCGTCATCTCGAGCCGGTAGCCCGGGACCTCGCGCACGTTCACGCTGCCGACCTGCAATTCTCGGACGAAGCGGGTGATCAAGTCGATGCGGTTGGTGCAGAGCGAGGACGACAGACCGTAGGCGGTTCCGTTCGCGATGCGAATCGCCTCGTCCACGGTCTTGAAGCGGATCACGGGCGAGACAGGACCGAAGGTCTCGTGGCGCACGACCGTCATGTCGGGTGTGATCCCATCGAGTACGGTCGGTGAGTACAGCGCGCCGCGCCTGACATTGCCCATCAGCAGTCTGGCGCCGCCGGCCACCGCTTGGTCCACGACCGCCTCGAATCGCCGCGCCGATGCTTCATCGATCACCGTGCCCATATCCATCATGGGGTCGAACGGATCGCCGTACTTGACGGCGCGCGTCTTCTCGACGAGCAGTTCGACGAAGCGGTCGGCTACGGTCTCCTGAACGAGCATGCGCTTGACGGCGGTGCAGCGCTGGCCGGAGTTCTTGTAGGATCCGCTCGCCGCCAGTGTTGCTGCTTCGTCGAGATCCGCATCCTCGAGCACGATGATCGGATCGTTCCCGCCCAGTTCAAGCACCTGGCGCTTGTAGACGGCCCTGGCGGCAATGTACTTGCCGATCGACACGCCGCCGGTGAAGGTGACGAGGTCAACGTCCGCGCTCGTCAACAGCTCATCAGCGATTTCGGCCGGGTCGCCCGTCAGCACCGACAGCATTTCTGGCGGTAGCCCTGCCTCATACAGGATGTCTGCGAGCGCAATCGCGGTCAGCGGCGTCTTCTCGCTGGGTTTGAGTACGACACGGTTGTTGGTGGCCACGGCGGGAGCCACTTTGTGGATCACCTGGTTCAGGGGATGGTTGAACGGAGTGATCGCGGTGATTGCGCCGAGCAGCGGCTCCTTCAAGGTATAGACCTTGCGGCTTTTCCCATGCGAGGTGAGATCACACGAGAACACTTCGCCGTCGTCGACCAGGGCCTGGTTGGCGGCGAATAGCAAGACATCCGAGGCACGGCCGACCTCGTAATGCGAGTCCTTAAGACACAGGCCGGACTCCAGCGTGATGAGGTGTGCCAGATCATCGCGCCTTGAAGCGATGATGGCACCCGCTTTCATGAGGATCTGGTAGCGGTCGTGGCGCGTGAGCGCGGAGCGGAAGCTGCGGGCAATCCGCAGGGCTCGCTTGACATCGCCGGGGGTGGCCTTCGGAACGGTACCGGCCAGCTCGCCGCTGTAGGGATGGCGAATCTCAATGACCCGGTCATGCGAGACTTTCTCGCCCGCGATGCGCAGCGACTCACGAATCGGTTCGCGCGGTCGGGAATGGGTGACGCTGGCGGACATTGAACGCTGCTACGAGGCGCGAGGCGCGAGGTTCAGACCCAGGTCGAACGCATCGAAGTTGCGCCAGCGACGCGATTCAGGCTGGTTGCCCACGCTGCGATTGACGAGCAGCGGTACTTTCTGCTCCGACGTACCGCCGTGCGAGCGCAGCGGTACGTCGAGCCCAGACAGATCGTGCCGATCGCGGCTGGTGCCAATCACCGTGTCCAGTCGTGACACGACCACGAGATCGCCGATACGGTCCGCCGGCAGCTCGAACCGCGCGGCGGCTTCGCTGCGCCCCAGCACCGACTCGATTCCGGGAAGCGCCGCGATCCGTTCGACAATCGCGCGCTGGGCCACGGCTGCGGGGAGGTACACGAGGGCGAAGGATCCGAGCGCACCGTGGTGCACGACATACGGGTCGGTGATCGGCAGGATCACCCGTGCCTCGCCTTTGCCGATCCAGGCGTCGAGAGTGTCCTGCAGGTAAATCACGTTGGGCCGGCCGTCCGCATCATGTTTGGCGTTCATGCCGTGATCGGCGGTGAGGACAATCGTGGCGTTAAGTTGGTCGAGTCGCGCGAGATTCCGGTCGATCATCGCGTAGAAATCGTTGGCCGCCGGCGTGCCGGGGGCAGCTTTGTGCTGGATATAGTCGGTCGTGGACAAGTACATCAGGTCGGGCCGCTCGCGCTCCATCAGCTTGACGGCTGCGACCATGACGAATTCCGATAGCGCCGCGCTGTATACGGATGGCAGAGGCATGCCGACGAGGTCGAGCACCTTCTGTATGCCGTTCTCGGCCAAGGTGACTTGGTCGGCCTTCTCGGAGGAGAAGCAAATGCCCTGCATCCCGTGACCCAAGAGTTTGCGCAGCTTGTCCTTCGCGGTGATCACCGCGACTTTTGCGCCGGCTTGTGAAAATGCCGCGAGGATCGTTCCGACTCGCAGATGGCGCGGATCATTCATCATGACTTCTTCGCCACGCTCGGAATCGAAGAAATAGTTGCCGCATATCCCGTGCACCGCGGGCGGCACACCGGTCACGATCGACAAATTGTTGGGGTTGGTGAAGCTCGGCATGACGCAGTCGGCGATGATCGAGGTCCCGGCGCCGGCGAGCAGTCGGCCGAGAAAGGGCGCCGCTCCGGCCGCCACGGCGGCCGTGATGTACTCGAACTGACAGCCGTCGACGCACACCACGACTAGCGGACGGTCCATCCAGCGGTAGTGCCGGCCGTTTACAGCGATGTCGGTTGACAGGTTCTGTACTCCCGTGGGAGCCGCGGCCGGTAGCGGTCTGCGGCAGTGATCGAGGATCATTTCGCACCGATGGCGGCCGCCTTGTGCATTCGGGCGCGACTGGCTGCCGCATGTTGGCGCAACAAACGGTCGGTCCGGGCGCCATCACGTGCGGCGACGGCCTTCACGACAGCTCTGTGCTCGGTGTTGGAAACCGCGAACCCACCGCCGTCCTGCAGCCCGCGAAGGCGAAACCGCAGCAGCTCCTTCGTCAGCACTCGGTAACTCTCGGTCAGGCGGCCATTACCCGCGAACTCAACCAACATGTCGTGAAACTTCAAATTCAGCGCATGGTAGCACTTG
>DAINPA010000112.1:0-4641 GCA_036743675.1 Steroidobacteraceae bacterium
AGGATCCCGATCCGGTGCTGATCTTCGAAAACGTCATGCTCTACAACATGACGGGCAGGCTGGCCGCGGACGCTGGCCCGGTCGATATCGCCAAGGCCGCCGTTCGCCGTCCCGGGCGTGATATTTCGCTGATCACCTACGGCGGTTCGCTGTGGAAGACGCTCGAAGCCGCCACTGTCCTCGCCGGCGAGAATATTGATGCCGAGGTGATTGATTTGCGCAGCCTGAGGCCGCTCGACGACGCGACCATTATGACGTCGGTCGCCAAGACGCGCCGGGCGGTCATCATCGACGAAGGCTGGCGGAGCGGCAGCCTGTCGGCGGAAATCGGCATGCGGATCGTTGAGCAGGTATTCTGGGAACTCGACGCCCCGATCGGCCGCGTGTGCAGCGCGGAAGTGCCGATTCCATATCCCCGCCACCTCGAGAACGCGGCGATCCCGCAGGTGCCCAAGATCGTCGCGGCCGCCAAAGCCGCCCTTGGGCGAGCATAAGGGGACGCCGTGGCCGAATTCCGCATGCCCTCCCTCGGTGCCGACATGGAAGCGGGCACGCTGGTGGAGTGGCTGGTCAAAGCAGGCGATCGGGTCAAACGCGGCGACGTCGTTGCCGTGGTCGAGACACAGAAAGGCGCGATCGAGATCGAAATCTTCGAGGCCGGCAAAATCGAGCAGCTTCTTGTCGATCTCAACACCAAGGTGCCGGTCGGGACGCCGTTGGCGCGGATTCAAACCGAGCTCGAAGGACCGCCTGGCGCTGCAGCGGCCGCTCCGCCGCCGGCAGTGCCGGCCGCCCCGCTCGCGGCGCCGCCTTTGGTGCGGGCGCCCGTTGCGCCGCCATCGCCGCCGCCCGTCGCGCCAGGCGCCGAGGCGCGCGCGCGAATATCGCCAGCCGCGCGGCGGCTCGCCGAGGCGCACGGGATCGATCTCTCGACGGTGACCGGAAGCGGCCCGGCGGGGGCGATCACTTATGCCGACGTCGAGCGTCGTTTCGGCGAAATCACCGCTCCATCGGAAAAGAAGCGCGCGCTCGGGCTTGATCTTGACGCTATGCGAACGGCAATCGCCGCCGCCATGGCGCGATCAAAGCGGGAAATCCCCCACTACTATCTCGAGCATCAGGTCGACGTCACGGCCTGCGAGCAATGGCTGACCCGCACGAATGCAGCGCGGCCGCCCGACGACCGCCTGCTGATCGGCGCGCTCGCAATTAAGTCGGTTGCCCTGGCCGCGCGCCGCTTCCCCGCCTTCAACGGCTTTTACCGCGATGGCAAATTCGAACCGGCGAGCGCGGTGCATGTCGGCGTTGCAATCGCCATTCGCGGTGGCGGGTTAGCCGCGCCAGCTCTGCATGAAGCCGATCAAATCCCGGTCGATGAGCTGATGGCACGTATGCGCGACCTCGTTCAACGTACCCGGGCCGGTCGCATTCGCAGTTCGGAGATTTCCGATCCGACAATCACGGTTACGAGTCTGGGGGAACGCGGTGTCGAAACTCTGTACGGCATTATCTATCCGCCGCAGGTGGCGATTGTCGGTTTCGGCAAGATCGTGACTCGGCCATGGGTTATCGACGGCGCCATCGGACCGCGCTCGGTGGTCACCATCACGCTGTCTGCCGACCATCGGGTCAGTGACGGACACGCGGGCGCGTTGTTCCTGGCCGAGATCGGCAAGCTGCTGCAGGAGCCAGACAAGCTATGAATGACATCGACATTCGCAAGGTGGTGCAGGAAGAGCTCAACAATATCGCACCTGAAGTTGATATGGCGAGCGTCGATCCGGCCGCGGATCTGCGCGAGGCTCTCGACATCGATTCGATGGACTTCCTGAACTTCGTCACCGCCATCCACCATCGCCTCGGCGTCGAGATACCCGAGCTCGATTATCCGAAGCTTGTCACACTCGACGGGGCGGTCGCATACATCGCGGCGAAACTCGGATCGAGCAAGAACTGAGGGTCTCGGGCATTGGCCTGATGTCAGTTGGCGGTCGGGCATGGGTTGCGGGTAGTCGTGTCCGGGCCGGCGGCGTCTACGGAACGAAAGAAGCGGGAGCTGGAGCAGAAAACAGTGCGGCTTTTTCTATGTGGCGATGTCATGACCGGGCGCGGCGTCGATCAGGTACTGGCGCATCCATGCGACCCAACCCTGCACGAGAATTATATTCACTCGGCACTGGGCTATGTACGCCTCGCTGAGGAGGCAAATGGTCCAATCCCGCGGCGGGTCGCGCCATCGTACATTTGGGGCGCGGCCCTGGGCGAGTTGAACCGTACCCGGCCGGATGCTCGCATCATCAATCTCGAAACAGCCATTACGCGCCATGAGGAGTTTGCGCCGAAAGGCATAAATTACCGGATGAGCCCGGAGAATGCGCCTTGCCTCACTGCCGCCGCCGTTGACTGTTGCGTGCTCGCCAACAACCACGTACTCGATTGGGAACGCACGGGGCTCTTCGACACCTTGACGACACTGCAGCGTCTGCAGATCAAATCTGCCGGCGCCGGTCGCAATCTTGACGAGGCCAGTGCGCCAGCGGCTTTGCACATCGCCGGCAAGGGCCGCGTGCTTGTCTTTTCGTTTGCGGTGGTGACGAGTGGCACGCCCCGGAGCTGGGCTGCAAAGCAGGGCGCGCCGGGCGTAAACCTCCTCATCGACCTATCGGAGGCAACTGCTGCCCGTATCTGCGACCAGATCGCGCGTCACAGGCAACCGCATGACGTGATTGTTGTCTCGATTCATTGGGGACCCAATTGGGGTTATGACATTCCGGAAGAGCAAAGGCATTTTGCTCATGCACTTATCGAGCGCGCCGACGTTTCCGTCATTCACGGCCACTCCTCGCATCATGCGAAGGGTATCGAGGTCTACCACGATCGGTTGATCCTCTATGGCTGTGGCGATTTTCTGAACGATTACGAGGGCATTCAAGGCTACGAAGACTATCGTGGCGATCTCGCCTTGATGTATTTCGCCGATATCGAGCCTGCGAGCAGGGATCTGGCCGCGGTCGAAATTGTTCCCCTCCAGATCCGCAAGTTCAGCCTTGTTCGTCCCTCCGGCCCGGATATCGATTGGATGCAGAAGACGCTGGATCGGGAAAGCCGCAGGTTTGGGACTGTTGTGCTGACTTCGCTCGGGCGGCTTGCACTGTCTTGGGGAGACAGATCAGCCACTTCGGCGAACTTCGAGCGCACTTGAGTGTTGGCCTGAAACCGTCCTGGTGGACGCTGATGACAACGTTGCAGTGTTTCACGAGCCTGCTCGCTCGGCATTTCGGCCGGCAAAGGCTGCCATGACCTCGTCCAGCATGCGCGCCTCTTGCCCGCTATAGCGGGGAGAAAAGTGAAACGGCTCAACCCGACGCACCCGGGCCTCGCGCGCGAGGCTTCCGGCGGCGGCCGTCGTCAAATGTGCGCGCTCTGCCGCCAGTGCCGTATCCGCTTGCGCAAAAGCGGCTTCGATGAACAGCAGATCGGCGTTACTGGCGAGCCTGACAATGGCCGCGCGATTTGCCGGCGTATCGGCGACGTCCGTCACATAGGCCACCTTCTGACCGGGCGTGACCGTCAACACGCTGCGCAGTGTGCCCAGCGGCAGTTCGCACACCTCCGGCGATGTCGGCCGGGAGCCGATTCGGATCAGGTGGTCACTCGGCCTGTTCTCGATAACCGCGCGCTTCAGCTCGCGCAGCCAGGGTCCAACCGACAGCCCCAGTTCTGCAAGCCGGTTCTTCCAGACGTTGACATGCGCCGCTTCCTCTATCGCGAACCCCAGGCACGGCGTGCGGTGCTCCAGAACCGCTGTCGAGACCCGGTAGGCAGGCTCGCTGTAGATCACGCCCCCAATGCTCCGGCTACCGCCGACCACCTCAGCAGAAAACGCATTCTTGAGCCGGAACCGCGCCGTCTGAGTTTCAAGAGAGGAATCTATTTCGGTCACGACGAAGACGAGGTCGCTCGCGTAGCGATCGACGAGATTCCAGCGATAGGCCTGAAGCTTGTGCCGGACGTGCTCGATGAAACCATTCGGACCATAGAGCCTGATCGTCTTCTCCCGCCCGACCAACACCCTCAGCAGGCGATCGAATCCGATGAAATGATCGATATGAGCGTGCGAGACAAAGACATGCTCGAGGCGGTGGATCTTTCGCGGCGGCAAAATCGAAATGTCGCCGAGGTCAAACAAAATTGCGCGCTTTTCAAACAGCGTTTCGACATAAACGCCCGGATCTCCGGATCGCCCGTTGACGAGGGTTGGGTGCAGGAGCGGCCGCATGCAAAACTTCTAGCTCTTTCGAGCCGAGAGAGTTTGCGCCAAATCATGGCCCGGGCAGCGGCCGGAAATTTGGTCATTGGCGAAGCGGCCGCAGGCAGCTTGAATCCCGGCGGTTCTGGGGGTTTCGACCAAAATCAGTCCGTTTGGCCTGAACGGTATTATTTCCAATCGTTTTTGACGAGTTGATGCTCGCCAAGCGCGGATGGCGCGCACTTTGAGCCCGGTCAAAGCCGATCTATTTCGAACTCCTCACAGGAATAACCGAGCATCGAAAGTCCCTCCTCCAAGAAGTCGCCCAGCATTGGCATGCCAAGAAGATAGCTGGCCGTGCGTTCATTGTGAGCGCGGGTCGCCTCTTCGCG
>DAINPA010000113.1:0-4639 GCA_036743675.1 Steroidobacteraceae bacterium
TGACACTGCGTTACAACCAAATCAGGCGCTCGATGCGAATCTCAATCGATGGCCGAGCACGGTGACGCTGGCCGGCCATGTGCCGAGTCATCGAGCCCTACGATTGCTCCCACTCACGCGCCAGATGGCGCGCGGCCAGTACGAACAGCACCGCGCTGATCAGATAGAACCCGGTGCCAGACAGAATGGCATAACGCAGCGATTCGCTGCCATAGCGTACCGTGAAGTGATCCGATAAACGTCCGATCAACAGCGTCCCCAGTCCGAGGCCTATCAGATTATTGATGAACAGAAACATCGCGGAGGCGAGCGCCCGCATATCAGGTGGCACCAGGTGCTGTATGGCGCAGATCGTGGGTCCGAGCCACGCGAGCGCGAGCGCAATGGGAACCAGGAATATCAGCAATGACCAGGGGCTCGGGGGTGCGAGCACGCCGAGCGCATACAACGGTACCGAGAGTAGGAACGCAGCCGCCGGGACCAGCGCGTAAGCCGAGCGGTTGCGGCCGCCGAGGCGGTCGGCGAGCCACCCACCCAGCCAGATGCCTGTGACTCCGCCGAAAAAAATCAGCGCGCTGTAACTGCAGGAGACCTGCACCAGGGAGTAATGGTAGCTGCGCACGAAGAACGAAGGCAGCCAAAACAATGCTCCGTAGCCCATGATCGAGCTGGTGGCGGCGCCGAACGACAGGGTCCAGAAAGAGACTTTTCCGGCCAGCAACCCGGCGACCTCCCGCAGGCTCGGCGTCCGCCGGGACTGCGCCGGCGCGTCCAGTCCGCCGCGCACCGGTTCGCGCATCGCGTGGCGAAACAGGGGCGCCAGGATCAAACCGAGCGCGCCCACCACTATAAAGGCTGCGCGCCAATTCACGCGCGAAGCAATGAGACCACCAAACAGGAGTCCCGCAGCGCTGCCAATCGGGATGCCGAATGAATAAATTGCCAGCGCGCGCGCCCGGCGTGCCGGTGGAAAATAATCGCTGATGAGGGAATAAGCCGGCGCCACGCCGCCAGCTTCGCCGATACCGACGCCGATGCGCGCCATGAACAGCTGGACGAAGTTTTGTGCGAGGCCGCTGGCGGCAGCGAACGCACTCCACAGCGCCAGCGAGACCGTCATGATCCAGACGCGGTTGAATCGGTCGGCCAGCCAGCCGATGGGAACCCCAAGCGCCGTGTAGAAGAGCGCGAAGGCCGTGCCACCCAACAGACCGAGCTGAGTATCCGTCAGGTGCAGATCCGCCTTGATGGGCGGCACCAGAATCCCAAGGATGATCCGGTCGATAAAATTGAACGCGTAGACGAGCAGCAGAAGCCCGAGCGCATAGCGCGCATTGGACGCGGACTCCCGCGTCGTCGTCATGAAGCCCTAGGTTTAGCCGGCGCTGGTCGCCGAGAGTGGGCGAGGCCACGTAGACCAGCCGTCACGTAGGGGCCCAGTCGTGCCTTCAGCGCCGCGACGTCATTCGAACGGCATAGGCCATCCGAGAGTGCATCCAGGCGACCAGTTTCCGCAAGCGAAAGCGTAAGCGCGCCAGTGAGAAAATTGTAGCCCCAAAATATATCTGCCGGCGCCGCGCCCGGGAGGGAGTCCATGACGGCTTGGATGAACTGACGCACCACACCATCGAAAGTCTTGCCCATCAGCTGGCGGCCCCACTCCGGCGAGTTGTTCACATAAGCGAGCAGCGAGAAGTAGCTGTGCCAGCCCGGAGCGGCGTGTGCGAGCCGATCCAGAATAGGATCGAAGAAGGCGTCGACTACTGCTTCGGTACTTGGCGGGGCGGGCGCGACGCGCAGTCGCTCCTCGGCCAGACGTCGCAAGCGCTCCTCGTTCAACGCTTGGCCGCGTCGCTCGATGACCGCGGCGAGCAGCTGTTTTTTGCTGCCAAAGTGGTAGTTCACGAGTGCGAGGTCCACGCCCGCCGTGCCGGTGATCGCACGCACCGAAGTTCCATGAAAACCGCGCCGGGCGAAGAGCTTTTCTGCGGCATCCATGAGCTTTTCTTTAGTCGGGCGCTTGGGCCGGGGCATGCGGAACCTTTGTGAAAAACAAGAATTCTAGCCTAACGCGCTCGTCATTTGACGTCGAGACTGGTGGTCGGGCGCTGGGATAGGCCGATCCGTGGGACCGCTTCTGTTCTGGCCGTGCACTCGTGGACAGTATGCTTGACGTTGAACACTCGTTGCATTATCTTCCAACGAGCGTTGAAAAGTGGTACGTGAGCAACGAACTCACACTGATCTTTTGGGGGAGACTCAGCCATATTTCGCAATATCTGCACCGCGTTGACCTTGTGTACCGTGATTGCCGCCGGCACCGCCGGTGCGCAAGTCGCCGGTACGGCGCCCGAGGGCAAAGCCACATGAACCTCGACGCCAGCGATTACTTCTACGACAGTACCGATGGCCTGCGTCTTTACTGCCGAATCTACCCCGCGCTACGAACGGGCGGCTTGCCGGTGCTCTGTCTGCCGGGTCTGACGCGAAATAGCCGCGACTTCATCGCACTTGCCGCGCACCTCAACGCCGAGCGCGAGGTGTTGACCGCGGATCTGCGCGGCCGCGGCCGTTCCGCCTGGGATCCGGATCCGTCTCACTATCAACTGCCAACCTACGTTGAGGACGCGTGGTGGCTGCTGGACTCGCGCGCCATACGCCGCGTGGTGGTTGTGGGAACGTCGCTCGGCGCGTTGATGGGAATGGTTATGGCGGCGATGCAACCTGACAGGATTGCCGGCGTGGTGCTCAATGATGCGGGTCCCGAGATCGATCCAACCGGTTTGCGCCGTATCGCCGGATACGCGGGTAAATTGCCGCCGGTGTCCTCCTGGGCTGAAGCGGCCGCGCAGGCCAAGAGCACCTACGGCATTGCCTTGCCCGGGCTGACCGATGAGGACTGGCTCGACTACGCGCATCGCGGCTACCGCGAGAATGCGGCCGGTATCCCCGTCCCCGATGTGGATCCAAAAATCAGCCAAGCCTTCACGAATCCATCGACGGCCCCTCGCGATCTGTGGCCGTTGTACTCGCAGATCAAGGGCGTGCCCATGCTGGTGATACGCGGAGCGCTCTCCGATCTGCTCAGCGCCGCGACGGTGGCGCGCATGGTCCGCGAGAAGCCGGATCTTGAGCACATCACCGTCGCGAATCGTGGGCACACGCCGTTGCTCAATGAGTCTGAGTGTCTGGCGGCGATCGATACCTTCCTCGCGCGATACGGGGAAACTGCTGCGCCTGGAGATTAGGGAAATGCACCTCAAAGATAAGGTCGCCGTCGTTACTGGTGCGGCGAGCGGAATCGGCAAGGAGATCGCTCGCACCTTGAATGCCGGTGAAGCCCGCGGCCTGCGCGGATCTAGCGCGCCAGAGGCTCACTGCGCCCCAGGTCGTTTGCTTAGAAATTCCAACGCCGACTGCCAGGTCTGCGGCGAGTTCACGATACCCAGGTGCGAGGTGCCGAGAACCAGATCATACTGGCCTTGCCCGACGAGATCGATCGACGGTGCGCCCGCGAGCACGGCGCTGTTGGAAAAATCATGCGCGTTGCCGTCGCGGTCCTGGGCCGGCACTGCCGGGAGATGGCCGTCCTGTGCGGAAAAGAAGACAAAGTCACCGCTCAAGGGCGTCGTCCGGTAGACGTTGCGGATTACGAGGTATCTCGTTGGTCCCGGCGTTTCTCCGGCGCCGTTGAGCACGGTCAGGAGCTGCGTGTGGTCCGAACCATATTCCTCGCAGATCGCGCTACTCGGTACGAACCCGCCGTTAGCCGGCAGCTGGAAATAATTGGCCGGTGATGGGGAGCAGTCGATGATCCCATGGTTCGGCCCGTCGATCGCAACCAGCGATCGGACAAGATGGTACGCGTTGTCCTGCAACAGCCATTCACGCGCGGCCGTAACCCCGAGGCTGTGGGCGACGATGTCGACCCGCCGCGCGCCCGTATATTCGAGTACGGCGTGCACGAACGCGCGGATGAGCGGCACTGCAGCCGCAGTACTGTGGGCGACGCCCGACTTACGCGCGATTTCCGTCGGCAAGTCGCACTGGTCGCCTTGATAGCCGAGGCCCCACAATTCCGATGGCTTGTAGCCGTGGTCGAGAAAGTACTGGGCGGCGTTATGGATGTATCCGAATCGGTTGCACGCGGTCGGAAACGGCGTGTCATTGTTGCCGTGCAAGAAAATGACCGGTACGCGATCGACCCGCCCGCGGGAACCAAAGCCAATCACGGGCACGCCAAGATAATCGTTTTTGATCGCCGGGAAATCCGCCGGCAGGGTCGTATCCAACAACTCGGCAAAGGCCGCGGCCGAGAACAATACGCTCGCCAAAATAAATGGGTGGACGAATAAGGAGATTCTATTTCGTTGCATCGATCTTCGCCGCCGTCTGAGGATTGTCCTTGGGAACCGGAACCTCGGGCAGCTTCCAATCGGAAAGGTCCTCGGCGTAGCTCACCGACACTGCCGCCAATGCCAGCATGGATATCCCCATGCACCGGGCGATCCACGAGGTCGTCGCGGCCGCCCGCGCGCTATTTTTGTTCACGACGATTCACCGTTTACCGACAAACTCAACTTGGTTGATTCAACTTCGATTGCAATACACCAATTTTATCAGACGCAGTCCCTTCATG
>DAINPA010000114.1:0-4384 GCA_036743675.1 Steroidobacteraceae bacterium
GCTTGCGCGCCTTACCGCGCGTCGCCGCCTTTCCACTGCGTGCTGCCGCTCGCTTCTTCTGTTGAGCCATGACCGCCGCCTGTTTTCGTGGAGCGCCCACAAGGAGCACCGCGACCTCAGTATCGGCCGGCCCTCATAGAAAGCAATACGAATCCATATTTGCGATATGGGCGGCACCGCATTTGAACGGATGCCGCCTCTCACTGAGAAAACTCCCGTCACTTCAATCTCGGACGAGAAACCAACTGGACACCAAATTTTCGTTGACGCTAAGTGTTTGAAATCACTGGCGCGCCAGTCAGAATAAAACTGCGAACCCCTATGTTATTGAGATTGCGATCTGATTCCGAACGCGCTCGGACGCTCCTGCTCAAAGCCACTGAGCAGACCTTCGCCGCCCCTCATTAGTATGACCTCGGGGGTGGACGGTTGAATAGAATAGAAAATACAACGTCTGTGGATATCTCTCGAATTTACGAGAGAGGTCCGTTTCTACCACTCCAGATGTCCGCCGCAATAAGGTCGTCGGTGAAAAGCTCCGCCGCCACATGCGCGTCCGCGAGCATTTCATCGTCGTGGAGGCACTTTGAGATCAAGGCGCGCACGCGAGTCTGATTTTGCCGAACGTGCGCGGCATGGGCGCTCCTCAGGATGAGGCGGAACGCTACTGATTCAGCAGCGGAATGCTCTTGTAGTCTGCCGGCTTCGGGATCGACTGCAGGTAGGCGTAGATGTCGGCGAGATCGTCGGCCGACAAGATCGCCTCCTGGTACGGCGGCATGAAGCGATTGGTGCCGCGCACGAAGGCCGAGAAAGTCTCGAACGCAATCGGATCGGGCGCAAGCTTCAAGCCCGCCACGCCGCCCTGCCCCCGGAATCCGTGACACTGCCAGCAGCCGTGCTGGACGAAGGCGGTCTTGCCTTTCTCGGCCGAGGCGGCGAACGCTCCGCCACAGCCCAGTACGAGGCCGGCGGCGAGTGCCGCCAGCCCGACAACACGAACACAACGCATTGACAAGCCTCCCCTAACGCGGCTGCGTCCAGACATTGAC
Source organism: Steroidobacteraceae bacterium (assembly GCA_036743675.1). Lineage (GTDB taxonomy): Bacteria > Pseudomonadota > Gammaproteobacteria > Steroidobacterales > Steroidobacteraceae > Bog-1198. The sequence goes on from DAINPA010000114.1 coordinate 1,053, forward strand.
CAGCGCCGGCTGGCCGGACTTCACGACGGCGACCGCTTCCTTGATCGCGGCCCCGAGCTGGGCCGGGTCCTTGATCGGACCCTTCGCCCACCAGCCCATGGATTCCGCCAGCTTGTGATACTCGATGTCCGGGTTCTCGATGCTGGTGCCGGTCGGGCCCATATCATTGCCCAGGCTCGCGACGCGGTTGTGGAAGTTGGCCAGGCGCTGGACGTGCATGACCTCCTGATGGTAGCCGCGGTTGTTGTGCATCACGGCGAGCAGCGGAATTTTATGCCGCGCCGCGGTCCACAACACGCCCGGCGCGTACATCAGATCGCCGTCGGACTGGATGCTCACGGAGAACCGGCCGAGATCGCGGTTGGCGAGCGCGGCGCCGACCGACGCCGGCGCGCCGTAGCCCACGCCGTAACCGCCCGACGATCCGAGCCAGTGGTAGTGCTTCTCCATCGGCCAGAGCCGGTTCGGCCAGTTGCTGACATTGCCGGAGGACGACACCAGCGACCAATCGAGGTCCTTGATCTGCGCCCAGATCTCCATGGTGAGGCGAGCCGTGCTGATCGGGCTCGCATCCCAGGCCAGCGCCGCGGCCTGCTTGCCGCGCTCCTTGCCTTCGGCATAGGCCTTTTTGGCAGCCTCGTCGCGCTTCTCGATCGCCGCCTTGCGCTCATTCGGGATCGCGGATTTCACGGCTTCGATCAGCGCCGGCAGCGTCGCCTCCGCGTCGCCGGGCATCGACACGTCGATGGTCTGGAAGCGCTGGAAGTCCTGGTAGTTCGACTTGGTGATGAGATCGACCGAGCTGATGCTGATCAGCTTGGTGTCGGGCTTGATCTTGGACTGGTTGTGACCGATGCCGTGGTCGCCATTGTCGATATAAGAGTTCACCGTGCCCCAGTAGTCGGAGAGCTCCAGGCCGATGATGACATCGGCATTGTTGATCACCGTGGGCGGACGGCTGAGATAGTGGGTCTTCGGGAAATTCATCCGGCCGCCCTGGTCGACCACCGGAGCCTGCAAGAGCTCGGCGAGCTGGACCAGCAGCCTGATGCCATTCTCGGTGCGCGCCGCGCGGTCGACCACGATCACGGGGCGCTCGGCATTGGCCAGCAGTCGCGCGGCCTCGCGGACCGCGCCGGAATCGCCCTGCGGCGGCGCGCTGGCCACGTAGCGCGGGATGTAGAGCTTCTCGCCGTTCTCGCGGATCGGCTCCTGCTGCAGCCCGGCGTCGAGCGAGATCGCGACCGGTCCGTAGGGCGGGGTCATCGCGATCTTGTAGGCGCGCACGAACGACTGCGCGTAGTGCTGTAGCGAGACCGGCGTGTCGTCCCACTTGGTGAAGTCGCGCACCAGCGCGTTGCCGTCCTGCGCCGAGTGGAAGGTCGGCACCCCCGTCGGCCGGTGGGCGGCGTCGAGATCGTTGCCGCCGACCACGATGATCGGCACCCGGTCGCACCAGGCGTTGTAGATGCCCATGGTCGCATGCTGCAGGCCGACAGTGCCGTGGCAGAGCGTCATCAGCGGCTTGCCGGCGATCTTGAAATAGCCGTGCGCCATGCCGACCGCGGATTCCTCATGGGTGCAGGTGAGGAATTCCGGCATCTTGTTGCCGCCGTAATCGATCAGCGACTCGTGGATGGCGCGGACACTGGAAGCCGGGTTCGACGGCAGATATTTGATGTCGAGCGTCTTGATGACGTCGACCATGAAGTCCGAGCCCGCCACGCCGCCGATCCGCGGCAAGTCCTTCGGCGTTCCGGTCTCCGCCGCCGCGACCTGCATCGATGGCGGCAGCGCGGACGGCCGCGGTGCGGGCGCCGCATTGGACGACGTCGTCGCCCCCTGCGCAGCCGGCGGCGTCACCGCGGTTGCCGCACCCACCACCGCGACGCCGGCCAAGAATTTGCGCCGGCTCACCTCGGGGCGCGGATCGTTTCGTGCCGGATCTTTTCGTTTCATGGAGTTCTCCCTTGATTGTCTTGCGCGGCGCCCAATCGGGCATAGCCGTCTGACGCGAACTTGGTTGGCGGATATTATCGTCGCTGCGACGCGCTGGGAAGGCGTCCCAATCAGTGACCGTCATCCTGAGGTGCCCGCGCCTTCGCGGGCCATCGCAAGTCGGGGTGCTTCGCCCTTTGCAATCATCCGATCAGCATTGTGCTGACGCCACAATGAAGCGGGCGCGCTGGACGCTGTCCACGCTGACGTTGAGCGACTTGGCAGCGGCCTCCTGAGATACCGCAATTGCGGTATTTGCCTTTTGCCCCTGCTTGAGCGTCGCCAGCTTGGCCGCCACCATCGCGCGCTGGCTCGTATCCAGATGGCGCCGCTTGAGATTGAGGCTGACCACGTAGCCCAGTGGGTCATCGCCGTCGTAGGTCTCGAAAATCGCGCGGGAGGTTCAGGAATCTGCAAATTTCCCTGTTAGCAGGGAATTTGGGTGGAGACGGGTTCGCGTGAGACTGCATCCTCAGCCAGCCAGTCTAGTCTCCACCGTTATTTGCGGAGGGGCCCTCGAAATCCCCGCGGTTGCGCGCCATTCGCGTGCTCGGTTTGACCCGAATTGTTCGACACTGTCTTGTCGATCAGCTTTCTATTCCAACCTCGGCACAAGTGAGACGCAGATGTAGACGCTTGCTCGCGACTACCGGTGGGGACCTCTTTGACGTTTTCGGCGTTAACAAGTGCCGCCGTCACAGCTGGAGAGCGTAATGATCATCACGTCGTCCACCGCCAGACGCCCGTTTCTGACTTCGTTCGTCTCATTGAGTTGCGCATCCCTGATTTTGCTCGTGGGCCCTTCTACAAGGGCCCAGAACCGTGCCGAACTACGTGCGCCTTCCAGCTTCTCCAGCATCCCTGACACGCCAACGCGCTCGCGCGCTCTTTTCAGCGAGGCCGCGAAGGTGATCATGAATCCGCGATGCATGAACTGCCATCCGGCAAGCGATCGGCCCACTCAAGGGAATGACATGCATCCGCATTCGCCGCCCGTCACACGCGGGGCCGACGGGGGCAACACGTGCGGCGGGTGCCATACGCTGCTGACCGACGAAAATGTCCAAAGCATTCCCGGGAATGATCGCTGGGGTTTGGCGCCAATCGAGATGGCCTGGGAAGGAAAGTCAATGGGCGAGATTTGCCGGCAGATCAAAGATCCGCAGCGCAATGGTGGGCGCAATCTTGAATTGTTGTATGAGCACCTAGCGAAAGACGACTTAGTCGCTTGGGGCTGGAATCCGGGCCCGGGACGGGACCCAGTACCGGGCACTCAGGAACGACTGGGTGAATTGATCCGGGCCTGGATCGACAGCGGTGCTGAGTGCCCTTAG
>DAINPA010000115.1:0-4378 GCA_036743675.1 Steroidobacteraceae bacterium
CGAATTCTTTTGCGCCAGAGTTATTTCGCTGGATGCCGATCAACGGCGCATTCGGATCGTATCCAACGCGCAAGAGCAGGAGATCGCGTTCGATGAGGCCATCTACGCGCTGGGTTCGCGCGTCGACGTGGACGGCGTGCCGGGCGCCGCCGAGCACGCCTATCGACTAGAGGCTGCGGAGGGTCCGCGTTCTCCGTCGGCGCTCCGGACCCGATTGCAGGACAACGCCGATCGACCGCTGCGCATCATTACGGTAGGCGGCGCCGAAACCGCGGTCGAGGTCGCGGGCGAAATCAAGACCGCGTGGCCGAGCACGGAGATGACCATGATCTGCAGCTCACGGTGCGGTGATTTCAAGGGAGCACGCGTGGAAAGTGCGGTGCGCACGGAGCTTGCACGGTTGGGCGTCAGAATGATCGACAGGGAGACGGTCGCCGAGGTGCACTTGGCCGAGGTCGTGACCGACAAGGGTAGCAGTGTTCCGTTTGATATCTGCGTGTGGTCGGGCGGATTGCGCTCGGCGCCGGTCGCCAGCGGCGGCGGCCTCGCAACCGACCTGCAGGGCCGGATTTGGGTGGATCCCAACCTGCGGTCGATTTCTCACGCGCATATCATCGCGGTCCGAGATGCCGCCCATCCAATCGCGCCGACCGGAGCACCTTACCGATTGTCTGCGTTCGTCGCGATAGCATCGGGTGCCTACGCCGCGGACGTGATTCTGGCACGGCGAGCGAAGCGGCAACTCGAGCCGTTCAGCTTTTCTACCTTCGGCCAGGGCATCGCAATCGGTCGCGGCGGCGTCGGATTTCCCAGCTATCCTGACGACAAACAAGCCGGGTTTATCTTCACCGGCCGAACGGCGCGCCTGGTTCGCAACTTTTTCGTTTGGTTCATCACCTATGCGCTCAAACTCGAGCGTAGAATGCCGGGCTTCTTCTTCTGGCCCGGTCGGCGGCGAGTGTCATGGCACCAGGCAAACGAGGCGATCCAACGGATCCGGACGGCGCAAAAGGTTCAGACAGCATGACTCTCGATCCAGCCTTCGCCGAGCTGCGCCCGGCCATGTTTGCACTGGCCTACCGGATCACCGGCAACCGGGCTGACGCCGAGGAGATCGTGCAGGACGCCTTCGTGCGTCTGCACGATGCCAGATCGAAAGATGCGGTGCGCTCGCTCAAGGCCTATCTCGCGACGATCACTGCGCGGCTCAGCCTCAATCGCCTGCGCGATCGGCAGGCGCGCCGCGAAACCTATGTGGGCGAGTGGCTGCCGGAACCCCTCCTGACGGAGGGCGAATCCGGCGTTCGCGCCGAAGACGTATCGTTCGCACTGCTGGTCGTGCTCGAGCGTCTCTCGCCAGTGGAACGCGTCGTGTTCGTGTTGCACAACGCATTCGATCTCACCTTCGAAGAGATCGGCCCGGTGGTTCGGCGAGACGCCGTCGCCTGTCGCAAGATTTTCAGCCGGGCGCGCGCGCACATGATTGAGGAGCGACCGCGCTTTGCCGTCGACCGTGAGCGCCATCGTGCATTGTTGCAAAGTTTTGCCGACGCAGCGCGAGACGGTGACACCGCAAGGCTCATTTCGCTTCTCGACGAGAATGTCGTGCTGCATGGCGACGGCGGGGGTAAGGCGCTTGCCATGAAAAAGCCCGTGGTGGGCAACGTCGCGGTTGCGCACTTCGTCATCGCGGTGAACCGGACGCTGCCGAGCGATGCGAGCGCGGAGGTGATCGAACTCAACGGCGCGCCGGGGCTGGTACTGAATGCGGGCGGGCGCCCCGTCGTCGCCATCGTCATTGAAACGGACGGCGAGCGGATTCATTCGGTCTTCGCAGTCTCAAACCCGGACAAACTCAGCGCGATCGCAACCGCACGCGCATCGCCGGCTTGAGGCCTGCCCTAGGCTGCATTCGGCGCGCGGACTGACGGACTTAGCCGATCCAGATTAGCGCACCGAATGGTCCAAGCTAACGGGCCGCCGCAGACGCGGTTGGCATATCCGATCGCAGAATTTCCGCGATGGCTTGGCCGGTCGCAGCCGTTCCAAGATTGCCGCCGACATCCTTGGTCGCGCGGCCGCCCTTCATCGCGGCTGCAACCGCGTTTTCGATGGCGCGCGCCGCGGACTCGTATCGCGCCGCGCCCGAACGCTCGCCATGCCAGGCCAGCAGCAATGCCGCTGAAAGAATCAATGAGATCGGATTGGCGACGTCACGCCCGGCAATATCGGGCGCGGACCCGTGAGCGGCCTGTGCCATGGCATAGTCAGTACCGACATTGAGCGAGCCTCCGAGGCCCAGGCTGCCTGACAGCTCGGCGGTCAAGTCCGAGAGAATGTCGCCGAACATATTCGTCGCAACGATGACGTCGAACCGGTCCGGCTGACGCACGACGTGCGCCATCATGGCGTCGACCAAGACGTCATCGACGGCAAGCTCCGGATAGGCGCGCGCCGTCTCCCGGCAGATGTCGAGGAACATGCCGTCTCCGATCTTCAGGACATTGGCATTGTGAACGATGGTGAGATGCTTGCGCCTGTTCATGGCAAGCTTGCAGGCGGCCTGTGCAATTCTTTCGCAGCAGTGTCGCGTGATGCGGCGGAGCGAGACCACGACATCCGGCGTGACCAGCAGTTCGCTGTTGCCCTGTTTCATGTTGCGGTCGGCGTAGAAACCTTCGGTATTCTCCCGCACCACGACAAGGTCAAACGTACCAAACCGGTTGCGCAAACCGGGAAAGGTTCGAGCCGGCCGCAGGTTGGCAAAGAGGTCCAGATTTTTTCGAAAGAATTTCGAAGGATTAACCTCGCCGCTGTGCTCGTCCTTGAAATCAGCGGTAGCCGTCGGCCCGAGTATCAGTCCGTCCGCTGATCGCACGATTTCCAGGAGCCCGGGCCGCACGGTCGCGCCGAACTGCTGCAGGCTCGCGTGACCGACCTCATGTTCTTCCAGCTGAACGTTCAGCTCGAAGCGTTCGGACGCGACCCGCAGGACGTGTAACGTCGCGGCCGATATCTCCGGCCCAATGCCGTCACCCCTTAGAACGACGATACGCATGATGATCCCCTGAGCCCGGTGTTGCGGCTAATCGTAGGACGATGGACCCGTATCACGATACGCCCAGCAACCTTCCCTTGGCAGGGAAACCGACGTCTCGACTCCGACCTGATGGCGGGCTGCCGTGCCGAGCTCGAGCACCTCCAGTCGCCGCCCGAACAAATCGATGTCGTAGACCGTCTGGGTGCCCTGATAGCGGCGATCGACCACCCGAGCCGGAAACAGGTTGGCGCCGTCTTGCTTGCCAATGCCGATATTTTCCGGTCGCAGCGCGATACGAACCTTTTCACCCAGATTGAGCGCGTGCAGCAGTGCCGCCTCCCCGCGCCGCCCGTCGCCGAAGTCGACCACGCCAAACTCGCCGCTGCGCCCGACCAGGGTGCCGGTGAGCTCGTTGGTTGCGCCGGTGAAATTCGCGACGAACAGATCGGCCGGCCGGTTATAGATCTGGTCCGGCGTGCCTATCTGCAACAGCTTGCCGTCGCGCATCACGCCGATGCGGTCGCCGAGCACGACCGCCTCGGCCTGGTCGTGGGTGACGTAAAGCGCGGTCATGCCGGTCTGCTTGAGGATGACGCGGAGATCGTCGCGCAGCCGCAACCGCAATTTGGCATCGAGGTTGGACAAGGGTTCGTCGAGCAACAACAGCTGCGGCCGGTAGACGATGCTGCGCGCCAGCGCGACGCGCTGCATCTGACCGCCTGACAGCGCCACCACCGGCCGGTCGGCATATTCCGACAGGCCGACCAGTTGCAGCACCTCGTCAACCTTGCGGCCGGCGTCGGCGCGCGCGATCTTGCGGTGCTTGAGCGGATAGATCACGTTCTGCCGCACGGTCATGTGCGGCCACACCGCGTAGGACTGAAACACCATGCCGAGGTCGCGCAGCCGCGGCGGCACCAGAATGCCGCGCGCGGGCGACGATACCACGCGCCCGGCAATGCTGATTTCCCCTGATGTCGGATGCTCGAGCCCGGCGACGCAGCGCAAGGTCGTGGTCTTGCCGCAGCCCGAGGGGCCCAGCAGGACCACGATCTCGCCGGCCGGCACGGCAAAGCTTACGCCGTCGATGGCCGGCCGGCCGATCGAGAACTGCTTGCGCAGGTCGCTGACGTCGAGCGTCGCCGTCATGATTTCAATAGCTTCATGGGCGCGACGATCACTGGCGGTAGCCGAAGGTCTTGTCCCATTCGGCAACCCACGGCCCGTGCAGCTTCACGTACTCGTCGAACTTCGGGAACCAGACCTTGACCACCTTGGGATCAAAGCCTTCGGGATAGACCGGCGCCACCTTCAGCGAGGTCAGATTGCCGAGCTCCT
>DAINPA010000116.1:0-4240 GCA_036743675.1 Steroidobacteraceae bacterium
ATTCATACTCCGGCGGATGCGAGGCTGCGCCGCTCGATGGAAGAGAGTGTTCCCCCCCACTGCTTCACGGTCGCGTCGGCGCAGCCCGCTTGATTTGGTGCTCGGAGGGACAGGCAGTTGGCAGCCACAGTAATCGATAGGTCGGGCCCGCCGCCGAGCCGGCCCACGCCTCTTGCCTTGCTGCGTGGTGGTGCAACGCTTCTACCTCGGCCGATCGTTGCTGGTGTGGCAGCCATGGTTATGCGGAGCTTACGGCGCAAGCATCCGAGGCTGCTGCCGAACCTGGCACGCCTCGAGTCCGCGACGATCCATATCCTGCCGACCGACCTGCCCTACGGCTTTGAGCTGACCGTGGGGCGCGAGCCGATCGCGCTCAGAATCATCGAGCGGCAAGCCAGTGGCGCGGATGCATCGGTCGCGGCCAGCGTCGCGACCCTGGTGGACCTGCTCGAGGGGCGGATTGACAGCGACACGCTGTTCTTCCGGCGCGATCTCCTCGTCTCGGGAAACACCGCCGTGATCGTCGGGCTGCGCAACGTGCTGGATCGCGACGAACTCAAGCTCGGCGATGAGATCGCGGCCGCCTTCGGGCCCTTGGGCCGCCCATCGCGGGCCGCAGCGCGGGTACTCGATCGCCTCCTCGATGGTCTCGGCGCACGCCTGGCCGCGATGCATCGCACGCTGCACCCGTCGGTCTCGGAGCCCGGACCGGATGTCGGCGCAGAACTGGAGCGCTGCCGGAGCGAGATCGCAACACTGACGGCTCGGCTCGGGCGCCTAGAAGCACGCCAGAAACGGCGCGAAGAGAAGGTCTCGTGAGCGCCGGCTATCTCGAGCTGGTATGCCCGGCAGGCACGCCGGCGGCGTTGCGCGCCGCGGTTGATGCCGGTGCCGATGCCGTCTATTGCGGGTTCCGGGATCGCACCAACGCCCGCAATTACCCGGGCCTCAACTTTGAATTCGAAGAGCTCACGGAAGGCGTCAGCTATGCACACGAGCGAGGATGCAAGGTGCTGGTCGCCATCAACACGTTTCCTCTGGCGGGCAATGCCGGGGTGTGGCACCGTGCGGTGGACCAGGCGGCGGCGGCGCAGGCGGACGCCGTCATCCTCGCTGACATCGGGTTACTCGATTACGCTGCACGGCGCCACCCCGAGCTGCGACGCCACCTGTCGGTACAGGCATCGGCCGCCAATGCACCCTCGATCGCGTTCTATCGTGACCGCTTCGACGTCAAGCGCGTGGTGCTTCCCAGGGTGCTGTCGGTCGCGGACGTCAAAGCGCTGATCTCCGAAACCGCAATCGAGACCGAGGTGTTTGCCTTCGGCAGCGTCGGCCCGATGTCAGAGGGGCGATGCTTCCTGTCATCGTATTTCACCGGCGTATCGCCCACGAGCGAAGGCGCCTGCGCGCCGGCGAGCCACGTCGCATACCTGAACCAGGGCGGTCGGGTGCTGTCTAAACTCGGACAGGTCACGCTCAATACGGTCGCCCCGGGCGAAGCTGCCGCATATCCGACTCCCTGCAAGGGCCGATACGTTACCCATGGACGCGCTTCGTACCTGTTCGAGGAGCCGGTCGGATTGAACGCCATCCGCATTCTGCCGGAACTGAAGGAAGCGGGTGTCACGGCGCTCAAGATCGAGGGACGACAGCGCAGCCGCGCGTACGTCACCCAGGTGGTCGGCACATTCCGGCGGGCGCTCGATGCCCTTGCCCGGGGCGAGACCGCAACGGAACCTCTCGAGGAGCTGCAACTCGACGCCGAGGGTGGCCGCGAAACCCTCGGCGCCTACCGTAAGGGGTGGCGATGAGCAGCCGCGCGCCCGCGCACCTGACCCTGGGACCGCTGCTGTTCCATTGGCCGGCGCACAAGCGACGTGACTTCTACCTGCGCATCGCGGACGAAGCACCGATCGACACGGTGTATCTCGGCGAAGTCGTATGTTCGAAACGCGAGCCATTCTTCGAGCCGTATCTCGACGAGGTGGCGGAAAGGCTCAGGTCCGCGGGCAAGACCGTGGTTTTCTCGACGCTGGCTCTCGTCACCTCGAAGCGGGAAGTGGCGGCGATTCACGAGCGCGCGGCGAGCGGCTGGCTGCTCGAAGCCAACGACGTCGCCTGCGTTCAGATACTTGAACGGGCACCCCACGTCGTGGGCCCCTACATCAATGTCGTGAACGAAGGGGCGCGCGACTTCCTCGTGTCCCGCGGTGCCATCCGCATCGCACTACCGGTCGAGCTTCCGGCGACGTCGATCCGCGCCATCGCCGCAACGGCCAGCTCGACTTCGATCGAGGTGCACGCGTTCGGGCGCCAACCGCTGTCGGTTGCCATGCGCTGTTACCATGCACGCTCGCACAACCTCACCAAGGATCACTGCCAGCTCGTCTGCAGTCTCGACGCCGACGGCCTGACAGCGACGACCGTCGACGGCATGGACGTTCTGACGATCAACGGCACCCAGACGCTGTCCCACGGGTACGGCGTCCTGTTTGCGGAGCTCGCGTCGCTGCGCGATGCCGGCGTCACCTACTTCCGCCTCTCGCCGCACGACATTGACATGGTGCGAGTGGCGGAAATCTACCGCGACGTCCTCGATGGCAAGCAGAATGCATCAGACGCACTGCAGGCGCTGCGGCCCGTGGCCGGGTATGTACCGTTTATAAACGGATTCGTGCACGGGCGGGAAGGCATGTCCTGGGTCTGAACACCGCGCGCCACAAACAAAGACGACGGTAATTTCCCTGTTGGTCTCGCCGCCACATGGATCGGTCGAACGACACCGGACGACTTCATTGAGGAGATCGGCAATGAAAGTGCTTCTTGTATATCCGCGTAGTCCTGACACATTCTGGAGCTTCAAGCACGTACTGAAGTTCGTATCCAAGAAGGCCGCTTTTCCGCCCCTTGGACTGCTGACCGTCGCCGCGATGCTGCCGTCCGCGTGGAATCTGAAGCTTGTCGATCTGAACGTCTCGGATTTGTACGACGACGATCTAAGCGAGGTCGATTACATCTTTCTGAGCGGGATGATCGTGCACAAAGAATCCGCGCACGAAGTTGCGGCGCGTTGCGCCAGACTTGGCAAGGCGGTCATTGCGGGCGGCCCGCTGTTCACGACCGGACATCAGAATTTTCCCGAGATTTCTCATTTCGTGCTTGGCGAGGCCGAGGACGTCGTCGGGCAACTTGTGGCGGATATGGAACGCGGTGCAGTGCAACCCGTCTACCGCGCCATAGGCTGGCCCGACGTGCGCAAAACGCCCGTGCCGCGCTGGGATCTCATCCGGATGAGCAACTACGTCACGATGCCGGTACAGTTTTCCCGTGGCTGCCCGTTCACCTGCGAGTTCTGCGATATCGTAATCATGAACGGACATGTGCCCCGAACTAAGGACCCGGCGCAGGTTGTGCGCGAACTCGAGGCGCTGCGTGTCGCCGGCTGGAAGGACATGGTCTTCGTCGTCGACGACAATTTCATCGGCAACCGCAAGCGCGCCCGGGAAATGCTTGGCGCGTTAATCAAGTGGCGCGGTCACGCCGCGTCAACAATGGGCTTTCTAACCGAAGCTTCTGTCAATCTCGCTGATCATAAGAAATTGTGCGAATTAATGGTCGCAGCCGGATTCAAGAAGGTGTTTCTTGGCATCGAGACGCCCTCCGACAGCGGCCTGCTCGAATGCGGCAAAACGCAAAACAGCAAACGCGATCTGGCGGATGCCGTGCAAACGCTGCAGCGGAACGGACTGGAAGTGATGGGCGGATTCATCGTCGGCTTCGACTCAGACCCGTCTGATATCTTCGCGCGGCAATTCGAATTCATCCAGCGGACCGGAGTGGTCACCGCAATGGTGGGCATGCTCACCGCCCTGCCGCAGACAATGCTGTATAAACGGCTCGCGAAGGAGGGGCGCCTTCTCGCCGAAACTCGCGGCAACAACACCGACGCGGCAATCAATTTCGTGACGCGCCTGGACCGAGAATTCATCATCTCCGGGTACAAGGAGCTGATGCGCAAGCTCTATGCGCCGCGTCACTATTACCGGCGCATCCGCGCATTCCTGCGAACGTTGGAGAGACGGGGCCCGACAATGCGCATGTCGTTTTCGGACTTTCGAGCGTTCCTGAAGTCGCTCTGGTTGCTGGGAGTGTGGCACAAAGGCAGGCGTGCCTACTGGGGCTTGTTCTGGTGGACGCTGCTCTCGCGTCCGCGGAAATTCCAGGCTGCCATGGAGCT
>DAINPA010000117.1:0-4157 GCA_036743675.1 Steroidobacteraceae bacterium
CCTATTGTGAGCCAACACGAGGGCCAGGGTAAACCTTGGATTTAGGTTAAATCACGCCCGAGCGCAGCCACTTTAGGGCGGCATCGCGTCGGCGAGCCGCAGATAGTGCTGGTGCAGGCGATCGACCGCCTGTCGCAATTCCGGAACGGTCCCCGAATTCACCAGTACATCGTCCGCGGCCTGGAGGCGAACCACGCGATTCGCCTGGGCCGCGAGAATCGCTCGGGCTTGTTCGGCGCTCTCCGCGTCGCGGGTCATCAGCCGCCGCAGCTGCAGATCTTCGTCCGCATCGACGACCAAGATCCGATCCACTTGGCCGCGCGCGCCGCCTTCCACGAGCAGGGGAATCGCCAGGATCAAGTAGGGTCCGACGGCCTCCGCGGCCCGCCGCTCCATGTCGGCTCGGATCAGCGGATGGAGGATGACTTCCAAGTCCCGGCGCTTGCGAGGATCGGCGAATATCAGCTGTCGCAGGGCGCGACGATCGAGTTCGCCGTCCGCAGTCAACAGGCTCTCACCGAATCTCGCGACCACTGCCTTGTGCCCGGGCTGCCCCGGCGCGACCACCAAGCGCGAGGACTCGTCCGCATCGATCACCGGGATTCCCAGCTCGCTGAATCGGGCGGCGACCGTGCTCTTGCCGCTCGCGATTCCGCCGGTGAGCCCGATGCGCAGGCGCCGCGCCATGATCTAGTGCTGAAGGCCCGATACGCGCAAATAACCGGTCATCAGCGCATCCCCGTACATCATGGCGAGCCAGCCGGCCGCAGCCAGATAAGGCCCGAAGGGCATGGGAGCGGCTCGATCACGGCCCCTGAGGACGATCATCAAGATCCCAAGGACGGCCCCCGTGGCGGCCGACAGCAGAATCACCAGCGGCAAGAGCTTCCAACCCAGCCACGCGCCCAAGGCGCCGAACAGCTTGAAATCCCCATAGCCCATGCCCTCCTTTCCGGTGGCCAGTCGAAATGCGTGATAGACCAGCCACAGGCTCGAATATCCCGCCGAGGCCCCGATGATGGCATCTCGCGCCGACACGGGCAGAGCGATGCCGCTTCCATGGGCGCCGGTGAGGGTGTCGCCGGCGAGGGGCCCGAGCACGGCGGCGGCCAGCAGGCCGGCCCAAAGCAGCGGCAGGGTAATGCGGTCGGGCAGCAGCTGGTGGTCGATGTCGATGCCGGTGAGCGCGATCAACGCCCAGGTGAGCGGCAGCGCGCAGGCCGCGGCGGTGCCGAAACCGAAGTGCCATGCGACCCAAGCCGAGAGGATTCCGGTGATGAGCTCTACCACGGGATATCGCAGCGAGATCTTCGTCCGGCAAGCGGCGCAGCGCCCACGCAGGATCACCCAGCTGATCACCGGAATGTTTTGCCACGCCCTGATCGGCGCCTTGCAAGCGGGGCATGCGGAGCGGGGTGTGCTCAAGCCGAAGCGCTCAGCTGATAGGGACGGGATCGTGGTCGCGGCGCTGTCGGCCGACGGCAATAGCTCGAGTGCCTGGGCGCGCCACTCGCGATCGAGCATGACCGGCAGCCGATAGATGACGACGTTCAGAAAGCTGCCGACGACCAGACCGAGCACGAACACTGAGCCCGCAAACAGCAGCGGGCTCGCGGTATAGAGCACGGCAAGGTCATTCAGCATGGGCCAAACCGATCAGAGTGAGGACGGATCAGTATGCGCCAAGCCGGCAACGCGCCGCACCGGCAACGCGCTATCCGACGACTTGACCGAGCTTGAAGATCGGAAGGTACATCGCGATCACCATGCCGCCGACCAGCACTCCGAGAATGGCCATGATCAAGGGTTCGAGCAGGCTCGACATGCTGTCGACGGCATTGTCGACTTCTTGCTCGTAGAACTCGGCTACTTTGGCCGACATGGTGTCGAGCGACCCGGATTCTTCGCCGACCGCGATCATTTGAATCACCATGTTGGGGAAGAGACCGGTATTTTCCATGGCGCGCTGCAGCCGCTGGCCCGTCGCCACTTCGTCCTTCATGCGAAGGACCGCTTCTTCGTAGACGATGTTGCCGGTGGCTCCCGCCACCGATTGCATGGCCTCGACCAGCGGCACGCCGGAGGCGAACATGGTGGAGAGGGTGCGGGCAAAGCGCGCGATCGCTGCCTTGACGAGAATCGGCCCGATGATGGGGAATTTCAGCAATATCCGATCGAACGCGAGCTGCATTTTCCTGGAGCGCTTCAGGAAATAAAAGAATGCATAGAACCCTCCGCCGATGAGAAAGGCTACCCACCAGCCCTGATGCTGCACGAAGCGCGATAGATTCACGACCATTTGAGTGAAGGCGGGCAAGTCGGCGCCGAAACCCTTGAACAGTTCTTCAAATTGGGGAATCACGAAGATGAGCAAAATGATGGATACAATGACCGCGACGCAAAGCACGGCGATCGGATAGAAGAGCGCCTTCTTGATTTTTTTCTTGAGAACCTCGGTCTTTTCCTTGTAGGTCGCGATCTTGTCGAGCACGCTTTCCAGAGCACCCGCCTGCTCGCCGGCCTCGACCAGGTTGACGAACAGGGCATCGAAGTAGAGCGGAAACTTCGCGAGCGACTCATGCAGCGTGCTGCCGCCCTCGATGTTCGCCTTGACGTCCAGAACCAGTTTTTGCATCGCGGGCTTTTCATGGCCGTTGCCGATGATTTCGAACGCCTGAACCATGGGAATGCCGGCCGACATCATGGTCGCGAGCTGCCGGCTGAATACCGCGATATCCTCGTTCGAAACCTTGCCGCCCGAGCGGAACGCCCGGCTTGGCGTCTTGACGCGCGTGGCGGCCACGCCTTGGCGCCGCAGGTCGGCGCGCAGCGTCGCCTCGTTAGCGGCCAGCGATTTGCCGCGCACCTTGTTGCCGCGCTTGTCCTTGCCTTCCCATAAGAATTGGGTTTCTTTCTTGGTTGCGGTTGCCGATATCGCCATACATCGATCCTTGCGGTAGCTGTCTACTCGATCGTGACGTTGTTCACTTCTTCCAAGCTGGTCAAGCCGTCTTTCACCTTTTGCAGACCCGACCGGCGCAGATTCCAAATGCCGTCCTTGGCCGCTTGGTCGCCGATGTTGAGAGCGCCGCCGCCCTCCATGATGATCCGCCCGATCGTGTCGGTGACCGGCATGACCTGGTAGATCCCCAAACGGCCCTTGTAGCCGTCGGTGCATTGGCTGCAACCGACGGCCTTGTAGACTCGAAAGCCGCTCGCGATATCTGTCTCCTCGAAGCCTTCCTTGCGCAGCGCCTCGGCCGGTATATCGATGGGCTGTTTGCAATTGCTGCAGAGCTTGCGCGCCAAACGCTGCGCGATGATCAAACTCACCGAGGTCGCGATGGCGTAGGGTTTGACGCCCATGTCCACCAAACGGGTGAGCGTCTGCGGCGCATCGTTGGTGTGCAGCGTGGATAGCACCAAGTGTCCTGTTTGGGCGGCCTTGATGGCGATCTCGGCGGTTTCCAGGTCGCGGATTTCGCCGACCATGATGACATCGGGATCTTGGCGCAGAAACGCCCGCAGAGCCGATGCAAACGTGAGTCCCACCTTGTTGTTCACGTTCACTTGATTGACGCCAGGCAAGTTGATTTCCGCCGGATCCTCCGCGGTCGAAATATTGCAATCCTCGGTGTTGAGGATATTGAGACCCGTGTATAGCGACACGGTCTTGCCGCTGCCGGTGGGTCCGGTTACCAAAATCATCCCCTGCGGCTTCGCAAGATACCGAAGATAAATTTCGCGCTGCGAGGGCTCGTATCCCAAAGCGTCGATGCCCATCATCGCGCTCGAGGGATCGAGAATACGCGTGACTACCTTTTCGCCGAACAGGGTCGGGCAGGTGCTCACCCGAAAGTCGATGGCGCGATTCTTGGAAAGCCGCATCTTGATGCGGCCGTCCTGCGGAACGCGGCGCTCGGCAATGTCGAGCCGCGACATGACCTTGAGGCGTGCGACGATCTTTACCGCTAATTGGACGGGAGGCAGGGCCACCTCTTTGAGGACGCCGTCGATGCGGGTGCGAATGCGGAATATCTTCTCGTAAGGCTCGAAATGGATATCCGAGGCGCCCTTCTTGATGGCGTCGAGCAGAATCTTGTTGACGAAACGCACGATCGGCGCGTCTTCCACGTCGTCCCGGCCCAGCGCTTCCG
>DAINPA010000118.1:0-4095 GCA_036743675.1 Steroidobacteraceae bacterium
TATCGTTGGCTTTGGGGGCGAGCGCCTGATTCCAATCAAAGCGACGACCGATGCTTCCTCCGTCCGCGAGGCTGGAATCGTTTTCTTCCAATGCAAGGCACTCTCCAACGAGGATGCTGCTACCAGCGTGCGCCACTTGTTTGGTGGAGGCAAGAAAACCGTTGCCGTCAGCTTTCAGAACGGCCTCGGAAACGAGGGTGTGATTGGCAGAATCGTCGGAAAGGAAAACGTCCTGGCGGGGCTAGCTGTGGGAGGCGCGTCCCTAGAGGCACCGGGAGTGGTGAGAAGCTATACGGACCTGCCACATGGCCTCGGCGAGATCGCCGGCGGCCTCTCGGAGCGCGCTCTATTTTGGGCCCGGGTCCTCAACGAGCACAAGTTGCGGATTGAGGCAAAACCCCAAATCATGAAGGACAAATGGAAAAAGCTATTCGCCAACATTGCCTTCTCCGCGACGAGCGGGGCGACCAATCTGACGCTCGGCGAGGTGGCGGGCCATCCCGAGTTGCGCGAAACCGCTTTGCGAGCCATCGATGAGGCGGCCGCGGTAGCGGCGGCCGAAGGCCTGCCCATGTCTCAGGAAGAGACGACAGAAACGTTCCACGAACTCGTGGCGCCGCACGGCTCGCATCGCAACAAGTCGAGCATGCGCCGTGACATCGACAATAGGCGTCCGAGCGAGGTAGCCTACATCTACGGGACCGTCGTCGCGCTGGGCGACAAGCACGGCATTCCGACGCCGACCCTCAAGACGCTGGTCGCCATTATCAAAGGTATTGAGCAGCATTACGTGAAGCCGCGAGAAGCATCGGGGGCGGCGGCATGACCGATAGCTGATGAAACGCGTTGCGATCGTCAGCGAGCTCAACCTAGCGCGCTTCGGATTAAACGTCATGGCCTTCCCCAGAGCCGGTGGCGTTCGGCCACGGCCGCAAGTTCTTGCGTGCCGTGGTCGAGATCGAGTTCGACACCGTCGTCGACTGGGCGCGCGGTAAGCGGCCTACTCCCTCTCCGCCAACAGTCGGTCGCAGTTAGTTGATTTTATTGGTATTCCGTTAGAACAAATTGAGGCGATCCCACATTCCGTCCCACATCTTGTGAGCACTGGGATCGGCACGCCGAAAACGATTTTTTCTTTCCCGAAAAATTCATTGTTTCGCCCTGTAAGGGCCGGACGCTCAGGTCGACGTTAGGGTTCGGCTCAGTTCGGCAGCGATCGCGACGGCGTCAGGCGTGTCGGAATGCACGCAGACGGTCGTGGCTTTGACCGGAATGTCATGCCCATCCGTGGTGGTGACCATCCCCTCACGTAGCGCTCGCAACACTCGCTCTCGCGCCCTTGCCGGATCGACGGCCTCGTGCACGCGGCTCAAAATCAGATTTCCCGCGCCGTCATATCCCAGGTCGGCGTAGAACTCTGGGATCAGCTCAACCCCGTGTTCACGGTAGGCCGCTTCGTGCTCGGTGAAAGCCATACCGAGAATGGGCACGCCGAACGGACGCACGGCAGTGGCGATTGCCGCCGCAATAGCGTGGTCGCGCGCGGCCATGCCATAGAGCGCGCCGTGGGGCTTGACGTGGTTGAGCCGCATATTCTCCGCCTGCAGGAAGGCCGCGAGCGCGCCGGTCTGGTAGGTCACGAGGTCACTCACCTCCGCCGGCGTGACGGCCATGGCACGGCGGCCAAAGCCCTGTAGATCCGGTAGCGAGGGATGGGCACCGACTTTGACGTCGTGTTGCTTCGCTAGCCGCACGGTCGCGCGCATGATGCTCGGGTCGGAGCCGTGAAAGCCGCAGGCAACATTTGCCAGGTCGATGAGCGGCATCAGCGCCGCATCGTCGCCTAGGCGATAGAGGCCGAAGCCTTCGCCCATGTCGCAATTGATCGTCGCTCGCATGCGTAGCAGTCCAAGTTAGCTCTTCATGCATTATGGCCCGCACGACGTCAAAAACCAACGCAGAAAAAAGCCGCTGATTTTCTTGATTAAGTTTACAACGGCTGACCTGACGGAATTTTTGAACCAGGGGGATAGAGATCACTGCGCAGTAATCTCTCATCTTTGCCAGCAAGCCTAAAGTTTAAAAATCCGTTCCGCGTTTTTGCCGGCGATGCGCTTGGCTTGATCGCCTGGCAGCGCGTTGACCCGCGCCAGGCAACCCGCCATGTCGCCGATATTGTGCGGATAATCCGATCCGTACAGCACGTTGTCGGCCGTGCCGGCAACCTTCACGCACAATTCGAGTGCCGCCTGCTCGTAGACCACCGTGTCATAATAGATGCGCTTCAAATAGCTGCTCGGCTTGTCCTTGATCACGCTGGAGCAGGCCGGAATTTTCTCGTGGCAGATATCGAAGCGGCCGGCGAGATAGGGCAGCGCAGCGCCGCCATGCGCGGCGATCAGTTTCATTTTGGGATATTTGTCGATAAAGCCGGAAAAGATCATGTGCGCGAAGGAAAGCGTCGTGTCGAACATGAAGCCGACCGGCGGAATCAGGTTGAAGATCTCCATGTGCATCTCGCGCACGCCTTGCGGCGCGGTCGGATGAACCAGGACCGGCAGCGCAAGCCGGTCGATCTCCTGCCAAACCGGCGCAAACTGCGGATCGATCAGATCCTTGCCGTCGATTGACCCGAGCACCATGACGCCGACGGCGCCTTCTTTCGTGGCGCGCGCGAGCTCCGCCTTGGCGTCATCGGCATATTGCCAAGGCAATGACGCGAACCAGCGAATGCGGTCGGGCCTCGCCCGCTGCTGCTCGGCCATCGAGTCGTTGACCATGCGCGCGGCCTTGATGCTTATATCGCGACCGCCCCAGAACACGTTCGGGCAGGTCAACGACACCACCGCGACATCGACCCCGGCCTTGTCCATATTCTCGATGCGCAGATCGTAGTCCCACATGCCGCGCATCAAGGTCATGAACGGCGCGTCGTAAAGATGTATGGCGTCCTGGTTCGCCTTGGTTTTCTTCACGCTGTATTTGCCGCCGCCGTTGCCGCGCAGCAGCTCGATCCATTCGAGCGTAAGCATGTGGGTATGAATATCGATGACTGGCACAGCCAATTCCTTTCGTTATCCGCGATGATGAGATTGGTCGAAGGTCAGTCCATCGCGGCGCCGGATTTCTCGACAATCTTGCCCCAGCGGACTATTTCAGATTTCACGTAAGCTTGCAGCTCCGCGACCGATGGCGTGTCGACTGGAACCGTGCCTAGCTTGGCGACCTGCTCCTTGAATTCCGGTATTGCCTCGATGCTCTTGAGCTCGGCATGCAGCCGATCGACGATCGGCTTCGGCGTGCCGTTCGGCGCTACCAGCATCTGCCACGCCACCGCTTCGAAGCCGGGCACACTATCGGCGACCGGTGGCACTTCGGGAAGCTGTGGGACCCGCGTAATCGACGAAACGCCGATGGCACGGACATTGCCGTTTTTGATGAACTGCAGCGCCGGTGCCAGATCCACGAACATGACCGGGATGCGGCCGGCAATGACGTCAGTCAGCGCCGGCACGCTGCCCTTGTAGGGCACGTGCACCATTTCGGTGCCGGTCATGGTCTTGAACAATTCCATAAACAGATGGTGCGGCGAACCCGGTCCACTGGTGCCGAACGACAACTTGCCCGGATTGTCCTTGGCGTATTTGACCAAATCGGCGACCGATTTCACCGGTAGCGATGGCGTGACCACCAGGACGAATGGCACATTGGCGATCAGCGCCAATGGCACGAAATCCTTGGCCGGGTCATAGGGCAGCTTCCGGTGCAGCGTGGCGTTGATGGCGAGCGGCGTGCTGGTGCCCATCAGCAAGGTGTAACCATCCGGCTGTGCCTTGGCCACGATGTGCGCGGCCAGCACCGTGCCCGCGCCCGGCCGGTTTTCGACCACGAAGCTTTTGCCCAGACGTTCTTCCAGCCCGCGCGCAAGCATGCGGGCGAGAATGTCGGTGGCGCCGCCGGGGGCATAGGGACAGATGATGGTCGTTGTCCGCGCTGGGTAATCCTGTGCGGCCGCAGGCACAAGTGCGAGAAATAAAACGAGCGTTGTCGTCGCAATAATCTGGGCTACTTTTTTCAACGCTGCCTCCCGAAGTT
>DAINPA010000119.1:0-2435 GCA_036743675.1 Steroidobacteraceae bacterium
GCCACATTGAAGTCGAAATCCTGCAGCGCCGTTACGGCACGCGCTGCTTTGTAGACGGCGTTGACCCCTTTCTCCGGCATGGAGCCGTGAGCCGTCACCCCTTTGGTTTCCGCCTCCAGCCAGAGTGCTCCCTTGTGGCCAACTAGCGGCTTATTGCCGGTCGGTTCTGCCACGACGAGGGCACCCACTTGCCCAAGCTGGCCGTTTGTGCGGACAATCGCCTCGGCACCGGAGCAGCCCGTTTCCTCGCCGGCTGTGATGACCAGCATGACGCCGGACGTCCTTGCCAACCGATCGGCAAGCGCAATGCAAGCAATGACGAAAGCCGCGACGCCACTCTTCATGTCCGATGCGCCGCGCCCATAAAGTTTGCCGTCCGCAATATCGGCTGCAAATGGATCTACGGACCATGGCTGTGCGCCAAGGGGTACAGTATCGAGGTGGCCCGTGAATCCGAGCGGCAGCCCACCCGGCTTCCCGCCGATACGCGCAAGAATCTGCGCCCGTCCTTCGCCGAAGGGAATTAGCTCGACGGCAAAACCTGCACCCTCCAACAACCCCGCCAGTCGCTCCGCACAGGGACGCTCGGTGCCCGGCGGGTTGACGGTGTTGAAGCGAATTAATTCTTGTGCCAGTTTGATCGAAGAATGCATCATAATCTAAGCGAAATAAGCATCGCGTACCTCTTTACGAACCGCAAGTTCCGAAGGTGCCCCACTAGTCGCCACGCGGCCCTTTGACAGTACAAAACCAAAATGTGAGATGGCGAGCGTCTGGTGCACGTTTTGCTCGACCAAAAGTACGGTAATGCCGCGCTCGTTGATCTGGCGGATGATGTTGAAATTCTCCTTCACCAGCCGAGGTGAGAGCCCAAGCGACGGCTCGTCGATCAACAGAAGCTTCGGCGCGCACATCAGCCCGCGTCCGATCGAAACCATCGCTTGTTCGCCGCCCGACATGGTGCCGGCAAGCTGCGTCTGGCGCTCCGCAAGGCGCGGAAAGATACGGAAAATGTCGGCTATGCGCGCCTGCGTGACCGTATCCGAGGTCTCCTGATACGCGCCGACGCGCAAATTCTCCTCGACGGTAAGCTTGGGAAACACCTTACGCCCCTCGGGGATGCAGGCAATCCCCGCCGCAACGATTTTGTGGGTCGGAATCCGCGTGATGTCGATACCGTTGAAGATAATGCGACCTGCGCGCGGCGGCGTTAGTCCAAGAATCGAGCGGACGAGCGTCGTCTTGCCGGAGCCATTGGAGCCAAGAAGGCAGGTGATGCTGCCAGATTTCACGGCGAGCGAGACACCCTGCAACACATCGGCCTTGTCATAGGCCGTGTAGACATCGTCGATCTCGAGCGTGCCGGACATCATGCGACTCCGAGATAGGCTTCCTGCACCTGCGCGTCGGAGGCAACCTCGCGATATGGTCCCTCCGCGATCTTGCGACCGAAATTGAGCACGACGCAGCGATCGGTGATGCGCTCAATCACTCCCATCTCGTGCTCGACGATGATGATCGTCAGATTTTTGTTGCGCTCGCGCACAAGGAGAATGTCATTCATCAGTTCCGCCGTTTCGTCATGCGTCATGCCGGCGGACGGTTCATCGAGCAACAGCAATTTCGGCTCGCTGATCAGCGCGCGGCAGATCTCGATGCGGCGGCGGTCGATCATCGGCAGGCCGGCAACCGGCTCAAACATGCGACTCGCAAGTGCGGGCTCGAAGACCTCGACCAGCGCGCGCGCGGCGCGATAGCTCGCCTCGAATTCGCGCTTGAACTCGCCGCGCCTGACGAGATTGAACCAAAGCCCCTGATTGAGGCGCTTGTGGTTGCCGATCATGATGTTGTCGAAGATCGACAAAGGCAGCGATAGGCGCGAACGCTGGAATGTGCGGGACATTCCGATATTGTAGATCGCGCGCGGCGCGGCATTCGTGATATCTGCACCGTTGAAGGTCACGCTGCCTGCGTCGGCGCCGTAGATACCCGTGATCACGTTAAAGAAGGTCGTCTTACCAGAGCCGTTCGGGCCGATAAAACCTAAGATTTCGTTGGGTGCGACGTCGAGATCGAGACCGTCGAGCGCGAGGACGCCGCCAAACCGCTTGGATAGCCCACGCGCCTCCAGGAGCTGCGTCATGGCCGCCACCCCGGGAAATAGCGGCGGATGGGGCGGGGCAGCAATCCCTCCGGCCGGAACAACAGCACGGCGATCACCAGCAGTGCATAGAGCAGAAAGCGATATTCCTGGATCGTTTGTAGCTTTTCGGGAACGACGACGACGATGACAGTTGCGACAATGAGCCCCCAGGGATTGCCGATGCCACCAAGGAGAAGGATCGAGACGAGAATGAGCGAGTCGGCGAAGGTGTAGTTATTCGGTGCGACGAAACTCCCGACCATGCCGAACAGCGCGCCGGCAATGCCGATGA
>DAINPA010000119.1:2535-4061 GCA_036743675.1 Steroidobacteraceae bacterium
GTCCAGCCGAAGATTTTCATGCCCGGCACCTGCATGCCCTGCGGCCCGCCGAGAACGTCGTTGACCTCGAGGAAGGTCTTGAACAGTAGCGCAAAGGCGATGGTGACGACGGCGGCATAATGTCCGCGCGTGCGCAGCACCGGCAGCAGCAGCAGCGAGCCAATCAGCGCGGCAAGCACGCCACCAATCGCGAGAACGACAAGGTGCGGAATCGCCGTGTGCGCATTGAGAACGGCCGATGTGTAGGCGCCAATGCCGAAGAAGGATGCGCCGGCAAAATTCAGCACGCCGGCATAACCAAACTGTATGTTCAGGCCGAGCGTTGCCACGGTGTAGAGCAGGACCGTGATGACCAGCAGCAGAACGAAATGATCCTCGTGAAAGAAGACGGCGACGGCGAGCGCCGCGAGAACAGCGCAGCCGGCGAGCGCATCCTCGTGATCCATGAAGGAGCGGCTCGCGCGGTCGAGCAGCCGCAACCATGCCGCGGTAAGCACGGCGGCAATGCCGGCCGCAAGCAGAGAAATGATGAGTGCCTGATTTTCCGCGGCGAGCAGCGCGACCAGGTAGACAGTCGCAGCCGCGAGCGCAGCGAGACCAGGCCATAACGGCGCCCGTGCGTTCTCGCCCTTCGCCGCCCCTTCTGCCATCGGCTCACACCCGCTCACTGATCTTTTCCTGGATTAGCCCGGTCGGGCGCCAGGCCATGATGGCGATGACGACGGCGAAGGCGAACACGTCCTTGTAGGCGCTGGCGAAGGGCAGAAGAACCGTGCCGATCGTCTGCAGGCCGGCGAATAGGAAGCCGCCGAGGATGGCGCCGTAGATGCTGCCCAGTCCGCCGATGATCGCGGCTGAAAAACCGATCACGCCGAGATAAAGACCGATGCCGAAATTGATCTCGTTGTAATAGAGCCCGTTCATGACACCCGCGAAGGCGGCAAGCCCCGAACCAATCGCGAAAGTGATGAGCACAATGGCGGTAAAATTAATGCCCATCGTGCGCGCCGTCTCCTCGTCCTGCGCGACAGCGCGAATGGCAAGACCAAGCTTGGTGCGATTGAGGAGAAACTGCAGTCCGACGATCACCAGCCCGCCGGCCGCGAGCATGAGCAAATTGTCGAGGCGCAAGTTGAAACTGCCAAGGTCGATCGAGTTTCGCGGCAGCAAGGCCGGAAACGGTTTCGGATTGCCGCCTTGCGGATAGAAAAGACGCACGGATTCGCGCAATACCGTGCCGAGCATCAAGGTGATCAGCAGCGTGTTCAGCGCCGGCGCCGAGCGCAGCGGCATCACGAGATAGCGCGCGATCAGCATGCCGAGCGCGGCCATCGCCAGCATCCCGGCCACGAGCATGACAACGAGGTCGAGCCATGGAGAATTGAAACCGAGCGCATGCAGGCCGGCGAAAGCCGCGAGCGCCGTGAAGGCGCCGACGGTGACCACGTCGCCATGCGAAAACTTGATGACGTCGAGAACGCCGAAGAACAACGTGAAGCCGACAGCGACGAGCGCATACATCATGC
>DAINPA010000120.1:0-4060 GCA_036743675.1 Steroidobacteraceae bacterium
GGGGCCGCCGGATCGAGTACATTATCGGGCTTGAGAACCACGTCGATCCGAGGCGGCGGATCCTCACGCGAGGCAAATCGATGAGACATGTGTTGACGACCCTGGCCGTACTCGCGCTGTTGTGGGGCAGCGGTTCGGCGCGAGCCGATAATCAGAAACTGCGCATCATCAGCTGGGCCGATTACGTGCCCGCCGAACTCATCGCCGCATTCAAGAAGGAGACCGGCATCGACGTCGAAGTCACGCTCTCCAACAACGAGGAAATGATCTCCAAGCTGCGGGCGACCGGCGGCGCCGGGTTCGATCTCGCTCAGCCGTCTCAGGACCGCATCACCTCGGTGCAGCGTGAGTTCGGCATCTACCGGCCGTTCGATCTCGGCAAAGTCAAGATCGAGCAGTTCCAGCCGGCATTGCTCGATATCGTGAAGCGCAACGCCACTCTCGACGCCAAGCTGTACGGCTTGCCCTATCTTTGGGGCACCGACGGGCTGGTCGCCAACACCAAGCACGCAACCATTGCCGATTATGGCGATCTGTGCCGGGCGGACCTTAAGGGCAAGACTTCGATTCGCCTCAGGCGCCCGACCCTGATGGCATTTGCATTCGCCGCCGGCAAGGACCCGTTTGCGCTCTACACGGACCCCAAGGCCTACAGCGCGCTCATGGATCAAGTGGGCGCAACGCTGATCGCGTGCAAACCGAACTTAAAGTTCTTCTACGACAACAGGGATCAGCTGTTGAACGGCATCCGCTCGGGCGAGGTGTGGGCGGCCATGATGTGGGACACCGGCGGCTGGACCCTCAACCGTGACAATCCCGACATCAAATACATCGTGCCGCGCTCCGGCGCTCTAGGCTGGCTGGACACCTTCGCGCTGCCGGCACGAGGCCGCAACGAGGCAGCTGCCTATGCCTGGATCAATTTTACGATGCGCCCGGAGAATGCCGCCAAGATCGTCAAGTCGGTCGGCAGTTTCTCCGCCGCCGTGGGCACCGACCCCTATGTCGATCCGCGCTTGAAGGCGCAATTCGCGGCGGCGTTTCCCGACAGTGCGCTGAAGAGCATCCACTGGTACCCGGCGATTCCCCCCGGCTTGGAGGAGATCGAGGGACGGGTGCTCGACCGGATCAAGGCCGCCAATTGAGCACGGCGGATCTGGTTGCCGACGCCGTCGTCAAGCGCTTCGCGGGGCACGTCGCGGTCGACTCGCTGTCCTTCAGCGTGGCGCACGGAAGTTTCTTCTCCATCCTGGGGCCCTCCGGCTGCGGCAAAACGACGCTCCTGCGCATGATCGCGGGGTTCATCGCTCCCGACAGCGGCGACATCGCCATCGGCGGCAGGAGCATGCGCGACATCGCTCCGAACCGTCGTCCGGTGAACATGGTGTTTCAACAGCTCGCCTTGTTTCCCATGATGACGGTGGGCGAGAACGTGGCATTTGGATTGGCTCGGCGCGGCGTCGCTCGCGCCGAGCGGATGCGGCGCAGTCAAGCCATGCTGGAACGCGTGGGACTTGGACAAGCCGCGGCGAAGCGCGTCGACGAACTCTCGGGCGGCCAGCGCCAACGGGTCGCCATCGCGCGCAGCCTGGTGCTCGAGCCCACGCTGCTGCTGCTCGACGAACCTCTCGGAGCTCTGGACCTCAAGCTGCGCGAGCACATGAAAATCGAGCTCAAACAGCTGCAGGCGGCGTTCGGCACCACCTTCGTATACATCACGCACGACCAATCCGAAGCGCTGGTGCTGTCGGATCACGTGGGCGTCATGAACCAGGGCCGCTTCGAGCAGCTCGGCCCGCCGCAGGACCTGTACTATCGTCCGCAGACGCCGTTTGTGGCGAGCTTCGTCGGCGCGAACAACCGCATCGTCGGCCGCATCACGCGCCTCGACCACGAATCGGTAGAACTGACCACTGCGCAGGGGTGGAGCATTCGCGCCCTGAAGCAAGGCGCGATGAGCATCGGCGCTGCCGTGGAAGGATTCGTGCGTCCGGAAGTGGCGAGTCTCGGGCGCACCGAGGCGGAGCTGCCCCCGGGCCAGCCCTGGCACTCGGGCGAGGTGCAGAGTCTGTTGTTCGACGGCGCCAATTCCGCGGTGCTGCTCACCGAGCGGGTCACCCGCCGCGAATTTCGCATCGCCCTGCCGCAGACCGGCCAATTCTCCGATCTCAAACCGCACGAGCAAGTGCTGTTCAGTTTCGATCCCGCGCGCGCCGTGTGCTTCCCGGCACGCGCCGGAGCGGCGGGACAAGATGGCTAGCGCGCCGACGCAGGTCAACGCCGGACAGGCCCGATGGCATGGGCGCTTCCTCGTCATCCTGCTGCTCGCGCCCGCCTTGCTTTGGCTCGGCGCACTCATCGTACTGCCGCACGTCGACCTCGCCATTCTGTCGTTCCGCGAGCGGGTGGGGCCGCGGCAGTACGTCGCGAGCCTGGCGGAGTACAAGACCTTTTTCACGGAACCGCTGTATTGGCACGTATTCGTGCGCACGGCGGTCATGTCGGTGGTCGCCACCTTCCTGACGTTGCTGCTGGCGTTCCCGATGGCGTGGATCATCGCGAAGATCGCACACGGACGAGCGCGCTCGACACTTTTCATTTTATGTTTGATACCCTTTTGGGTGAGCGAAACGGTCCGAACTCTCGGCTGGATGATTCTGCTGCGTGAGTCCGGAGTGCTGCCGTCCTTGCTGGTGAAGCTCGGCGTCACCTCGGTTCCGGTCGAACTTCTGTATCACGACGCCACCATCATGGTTGGCCTGATCTATGCGTCGCTGCTGTTCATGGTCATCCCACTCATTTCAAGCCTGGAGAGCCTGGACAATGCCCTGATCGAAGCGGCGTACGACCTGGGCGCCAACGGCCCCGCCGTGCTGCGCACCATCGTGATCCCGCATGCGGCCCCCGGAATCACCGCCGGCTGCATCGTGGTTTTCATGCTCACGCTCGGCAGCTATCTCACTCCCACGCTCCTCGGCGGCAAGAACTCGCAGTGGTTCACCGAGCAGATCTATACCCAGTTCATCACCCGCTTCAATTGGGAGCAGGGTGCCGCATTCGGCTTTCTGCTCCTCGCTTTGTCGACCGCCCTGGTCATGATCGGGCTGAAGCTCACCGGCCAACGGTTCGGCGAGGCGATGCGGCGCGCATGATTCCCTCGCTGCCGCGTCCGGCTTGGCTGCGCAGCGCGACCGCCGCGTACTTGGCCGCCTTTTTGGCATTCCTGTTTTTGCCGTTGATCGTCGTGGCGGTGTTCGCGTTCAACGACGCGCCCTACCCGGCGCCGCCTTGGCGCGGCTTCACGCTTGACTGGTTTTCGGGCAACGCGCCGATAGGTCGAACCGGACTGTTCGGCGACGGCGACTTATTGCGCAGCATCTGGACCAGTTGCATCGTAGCTTTCTGGGTCACGCTGCTGTCGGTGCTGATCGGCACCTGCAACGCCTTTCTCATCGAGCGCTGCCGCTTCTTCGGCAAGCAAGCCCTTTCCATGTTGATGTTGGCGCCGCTGGTCATACCCGGCGTCATCCTGGGCATTTCCATCCTTGCCCTTGCGAGCCGAATCGCGGATTTCGCCGACGATGTCCTTGGACTGGAATGGGATTTCTTGCGTCCCGGATTGCCGCTGGTCGTGCTCGGGCAATTCTCCTACATTGCAACCATTGCGACGCTCACCATCGGTGCGCGTCTGAAGCGCTTCGATCGCACCTTGGAGGAGGCGGCCGCAAATCTCGGCGCCCCGAAACCCGCGGTGTTTCGCACGATTCTGTTGCCGTACCTGCGCCCGGCCCTGCTCGGTTCCGCGGCAATTTCCTTTCTGATGTCTTTCGCGGATTTCAATACCACATTGATTCTGGTCGGCGCCGACGCGCCATTGACCGTGATGATGTATGGGCGGATGCGCGAAGGGGCGAGCCCGGTGCTGAACGCGGTGAGCCTGCTCCTGATGCTCGCTTCGGCCGTACTCGCGCTCACCTTCATGGGCGGCGGCTCGGTTCGCGGTAAAGAGACGAACTCGCCGCGCTAGATACGCGAAATTCATGATTACCGTCAGGAGAGC
>DAINPA010000121.1:0-2760 GCA_036743675.1 Steroidobacteraceae bacterium
CCGGCGCCGCGCCGACGCGCTGCGCCCGGATTTCTACCGCTGCCAAAGAATATACGGCGCCTCCAAGGGTACGCTGACGCCCGGATGGCTTGGGACGATGCGCGCGGTATAGTCGGCGGCGGAGCGCATGGCCGGCACGCGGGCGGTAAAGAAGTTCATCCCGGAGCCGTCGGACGGGCCTTCGAGGCGAGTCATTTCCTGGCAAATGGCAGGTCGATCGCCGCGCCCGTCGGCGCAGATTTCAACGCACACCGCGTGCGCATCCAGGGCGCCGAGTGCGGCCTGCACCGTAAAGTGATGCCACTCGCCTCGTGTATCGCATTTCACGCAGCCGAACCGCAGCCCGCTCCAACCGCGCTCCAATGCCCGCCGCCAGTCGCTGATTGCGATGCCGAGCGCGCCGCGGTTCCGCGCTCGCCGGCCGTACAAGGCCGCGGCCGGAAGATAGGCTCTTTCCACGTATTCGCGTACGCAGCGATTCGCGGAGTAAATAGGCGTCAGGGTCGCCATGCTTTCGCGCGCCCGCGCCACCCAGGCTCGGGGAATGTTGTTCTCGTCGCGGGAGTAGAACTCGGGAATCACTTGGGTTTCCAACAGATCGTACAGTTGCGCGGCCTCGACGGCATTGCGCGCCGGATCGTCGCCGTATTCGCGGCCGTCACCCAACGCCCACCCGACATTGGGCGAATAGGCCTCGGCCCACCAACCGTCGAGCGCCGATAGATTGAGTCCGCCGTTGACGAGCACCTTCATGCCGCTGGTCCCGCACGCTTCCCAGGGTCGTTGCGGTGTGTTGATCCACACATCGACCCCCTCCACCAGTCGTTCGGTTATGAACATGTCGTAATCGCTGAGAAAAATTGCGTGCGGACGCACGTCATCGCGCTGCACGAAGCGCACCCAATCCTGGATCAACGCCTGCGCCGGCAGGTCCGCGGGATGAGCCTTGCCGGCGAGAATGAGCTGAACCGGCCGCCCGGCATTGGTCAACAGCCGGACCAGTCTCTCCGGATCGTGCAGCAGCAAGTTGGGGCGCTTATAGGTCGCGAATCGGCGCGCGAAACCAAGCGTCAGCACCTCTGGGTTGAACAGATGCGCGGCGCCTTCGATCTGATCGACGGCGGCACCCGATGCGGCGAGTTGTTCCGACAACCGCTCCCTGGCGTACGCGACCAAGGATGCGCGCGCAATCGCCCGGCAGCGCCAGATCGCGGCGTCGTCGAGACTTCGAATACGCTCCTTGGTCGACTCGAGGGACCCCAGCCAACGGTCCTTGCCGCAACAGCTGGTCCACAGCTCGTCGGCTTCCGGACTGTCCCAGCTGGGCATGTGCACCCCGTTGGTCACGTGCCCGATCGGCACTTCGGCAGCCGACCAACGGGCGAATAGCGGCAGAAAGATCCGCCGGCTCACCTCGCCATGCAGCCGGCTGACGCCGTTGATCGCTCCGCAGCCGCGAACCGCCAGATAGGCCATGTTGAAAGGCTCCGCATCGTCGTACGGATTCTCGCGGCCGAGCGCCACCAGATCGCGCATTGGTATATGCAGCGAATCGGCGGCATAGCTGCCGAGATACTGTTGAATCAACTGTGGTTCAAACCGGTCGAAACCGGCGGGAACCGCCGTATGCGTGGTAAACACGTTGCCCGCGCGGGTGACGGTCAATGCCGCATCGAACGCGACACCGGTGAGCTCCATCAGGGTGCGCGCCCGGTCCAAAACCGCCAGCGCGGCATGTCCCTCGTTCAAGTGGCACACATCGGGCCGTAGGTCCAAGGCATCGAGCAGCCGCCAACCGCCGATGCCGAGCACGATTTCCTGTTGCAACCGAAGCTCGGGACCGCCGCCGTAAAGTTCGCTGGTGATTCCGCGGCGCGCCGGATGGTTGGCCACATCATTGCTGTCGAGCAGGTAGAGGCGCAACCGCCCGACCTTGACCTGCCAAGCCCGCAACCAGACGCTGTAGCCGGGCATGCGGATCTGTATCCGCAGCCATTCGCCATCCGGCTTTCGCAAGGGTGTGACCGGGATCTGCCCCGGATCGTTATAGGGGTACAGCGCCTGTTGCGAGCCGTCCTGGCCGATTACCTGGCGGAAATAGCCCTGTTGGTAGAGCAGACCCACTCCCACCACAGGCACCCCGAGGTCGCTTGCGGACTTCAGCTGGTCGCCGGCGACATTGCCGAGCCCGCCGGCGTAGATCGGCAGCGCTTCGCTCAGCATATATTCCATACTGAAGTAGGCGACGCGCGTCAGGCCGGAATTCGCGTGCGCCTGTTGAAACCACGTCGGCGCCTGCGCCGCCTCATCCGCCTCGTTGGTGAGTCGCCGCAAGCTTTCGCGAAACTCGGGGTTGGCCAGCATCTGCGCCATGCGCCGGTGCGAAGCGGTCCGAAGGACCACCCAGGGATTGTGCGTGCGTGCCCACAAATCGGGGTCGATCTGCCTCCAAAGTTCGTCGCTGGCATGATTCCACGACCAACGCAGATCCAAGGCCAGCCGGTGCAGCGGCAAGATGTCGGGATCGATATTCGAGGCAGCGGCGTCGATAGGCATGGTTTCAGTCAATCGCGCTTGCGATACCGATTGCGGTGCGTGAAATCCTCAATTCTACGCCGCACGCGAAAATGGCTCTCCGATGCCGTTGTCGGATAGCCCAATCTCACCGCGAACGCGATATCCATGTTTCCGGGGATCACCAGGATGTGGCGCAAAAGATCTGCGATTTTCTGTTGGCCGACGGCGCTCAGAATTTGCATG
>DAINPA010000121.1:2860-4044 GCA_036743675.1 Steroidobacteraceae bacterium
GCATGATGAGCCTGTATCCTTCGGTGCACTTTAAATCCGCCGAGCACCGAACGGCATTCGTAGGGTCACCCGGACCCTAGGTAATTGCCGCGATGCCACCCATTTGCCTAAGTGGATCCCCTGGTTTGAAAATCACGCCATTGTTGCAAGCTTAGAAGCCATCCATGCCCGAACTCTCGCGAGAATCCGTCTCGGTATTCGCCCCGGCCGCGACGGCGGAGCTGGGCGCTCGCATAGCCGCCGCACTCGGCCTGCCGATCAGCCGACATGAAGAGACAACGTTCACCGGCGAGGAGCGCAAACTGAGGCCGCTGGAGAGCGTGCGCGGACGATCGGTTTACGTGGTTCAGACCTTGTTCGGCGACGCGCAGGGATCGGCCAACGACCGGTTGTGCAGCCTGCTTTTTTTCATCGGTGCGCTCAAAGACGCCGGTGCAAAGCGCGTCAGCGCTTGTGTGCCCTATCTCGCCTATGCTCGGCAAGATCGTCGTGCCGCGGCACGAGACCCGGTAACGACGCGCTACACCGCCCAATTGTTCGAAGCGGTCGGCGTCGATCAAGTGATCGCTCTCGAGGTGCACGACCGCGCCGCGTTCGACAACGCGTTCCGCTGTGCGGCCGCGCATTTGGAAACCGCCGCTCTGTTCGTTCGGCATTTTTGCGCGGACGCCGCGGGACACGAATTCGCGGTGGCAACACCGGATATCGGTGGCACCAAGCGGGCCCGGCACCTGCAGGAGTTGTTGCAAACGGCCATCGGGCGCCCGGTGAATTTCGCCATCATCGACAAGAAGCGCAGCAAGGGCATCGTCAGCGGCGATTTATTCGCAGGGGACGTCGCCGGACGGCGCGTCGTCATTGTCGATGACCTCATCAGTTCCGGAACGACCATATTGCACGCAATCGGCGCCTGCCGTCGCGCGGGTGCCGCACGCATCGATGTTGCCGCGGCCCACGCATCGTTTGCCCCGGCGGCGTTGCGGATATTTGAATCGGGAAAGCCGGATTCGATGGTGGTGACGGATTCGGTGGCGCTGAGCGGCGGCTTCTTGGCATACCTGAACCAGTCGCTGACGGCACTTTCGATCGCGCCCGTTTTTGCGGAAGCGATTCGGCGGCTCGAGCAGGGCGGCTCGATGTCGGAACTCGCGGGATTATGACGCCTAAGCGCTATACGCCGCGCC
>DAINPA010000122.1:0-3999 GCA_036743675.1 Steroidobacteraceae bacterium
ATAGAACGACCTTCGCACCCGCCTCCGCGGCATGCAGCGCGGTGGACAGCCCGGTGATTCCGCCGCCCACCACGGCCACGTCGGCGCGCGCATCCCCGTCGAGCGGCGGCGTCGGTGCGGCGGCTCCGCGGTATCTTGGTATAGATTCCCCATATCGGCCCCTGCGCCCCGAATTTATTCCAACCGACGATCGCTAGAACTTCTCCCCGAACTTCACGCCGATGGTGCGCGGCTGGTTCGGCAGGCTGTAGATGGCGATCTGACCGCAGCTCGTCACATCGCACTCCGCATAGCGATCGAGAACCGCGCGCTTGTCGAAGGCGTTGCTCACGTACAGTTCGGCCGTCATTTTATTCTTCTCCAAACCCGCGGAAAAATCGGCGGTGGTATAGGCGGCCTCCTTACCCAACGCCGCGGCAGCCACGTAGCGCAGATCGGCGGTGCGCGAACCGACGTGGAACACCGACGCCTGCAGATTCGCCTTGTACGCATCGCTGAGCGCGAACGTGTAGCGCGCGGTGGCATCGGCCTTGAATTTTGGCGTCACCGGCAGTTGCTGCCCCGCCGGGGCATAGCTCTCGTAGCCCGGCGTCCCGCACTGCGTGGGATTATCGCAGTATTCCTGCGTCAGCTTCGGCTGCAGCAGCGAGAAGCTGCTGGAGAGCGTCAAGCCCTGCGTGACCGCGTACTGCACATCCGATTCCATGCCGAGGATTCGCGCGTTGCCGGCGTTCGCAATGATGGTGAGCGCATTCGGCCCGAGATAGGCGAATTGGAAGTCCTTCCAGTATTCAACAAAGAAGGCGCCGTTGAAGCGCAGGCGATTCTCGTCCCAGGTCGTCTTCCAACCGATTTCATAGCTGGTCAGAAAATCCGGCTGGTACGGCGGCAGACTGCCGCCGCCGTTGCGGTTCACGCCGCCCGGCCGGAAACCCTTCGCGTAGGTGGCGTAGATCATGCGATCGCTGTCGAATTTGTAGCTGAGATTGACCTTCGGGGACGTTCCCGAGCCCGTGGTTCGGCCATTGAGATCCTGGCACGGCGCGCCGTGAAAAGGCACAAAGGGTGTGAAGCAGGTGGCGGTTCCCTCGTGGGAGCTGTAATTCGCGTTGAATCCGTAGAAACCTTGCAGCGTATTGTCATACGTGTAGTAGCGGGCTCCGGCGGTCGCGGTCAGGTTCTTGAGAATATCGTACGAGAATTCTCCGAACACCGCGGAGTCGCGATCCACGCGCTGTTGATCCGTGAGCCAAAACGAACCCGGCCATCCGGGGACCGACAGCAAATCGGCGAGCGGGTCACCGTTGTTCACGACGTAGTCCTGTATGATGTCGTGCACCTGGCGCTGCAAGAACAGGCCGCCCACGAAGCGAAACGGGTATTGCGTCGGCGATGAGACGCGCAGTTCGTTGCTGGTCTTCGTGTAATGATCGGTGCCGACGATGTGCTGCGCCGGGTTGATGAGATTGCCGGCGTTGTCCTTGTAATACGCACCGGACCCATGGGCGCGGTCATAGAACAGGGAATAGTCGGTGTAGTCCGAAGACTCGTGGACGCTGCGCGTCAGGTAGGCGCCGGAGTACACAAGGTCGAAATCGCTGATCTTGCCTTCGACGGTGAGCGCCGATTGAACCCAGGAATCGTGCGTGGTCTCCGGAAAATACTGCTGTATCTTCAGATCGCCGAGGGCCGGGTTGTAGGAAAAATTACCGTTGACCCATTGGTCCTGGCCCATGACGGTGGGCAAAATGGTCCAGTTGTCGTTCAACTCGAACTTGATCGCGGCGCGGCCGCCCCGGGTATCGACGTCGTTGAAGTTGTTCTTGACGTACCGCGCATTCGTGAAGGTGATGCCGGAGGTGGGAAAGGTCACCGAGCCCGGCACGTTGTCGATGTAGCCAGCGCTGTGCTCATACCACCCGACCAAACGAACCGCCGCAAATGAGGTGACCGGCAAATTCACGAAACCCTCGAAGGTATAGCCATTGCCGCCGTACTCGACCGTGTTGCCGTCCACATCGAATGCGGCTGAGAAGCCGTTCAAATCCGGCTTGTTGGTGATGATGCGGATGGTTCCTGACTCCGAACTCGCGCCATAGAGCGTGCCCTGCGGACCGTTCAGCACCTCGACCCGCTCGATATCGTATATATGGATGTCGAGATTGCCGTCGATCGTCGTCACCGGCTGCTCGTCCAAGTACATGCCGACGCTCGGCAGGGAGCCGGAATGGTCGCCGTCCCCGCCGCTCACCACGCCGCGTATATAGGTGTGCTCAAAACCCGGGCCGGCGGTTTGGAAGGAGACGCTCGGCAGATACTTCGCGAAATCGTCGAAGTCGGTGATGTGCAATTCCTCGAGCTTCGTGGTATTGAGTGCCTGAATGCTGATCGGCACGTCCTGCAGATTTTCGGTTCTCTTCTGGGCGGTGACAACCACCTCTTCCAAGGTGGCCGTATCGCTCGGATCGGCGGCATAGGCCGCATGCATGCACGCGAGTAGCGCCGACGCTACAGGCAAACCCCGACGCATGGCAGATGCATGCTTAACTACTTGAATCCGTCGTAATTTTCGCAATTTGCTACGAGTCATTCATTGATCCCCATGTGTATCTATCCGGCTGCGGACGCGACAGACTAAGACATTTGGGTGCGCGCCGTCGCACCTTTTAGCCAAGCGCTAAGGGATTCTCTTAAATGCCGCGGGTACCACGCCGGTTCGTGCCGACCAGCGCCGATGCAGGCGGCTCCGGGAGGCGGCGAATGCATTATGCTTGAGATCCACCGCTCATGATGATTCAGTCACTGCGGCGCCGTTCGTCGAAAAGGAAAAAGGCATGGAATACCGAGGTTTGTGGGGATTGCTGGTATTGGTGGCGGACGTGTGGGCGATCGTGAATATCTTTCAAAGCGGCGCCGATACGGGCAAGAAGGTGTTGTGGACCGTGCTGGTCATTCTTCTGCCCGTCATCGGGCTCATTCTTTGGTATTTCCTGGGCCCACGCACCGGCGAGGCGTAACCAAGCGTACGCGCCGCTCCTCAAGCGCGGCGTTTGCTGGGGCTTAGCAGTTCTGCGGCTTCATACGCGCTATCGCTCAGGGCCCTGTCGATCGCGACGAGCAGACGGTTGCGCGCCGCCTCGAGAACGCGGTTCAAGCGATCCAACCACTCTATCCACGATAGCGACTGCTGCATACGCGACATCCCCCAAGACCGTGTTTGTACTGCGTGAAGTTCTTCTTCGTTCGAGGCGGCTCAACGGCGCCGGGAGCGCTATGGTTTTGACCTCGAGAGTACCCCAGTCGGGGGCGCATCGCCACTCGGAGCGACCGAAGTCGGGCCCGACAGGTGAGCGCTGCGGCATAATGGCGGACAAAGGCATCATGCCTGTTCATACATCCGGGAAAACCTTCGATGCAGCGATACAAACTCGAACGCCACACGCTGGAAGGCCTGAGCTGGCTGCGCGCCGGCGTGCTCGGGGCCAACGACGGTATCGTCTCCATATCCTGCCTTATCCTTGGGGTTGCGGCCGGACACGCGACTCACTCCAGTATCGTCTTGAGCGGGGCGGCGGGTCTGGTGGCCGGCGCCATGTCGATGGCCACTGGCGAGTATGTCTCCGTGCATTCGCAGGCCGACAGCGAGGCCGCGGCGCTCGATCAAGAGCGTACCGAACTTGCGGCGGATCCTGATGGCGAGCACCGCGAATTGACCGAGATCTACGTGCACCGCGGATTGGACATCGGCCTTGCGAAACGGGTCGCCGAACAACTGATGGCGCACGACGCCCTGGGGGCGCACGCACGCGATGAACTTGGATTCTCCGCGCGATCCATCGCGCGGCCGCTGCAAGCCGCGAGCGCCTCCGCCGCGAGCTTCATAGCCGGTGGCGCGGTCCCCCTGTTGACCGCCTGGGTGGCCAGCTCGCCTTACCTGATCCCCCTCACCGTCGTCTGCTCGCTGTTGTGCCTGATCGTTCTCGGCGCCTTGTCGGCCGC
>DAINPA010000123.1:0-3927 GCA_036743675.1 Steroidobacteraceae bacterium
TCCCCATACGTTTTCTGTTGACTGATTTTCGCCGCGCAATTTCGCTATCGTCGACCGCGTTCCTGGCGCTGGCCTTTCTCGTGTCGATGTTGGCGCTCCAGCTCGGTTTTGACACCAAAGGCTTTCTATCCCGTCATAGTAGATCAGTTCTTGTGCCGACTGAAAACTTTGAAAACGGCCTAAACTCTAATTCTTTTCGCAGCTTTCGGAATTGTCAGGCAGGCATCAACAGATCCGCAGAAGGATGAGAGCCTGACCCTTAAAACCGGTTCCCACTCGCTTGGATCAGGTTTTGAGACGGCGTATCCGCCGCCGAATCTGCTGCCAGAGGTAGGTCGGCCCGCGAAGCTTCCAATCCTAGGTTAGTGTAGGAAGGCGGTTTATCATGATTAATGTCGATTGAGCATGAACTATTTGTCGGACACGGCAACGGAACTCGCGCGGGAGGACTGGCACGCAATGCCGCCCGAGGCAATCGTCGCCGACTTGGCGACCGATCCGGTCCGCGGGCTAAGCGCCGCCGAAGCGCGGCACCGCCTCGCCATATATGGTTCCAATGAGCTCGTGCATGCTGCCGCAATGTCCGCGCTCAGCGTCTTCGCGCAGCAATTCGCGAGTTTCGTGATTTGGATACTGATTCTAGCCGCCTTGGTGACTGCGGTGATGGGCGAGCGCGTCGACTCGATCGCCATCGTCGCGATCGTAGTGCTGAACGCGGTGATCGGGTTCCTCCAGGAATATCGCGCCGAGAGGGCGATGGCCGAACTCAAACGCATGACGGCGCCCAAGGCCCGCCTGCTACGCGACGGAAGCGCCGCGACCGTGCCCGCCTCCATTCTGGTCCCGGGCGATCTGCTGCTGGTGGAGGCAGGCGACCTCGTGGCTGCCGACGCGCGCCTGATCGACGAGGCGGGGCTCGAGACGAACGAAGCGGCTTTGACCGGAGAATCCGTGCCGGTAGCGAAGTCGCACATCGTTTGCGCGTGCGAGACGCTGCTGCCTGAACGCAGGAACATGTTGTTTCTCGGCACCGCGGTCACGCGAGGCAGCGGCCGCGCGCTGGTCGTGGCCACCGGTATGCGTACCGAGTTTGGGCAGATTGCCCGGCTGCTCGAGACTGCCTCGAGCGAGCAGACCCCGCTCCAGCGCCGGTTGGACCGGGTCGCGCAGCGGCTGCTCTGGTTTTGCCTGGGGATCGTCGCGCTGGTCTTTGTTATAGGGCTGATGCGCGCGGTTCCGATCTTCGAGATGTTTCTTGGGGCGATCAGCCTGGCGGTCGCGGCCATTCCGGAGGGCCTGCCCGCGATAGTAACGATCGCGCTCGCCCTCGGCGTCTCACGCATGGCGCGGAAAAACGCGCTCATCCGCCGTCTTCACTCGGTTGAAACCCTCGGCTGTGCGCAGGTCATATGCACCGACAAGACTGGCACGCTGACCCTCGGCGAAATGACTGTGCGCAAGGTAGTAACCGCCAACCGCGTCTTCGACGTGACCGGCGAGGGTTACTCGACCGACGGCGCGATCTTCACCGACGGCGAGACGCTGTCCGAGCGGGATTCGGCGCTGGACGATCTCCTTCGCGCCGCGGTTGCCTGCAACGACGCGCATCTGACCTCGCAGGCCGGCCGTCCCGCGGTCGTCGGTGATCCCACCGAAGGCGCTCTGCTTGTGTTCGCTGCAAAAGCGGGCATCACCCGCGATCGGGTCGAAGCGCAGATGCGTCGGGTCGGCGCGATTGCGTTCACGTCCGAGCGCAAGCGGATGACCGTGGTTGTGAAGTCGAACCAAGGCTTGGTCGCGTATACCAAGGGCGCGCCCGAGGTGGTGCTCGCTGAATGCTCTCATATTCGCCTGCGCGATGGGGTCAAGCCGATGTGCTCGGAGGACCGTGCACGAATGGCGGAGGCGAACGCGATGCTGGCTAGCGGGGCGCTGCGGGTCATTGCATGTGCGCAGAGATCGCTCGAGCCGTCGGCAGGCGACGATCCACCGGCAGACGAGGCGAAGATCGAGCGCGACCTCGAGTTCCTGGGGCTGGTCGGGATGCAGGATCCGCCGCGGGCAGAAGCACGCGAGGCGGTACACAAGTGCGCGCTTGCCGGAATCCGCACCGTGATGATCACCGGCGAT
Source organism: Steroidobacteraceae bacterium (assembly GCA_036743675.1). Taxonomy (GTDB): domain Bacteria; phylum Pseudomonadota; class Gammaproteobacteria; order Steroidobacterales; family Steroidobacteraceae; genus Bog-1198. The sequence goes on from DAINPA010000123.1 coordinate 2,131, forward strand.
CATTGCGAAACCGCCACTGCGATCGCCCGCGACCTCGGCATCCTGCGCCCGGGTGACGAAACGCTCAACGGCGCCGAGCTCGAACGGATGAGCGACGAGCAACTCCGCGAACGCGTGCGCAAGGTCTCCGTCTACGCTCGCGTGACCCCGAAGCACAAGCTGAGGATTGTCCGCGCCTGGAAATCGCACGGCGCCGTCGTCGCGATGACAGGGGACGGTGTGAATGACGCTCCTGCTCTCAAGGAGGCGGCGATCGGCATCGCGATGGGAATCACCGGGACCGAAGTCACGAAGCAGGCCGCCGACATCGTAATCGCCGACGACAATTTCGCTACCATCGTCGCGGCGGTCGAGGAGGGCCGCGGGATCTACGACAACGTTGTCAAAACGCTGCTCTACCTGATGGGCGGAAATTTCGGCGAGCTCACGGTGATGCTGATCGCGGCGGTGGTCGGCTGGCCGCTGCCACTGCTCCCGATCCAGTTGCTCTGGATTAACCTCGTTACTGACGGGCTACCCGCACTCGCATTGGCAACCGATCCGATCGACCGCGACGTGCTCATGCGTCCGCCGCGCGACCCGCGGGCCGAGATCATCAGTTGGGACTTCATGAGATGGGCGATGCTGGTGGGCTGTCTGTCGGCCGGCGTGACGCTATCCGTTTTCGGCTTTGCGATTCACAGCGGGATGGATCTGGCGCGGGCGCGCAATGCGGCTTTCTTCGTGCTGGTCGTCGAGGAGTTGATGCGGGCGTTCGGCGCGCGGAGCGCGGACAAGCCGCTCTGGCGGATTGGTGTGCTCACCAACCTGCGCCTGCTGTCAGTGGTGCTTGTGAGCTTCGTTCTTCAACTCGTGATTTCCGCCACTCCTGTGATGGAAGAGATTTTTCAAACCCAGCGGATCACCTTCGCCGAGTGCGCAGTTGGGATACTGGTAGGGCTGATTCCGCTTTCAACCCTGGAAGTGATCAAGGTCTTTAAAGCGAAGCCGAATTCCCTTAAGACGGCGCGATGAAGCAGGACGTGGTGTTGGATTCGTTTTGATTTTACATACATGAGTTACCCGAAAGTATCGATGTTGCTTTCTGCCTAAAGCTGGGAGAGCAAGGCGGCGATTATGCTCGCGGGCGGACCTGAGTGCTCCGTATGAGGAGAGTCATTTTTGGCGCGAGTCAAACGTCGTCCGGACTAGCTTATTGCCCATCACCTTGATTTTTCTCAGAAGCCGGCGTGCCCAAAGGAATTCAAGGGCCAATAGGCTGAGTCCGGCGAAAATCAGAAGCGATCCGGGGCCGGGCGTTATGAGCATTACGAAGCCGCATAAGAGTAGCGTCAGGCCGACCACCAGAAAGATGAGCCGTCGCGCCTGACGAATTGTTTCAGGCCACACTCTGTTACTCCTCTAAACGGATCCCATTGCTATAGCTACCAAACTTCCGAATGCACCGAAAAGTCTAGAGTCTTGAAATTCACCGCCGCTATGCCGCCGGGTCGCCCGCCGGATATCGCGCCTTAGATCTAAGTTATGCCTTTTGCGAACGTCCGCGCCACGCCTCAGGAGCGTCAACGAGCCCCCAAGAGTGCCGGCCGTTGTGACCGGCGCTCCACTGAGGACCCAACGGCAACGTGATGGGACCTCTTCAGGGCAGACTGGCTGGCGGAGATGGGCGAATTTAAACCGTCGTGAGCCTTCATTTCCGCATTACCACGGGGCGCGACGGTAACCGATGAACCAGCGGGAAAAGGCGCTCGACCGCGACCGCGCCGAGCGGAAACAACGGGCAGAAATCGAAGACCT
>DAINPA010000124.1:0-3908 GCA_036743675.1 Steroidobacteraceae bacterium
CGGCCGCCGGTTGGTCATCGCCGCGCGAGCAACCGGTGACCATCGGCGACGTGGAAATTAAGACTGCCGCCGCAAGTATCAACGGGATTGATCGGCCCTTCGGCCTGGCTAGTAACTTCATTGTCGATAAACCTCGGCGTCAGTTGTAGTCAGTTCGCTCATGAGATCAGTTTGCTCTTCGCCTTGGAGAGATCGGTTTCCCTAATAGCGCTACGGCTTCTTTTCGGCCTCTGCGCGGATGGCGGCGGCGATGTCGGCGCTCATCTTCGCGATTGCGCGGCTGTGCGCGGCTGCGAGCGCGTCGAAGCCTTGACCCTGCACGAGCTCGCGTGCGACGGTGCGGCCCGAGCGCGTTTCCCCGCCAGCGGTCTTGCGCACGGTCCACACTGCCTCGACGAGCGCTGCGTCGCCTTGAATCGACTCGAAACGCTGGACGTCGATCGTGACCCTATAGTCCGGTGTGAAGTTAGCCAGCTGTGCCGTGGCCACCTCCGGCGTGCCTAGCAGCACGACCAGGTCGCCGGCGACGGCGCGCGCGATGGCGTCATTCAGCGGCGCGACCCAGCGATTGAACTCGTCAACCTCGACGCGGTTCGGCGCGACCTGAACCACGAACCCCGGCTGGTCCACCGAAGCGGGTATCGTGACCGGGCCAACCATGACCGCGGCGCTCATCGCCGGCGTGCCGTCCGCCATCGCCGTGGAGGCCAGCGAGTAGAACCGCGCCGGCGCCGTGCTGCATCCGGCTGCTGCCACTGCTACCAACGCGATCGAGATTAGTTGCGCGATACGCCGTGTCATCACTTCGCCTCCCCCGTCTTGCCGCGAATGAGCGCTTCGGGATGGCGCTCGAGATAGTCTGCGAGCACGCGCAACGATCTGGCTGCACGGCTCACCTCCTGCAACGTGCTGCTGAACTGCTGGACCTGCGCGGAGTTTGGCTCGGTGAGATTGTCGGTGTTCTCAAGCGTGCCGCGCGCGCTCATCAGCGTGCCTTGCGCGGTGACCAGCGTCTTATCCAGCTCGGTAATCGCTTTGTGGAGGTCGTCGCCGATCTCCTGGAACGGTACCTTGTCGAGCTTCTTGATGATGTTCTCGACGGTGGCCTCGGTCGCTTCAAGCTGCCCCGGAGTGGTCGGTAGCTGCACGGGCTTCTGCGACCAGTCAACCGTCACCGGCGGCGCCTCAGGGAAGAAGTCGAGCGATACGTATACGGCCCCGGTCAACAGATTCCCCGTCTTAAGCTGCGCACGGGCTCCATGGGCCACCAGGGCGTCAATCAACTTCCTGCGCATGGTCTCGAGATTCGCGCCGGCCGCCGTGTCAACGATCCTGACCCCGAGCCTTGTCGGGTCCATATGGATGGTCACCGGCACTGAAAACTCGAAGGTCTTCAAGTCGATTTGCGCGCGAACTTCCGCGACCTCGCCTACAGGAATGCCGCGGAACTCGACCGGCGCGCCGGGTGATAGCCCCCGCACCGAGTCCTTGAAGATGAGCTCATAGGTCTGAGGATTGCGCGGTGGCGGGTTAAAGGCCTGGGTCCGGTTGGCGAACAGCGTGAAGACGGTGTTCTCCTCGGCCGGCGGCAGGACCGGATCAGTCGCGGCCGTCTCGAACGCGATACCGCCTATCAGAATCGACAACATCGACTGGGTCTGCACGGTGAGACCGCTCGCCGAGAGCGAAACGTCGATCCCGCTCGCATGCCAAAAGCGGGTGTCCGGGTTGACGTACTGGTCGTACGGCGCTTGCACGAACACCTTGACAGTCAGATTCTTACCGTCCTTGTCGAGTTCGTACGACGCGACCTGGCCAACCTGCAGCCGCCGGAAGTATATCGGCGTGCCGTTGTCCAGCGAACCCAGGTCAGGGGTCTTCAGGGTGAAAAAGCGGCCGGAAATTTCGCCGGTTATCACCGGCGGCGTTTCGAGCGCCACGAAATCGCTCTTGCTCTCTTTCGAACTGCCGATTTCCATGCCGATATAGGCCCCGGAGATGAGAGTGCCCAGCCCCGTGACGTTGGCGCCCGATATACGCGGCCGCACGACCCAGAACTTCGTGTCTTCGACCAGAAAGCCTTGCGTCTTGGGAGCCATCTGCGCGGTTGTGATGGCGCGCAGGTGATCTTCCGACAGCCGGATCGCCGTGACGGTGCCGATGTCAACGCCGTTGTAGTGGATCTTGGTTTTGCCCGCCTCCAGTCCCTCGGCCGACCGGAAGACGATCGTGATCTTGGGCCCCTCGCCCAGGACCCTCGTCACTGCCACCCATGCGCCGACAATCGCCGCCACAATTGGGATGAACCAAACGAGAGAGAGCCGCGTGCGTTTCTTGGGCACACTCCTCGACTGAGGGACAGAAGGGAGTGGTGGATCGCGATCAGGCATATGTAACCTCTTTCGAACCTGCCTCTTTCGAACTTACGGAATCCCAGATCAGCCGCGGATCGAACGACTCGACCGCAAGCATCGTAAACACCACCACCGCCGCGAAGAAGATCAAGCCGGGCCCCGGCTCCACCGACATAAGCGGCTGGAGCTGAATGAGAGCCGCGGTGAACGTATCGACAAACACATCGACCATCGACCAGCGTCCGATGAACTCGACCATCCTATACATCCGGACCCGCTGCTCATTGTTCGCGACTGAGCCTTGCTGCGCGGTGATTAGCAGATATCCGAGTGTCAGGATCTTCGCGCTCGGGATCATGATGCTCGCGACGAGCACGATGATCGACAGCGGCCATCCGGTCGGCGACCAGAGCAGCACTACTCCTTGCATGATGGTGTCGGAGTCGGCGCCGGCCGCCGTGGTCGTCGTCAACACGGGAAGCACGTTCGCCGGGATGTAACAGATCGCGGCGGCTATGAGGTATCCCCACGTGCGCTGGAAGCTGGCGGGCTTGCGGAAGGCGAGCTCCTCGTCGCAGCGCGGGCAGCGTCCATAGTCCTCGCCGGGCGCGGGACGCGAGAGCAGGCCGCAGCCTTCGCAGCTTTGCCAGCCTTGCTGCATCGCGGTCATAGCTGCCGGGCTCACGACGTTTCCTCCGCCACACTGTCACCAGCGGCGTCGCTACGCGCTTCGTCCGCCCACTGGATCCTCTCCCACACTTCTCGGGAGTCGAAACTCGCCGCCATCCCGGCCAGGATGAAGACCAGCACCCACAGCACGAACAGCGCCATTCCCGGAATCACCGTCGCGTAGTCCGCAATCTTGACCAATGCGACCAGCACGCCGACCATCATCACCTCGATCATGCTCCAGATGCGGGTGGTCGGATGATGGCGCATCAGCGTTCCCACCCATCTCGGCGGCCGCTCGCGCATGGCTCCGAGCACAATCGCCAGCATCAAGCCTATTTGCAGCGCCGGCGCGATGACTGCCGTGAACAGCACCAGCACCCCGACGATCTTCTGCCCGTTATCCCACAGGTGCTGGGCGCCTCCGATTACCGTGGTCGAGGCGTCGCGCCCGACGATCGTAAGGCCGAGCATCGGAACCGAGTTCGCGACAATGTACAGCACCGCCGCCGCGAGCGTCAGCGCGAGCGTCCGGTTGAGCGAATCCTCACGATGCCGCCATAGCTCTTTGTTGCATCGCGGGCATCGCGCGGACGCGCCGGGCGCAAGCTCCGGGATGCGCTGCAGCAGATCGCAATGCAGGCATGCGATGAGCGAGGTGTCTCCGACCGGCTGGTTGTAACTCATTGCGGGATTGCTTCTGATGGTGATTCCCCGACCCTTTCGGCGATGCTCAGATATCGAAGGCTCATGATGCACCAGATGGTCATGGCCGCGTGTAGCACAACCGCTGGCCACAAAACGATGCCGACCGGCTGCGACCCGATGCCGGCAACCCCAAGGATAATAGCTACACCGAGATTATAGAGCACCATCGCTGCCACC
>DAINPA010000125.1:0-3813 GCA_036743675.1 Steroidobacteraceae bacterium
GCGAGGACAAGGGCCATCCGCCGCCGTTCGATTTTCCCGGCAAGGAGCGCTGGCGAAACGAACTGTTTGCGCTGGGCATCGCTTTCGACAAAGTCGACTACGTGTTCTGCACGCATCTTCATATCGACCATACCGGCTGGAACACCACACTGCGCGACGGGCGCTGGGTGCCGACGTTCCCGAACGCGAAATACATATTTCACAAAAAGGAATATGCGGTCTGGGAAGCGGAGAACGCGCGAGGGGCCAATCCGCCCGGCACGGTATTCCGCGACAACTGCTTGCCGATCGTGGAAGCCGGACAGGCGCTTTTGGTAGACGACGACTACGCTCTGGATGACGCCATTACGTTGACGCCGACGCCGGGGCACTCGCCCTGCCATTGCTGCGTCAACATTTTCTCCGGCGGGCAACGCGCGGTAGTGACCGGCGACATGATGCACCACGTGATCCAGTGCCGGGAGCCCGACTGGTCCCCGCGGGTTGACTGGGATGCCAAGCAGGCGGCGGTGTCGCGCCGGAAGTTTTTGTCCGCTGTCGCGGATACCAATACGCTAATTCTGCCGATCCATTTCCCAACACCGACAGCAGGTCTGGTCACCGCGGATGGGGACCGATTCAACTACCGCTTCAAACGCGATTAAGTCGCTGGGTGGTCCCAGGCGCAACGCATTGCAATGAGCGCGTCTCTCACCTAAATAGAACGGAAGCCGGCTCCGCGCGGCTTCAGCCCAACCGTAAAATCCCAGCGTTGAACAGCTTCATAATTGATGGCCGCTTTCGAGCGACCGCAACTTTCTTTAAGGCGCGCGTGCACATGATTCGTCTCGATAACGTCAGCAAGCAGATTGGCCACCAGATCCTCTTCATCGAGGCCTCTGCGGCGCTCCTGCGGGGCGAGAAGGTCGGCCTAGTCGGCCCTAACGGCGCCGGCAAGACGACGCTGTTCCGGATGATCACCGGCGAGGAGCAGCCCGACGAGGGCCAGGTGGCCGTCGATCGCGGCGTCACCATCGGTTACTTCAGTCAGGACGTCGGCGAGATGTCCGGCCGCAGCGCCGTGTCCGAGGTGATGGACGGCGCCGGTCCTGTCAGCACCGTGGCTACCGAGCTGAAGGAGCTCGAGGCCGCCATGGGAGATCCGGACCGGGCGGACGACATGGATGATATCATCGAGCGCTACGGCGAGGTGCAGGGGCGCTTCGAGGAACTGGACGGCTACGCCCTGGAGGGTCGGGCGCGCGAAGTCCTCGCCGGCCTGAGCTTCAGCCAGGAGATGATGGACGGTGACGTGGGCGCGCTGTCGGGCGGCTGGAAGATGCGCGTGGCGCTGGCCCGCATCCTGCTCATGCGCCCCGACGCCATGCTGCTGGACGAGCCGAGCAACCACCTCGACCTGGAGAGCCTGATCTGGCTGGAGCAGTTCCTCAGGGGATATGAGGGCGCGCTGCTGATGACCTCGCACGACCGCGAGTTCATGAACCGCATCATAAACAAGGTGGTCGAGATCGATGGCGGCGCGCTGACGACGTACTCGGGCGACTACGAGTTCTACCAGCAGCAACGCGCGCTGAGCGAGAAGCAGCAGCAGGCCCAGTTCGAGCGTCAGCAGGCGATGCTCGCCAAGGAAATCAACTTCATCGAGCGCTTCAAGGCGCGCGCCTCGCACGCCGCGCAGGTGCAGAGCCGGGTGAAGAAGCTGGAGAAGATCGACCGGGTGGAGCCGCCCAAGCGCCGCCAGACGGTGTCCTTCGAGTTCCTGCCGGCGCCTCGCTCCGGTGAGGACGTGGTGAACCTGAAGAACGTGCACAAAGGCTATGGCGTCAGGAGCATCTACGAGGGGCTGGACTTCCAGGTGCGCCGCAAGGAGCGCTGGTGCGTCATGGGCATCAACGGCGCAGGCAAGTCCACGCTGCTGAAGCTGGTGGCGGGCTCCACGCCGCCGGACGATGGCACGGTGGCGCTCGGTGGCAGCGTGAAGATGGGCTACTTCGCGCAGCACGCCATGGAGTTGATCGACGGCGAGCGCACGGTGTTCCAGTCGCTGGAGGACTCGTTCCCGCAGGCGGGGCAGGGCTCGCTGCGCGCGCTGGCCGGCTGCTTCGGCTTCTCCGGCGACGACGTGGAGAAGAAATGCCGGGTGCTGTCGGGCGGCGAGAAGGCACGGCTGGTGATGGCGAAGATGCTCTACGACCCGCCAAACTTCCTGGTGCTGGACGAGCCCACCAACCATCTGGACATAGCGACCAAGGAAATGCTCATCACGGCGCTGTCCGAGTTCGAGGGCACCATGCTGTTCGTCTCGCATGACCGGCACTTCCTGGCCGCGCTGTCCAACCGGGTGCTGGAACTGACGCCCGAGGGCATTCACCAGTACGGCGGCGGCTACACGGAGTATGTGGCGCGCACCGGCCACGAGGCTCCCGGCCTGCGCAGCTGAGCCGGGAAGCGCCGCGGCCGGCCGCCGCCAGCAGTCATTCGTCTGCCGCAAACACGGCATTGGGGGCGCAGGCGATATCCGGCGATGCGACGACGCCCGCTTGCGGCCGCTAGTGTTGAAAAAGTCAAAAGGCGATACAGTCGACTCTCGCACAGGACGATCTTGTGGAGATCGACGCGATCACGGGTGCAGACCGCTACAAGCCTCATCACGGTTGAGCCAGGAATAATGTCAAAAGGTGGTGTGATGCAGTTCGGCATATTCGATCAAAACGATCACGGGCCTTATCCGCTCGGCGAACAGTATGAAAACCGTCTGAAACTGATCGAGTTCTACGATCTGGCGGGATTTCGGACCTACCACATGAGCGAACATCATTCGACGCCGCTGAGCCTGACGCCGTCGCCCGGCGTATTTCTTGCCGCGGTAGCGCAGCGCACGAAGCGTCTTCGCCTGGGGCCACTGGTTTACGTGTTGCCGGCCCACCACCCGCTGCGGCTGGCCGAAGAGATCTGCATGCTCGACCAGCTCAGCAGCGGCCGGCTGGACGTCGGGGTGGGCCGCGGCGCATCTCCGCACGAACTCGGATATTTCGGCATCGATCCGGATCAGGCGCCGGCCATGTATGTCGAGGCCTACAACGTCATCAAGCAGGCGCTGACGCAGCCGGAGGTCAACTTCAAAGGCAAGCACTACAATTTCGAAAACGTACCGATCGAAATGAAACCCGCGCAGCTTCCTCATCCGCCGTTCTGGTATGCGGTTCCGTTGCCCGAGGGCGCGGTATGGCCGGCGCAAAACAAGATCAACGTGGTTTGCGGCGGGCCGGTGCCCAGAGTTCGCGAGATCACGGATCGCTACCGCGCCGAATGGGCCGCGATGGGAAATTCGCCCGACGATATTCCCCTGCTGGGCATCAACCGTTTCGTCGTTGCCGCCGATACCGATCGGGAGGCGATCGAGCTCGGACGCCGCGCCTGGCCGGTGTTTTACGCGAACTTCATGAAGCTCTGGAAAAAGCACGGCACCCAGCCGCGCTATGCGAGGATTCCGGAAGACTTCGATACCGCGGTCAAGAATGGCGGCGCCCTCGCCGGATCTCCCGGCACGATCCGCGATTATGTGCGGACCATGGCCGCGGAGGCAGGCGCGAGTTATTTCATCGCGCAGTTTTCCTTCGGCAACCTGTCGCACCAGGAGGTGCTTCACTCCGCGGCAATATTCGCCCGCGAGGTGCTTCCGGCATCGCGGGAACGTGCGGCCCACGCCGTCTGAACGATCCGGCTTGTGTTTGACAGCCGAGAAACGGGAATTGAGTAATGATCATCCGTATCATCGCATCAAGTCACTCAATCGAACTCGACGACGTCAAT
>DAINPA010000126.1:0-3806 GCA_036743675.1 Steroidobacteraceae bacterium
TTCGGCGCATCGGCGCCGGCGCCAGAGTTGTTCAAGCATTTTGGATTCACGCCCGAACATGTGACGCAGGCGATCGATAGGGCGCTGACGGCTTAGATTCGTGACAGAGGGGACCAACAATGACAATCAAGGTAGGCATCAACGGTTATGGGCGCATTGGCCGCAATACTCTGCGGGCGCTGTACGAGGGAAAGCACGCGGGCGGGATCAAGATCGCCGCGATCAATGATCTGGGCGACGCCAAGACCAACGCGCATCTGACGCGCTTCGACACCGTCCACGGCCGATTCCGCGGCGAGGTGCACGTCGACGGGGATTCCATGGTGGTGAACGGCGACCGAATCCGCGTGATCGCGCAGCGCGATCCGTCGAAGTTGCCGTGGGGCGAACTCGGAGTGGATATCGTCCTGGAGTGTACCGGGCTGTTCACCAGCAAGGCCAAGGCCTCCGCGCATCTGACTGCCGGGGCCAAGAAAGTGCTGATCTCCGCGCCCGGCGGCGATGACGTCGATGGGACCATCGTTTACGGCGTGAATCACAACGTGTTGAAGGCGGCCCATACGGTGATCTCGAATGCCTCGTGCACGACCAATTGCCTGGCGCCGCTCGCCAAAGCCCTGCACGACAAGATCGGCATTTTGTCGGGCGTCATGAATACCATTCATTCCTATACCAACGACCAAGTGCTGACCGACGTCTACCACTCGGATTTGCGCCGCGCACGCTCTGCGACCATGTCGATGATTCCGACCAAAACCGGCGCCGCGGCGGCGGTCGGCCTGGTCCTGCCGGACTTGAAGGGCCTGATCGACGGCTTTGCGATCCGGGTGCCGACGATCAACGTCTCGTTGGTGGATTTGAGCTTCAATGCCGGGCGAAAGACCACGGTGGAGGAGGTTCACTCGATCGTCAAGGCGGCCGCCGACGGACCGCTGAAAGGCATACTTGCCTACAACGACCAGCCTCTGGTTTCGGTGGATTTCAACCATGATCCAGCCTCCTCGACCTACGATGCGACGCTCACCAAGGTCATGGCCGGTACGCTGGTGAAGGTGTGCGCCTGGTACGATAACGAGTGGGGATTCTCCAATCGCATGCTCGATACCACCCTCGCATGGTCGAAGGCCGTCTAATGGGTTTCAACACAGCCGGCGCGGGCGCGCCGCCCAACCGTCTCGACGGAGTAAAAACATGAAAGTCAATAAAATGACGAGCCTGGACCTCTCGGGCAAACGGGTGCTGATACGGGAGGATTTGAACGTGCCCATCAAGGATGGTGCGGTCACCAGCGACGCGCGGATACGTGCGGCGTTGCCGACCATTCAGGCGGCCTTGAATGCGAACGGGAGAGTAATGCTGATGTCGCATTTGGGGCGCCCGGAAGAGGGTAAGTATGCCGAGGAGTTCTCGCTCGCGCCGGTGGCGAAGCGGCTGACGCAGCTGTTGGGCGTGCCGGTGACGCTCAAGCGGGATTGGCTGAACGGCGTCGATGTGGCGCCGGGCGAAGTGGTTCTGCTCGAAAACGTACGCTTCAACAAGGGCGAGAAGAAAAATGCCGATGATCTCGCGAAGAAAATGGCGGCGCTCTGCGACGTCTACGTCATGGACGCCTTCGGCACCGCGCACCGCGCCGAGGCAAGCACTCATGGCGTGGCGAAATACGCGCCGATCGCGTGTGCAGGACCCTTGCTCGTCAGCGAGTTGACGGCGCTGGAAATGGCTCTCGAAAAGCCGGCGCGGCCGCTGCTCGCGATCGTCGGCGGCTCCAAGGTGTCGACCAAGCTCACGGTGCTCGAGTCGCTGCTCGGCAAGGTCGATCAATTGATCGTGGGCGGCGGGATTGCCAACACCTTTCTGGCGGCGCTCGGCTTCAAAGTCGGCAAATCGCTGCACGAACCGGAGATGCTGGATATCTGCAAGCGGCTGATGGAGCAATCCCAGAGGCGCGGCATCGTCATTCCGATGCCGACCGACGTGGTGGTCGCCACCGAGTTCTCGGCCAAGGCGGAGGCGGACGTCAAGCCGGTGGCCGGCGTGGCGGACAATGAAATGATTCTCGATATCGGACCCGATTCGGCCGAGCACATGAGCACACTCATAGCCGCGGCCGGCACCGTGCTGTGGAATGGTCCGCTCGGCGTGTTCGAGTTCGATCAATTCGGGGAAGGCACCCGCATCCTCGCCAACGCCATTGCGCGCAGCAAGGCATTTTCGCTCGCCGGCGGCGGCGATACGCTCGCCGCCATCGAGAAATACGGCATCGAGGACAGCATCTCGTACATATCGACCGGCGGCGGCGCATTCCTCGAGTTCGTCGAAGGCAAGAAGCTTCCTGCGGTCGACATCCTCGAGCAGCGCGCTGCATGAGCTTCATCCAGCGCCGCACAAAAATCGTCGCGACCTTGGGTCCGGCGACCGATGATCCCAAGGTCCTGGCCGACATGGTGCGCGCCGGCGTCGATGTGGTCCGGCTCAATTTCTCGCACGGCGATACCGGCGATCATGCGCGGCGTGTGGATCTCGTCCGACAAGCCGCCAAGCTGGCGGGCCGCTATGTGGGCGTGCTCGGCGACCTGCAAGGTCCGAAGATCCGCGTCGATCGGTTCGCGGCCGGCAAGGTGGATCTGGCCGACGGCGCCGAATTTACGCTGGACGCGGAGCTCCCCGTCGATGCGGGCACCGACCATGCGGTGGGAATCGCTTACAAGAAATTGCCCTCGGACGTGTTCCCCGGAGACATACTGCTGCTCAACGACGGCAAGATCAGCCTGCAAGTCCTCGAGGTCTCGGGTCCGCGCATCAAGACCAGGGTGCTGGTCGGCGGTGAACTCGGCAACAACAAGGGCATCAACCGCCAAGGTGGAGGATTGTCGGCCGGCGCGCTCACCGACAAGGACCGCGAAGACATTCAGAACGCGGCGCGGCTCAAAGTCGATTATCTGGCGGTGTCCTTTCCGCGCGATGCCGCCGACATGAACGAGGCACGCGCGCTATTGCGCGCCGCCGGTGGCCATGCGCTGCTGATCGCCAAGATCGAACGCGCGGAGGCGATCAAGAATCTGGTCGAGGTGGTCAGGGCGAGCGATGCGGTGATGGTGGCCCGCGGCGATCTCGGCGTCGAGATGGGCTTTGCGGAGCTCGCCGGACTGCAAAAGCAGATCAATCTGGAGGCGCGCCACCAAAATAGAGTGGTCATCACGGCGACGCAAATGATGGAATCGATGATCGTCAATACCGTGCCGACCCGCGCCGAAGTGTCGGATGTCGCGAACGCGGTGATGGAAGGCAGCGACGCAGTGATGCTGTCGGCCGAAACGGCGGCGGGAAGACATCCGGCCAAAGTGGTCGAAACGATGGCGCAGATCATTGTGGGCGCCGAAAAGTACCAGGGTGCGCACGTGCGCATCCCCCAGCGCAGAACCGGTTACTTCGACCGCACCAGCGAGGCGATCGCGGCCGCCGTGATGTATACCGCCAATCACCTGCACGTGAAGGCCATCGTCGCACTCACGGAGTCCGGCGAAACCGCGCTGTGGATGTCGCGAGTGCGTTCGGATATTCCGATTTACGCCTTTTCGCGCCAGGAGATAGCGCGCTGCCGGGTGACGCTGTATCGCGGCGTCTACCCGGTCGCCTACGACGTCACGGACAAGGACCGCGATGCGTTCTATTCCTCGATCTTTCGATCGCTGTTGGATTTGAAGCTGGTCGTCGAGGGGGATCTGGTCATTCTCACCAAAGGCGAAGCGAGCGGCGTGGCCGGCGGCACCAATTCCATGCAAATCCTGCGGGTCGTACGCCAGTAG
>DAINPA010000127.1:0-3784 GCA_036743675.1 Steroidobacteraceae bacterium
CCGACATCATCAAGTCGGACATCGCGCTGTGGGCGAAGGTCGTCAAGGACGCCGGTATTACGGCGGATTGAGTTCAAAACTGGCAGCCTGCCGGTCCGCCACCGGTCATTGACCGTGCCCGGACGCCGTATGGTCGTCGCACAGGCACCATCCGGCCCTTGTTGCCGGTGTTGTGCGGTTGCTGGCAGGTTCCCCTTGGGGCAGATTCCAGCGTATAGAAGTCGACTGCTCGGAGCCGGTCCCGATACCCATGCCTTTTGCCGCAATCGTCCGACGGATACGGTCGTTCTCGCTTTCGATCGGTCAATTGACCTTCGCCAGTTTCATGCTGCTGCTGGCGATGATCGTGATGACCAGCGTCGCCAGCGTCGTCTCTATCCGCCACATCGATGCGACGTTTGCCGAGTTGCAGCGCCTGCAGAGCCTTGGCGATGTGGCGGAGGACATCGACCGGCGCATGAACGAGCTGCGGCTCGCGGCCCGCGATTTCGTCACTGATCCGGGCGCCCGACCTGATCGGGTCGGCGAGGCCGCCTCGGCATTGAGCGCGCTTCTGAAGAAGACGCGGTTGGGGCTCGCGCCCGAACAGCAGGACATGATCGACGGCGTTACGCAGCGGCTTGCGAACTACAGCGACGGAATCGAGCGCGTCACCGCATTGATCGCGCACCGCGCCGAACTGGTCGCAGCATTGCCGCCAGTGCGCGAGCGGTTCGAATCGGCGATCGCCGAAGTCCCCGACCGAGCGACCGCCAGGAGCCTGTTCCGGGCACAAAATCAGATCGCCGCGGCCTTGCTGGCGCGCGACCCCGCGGGGGCGGAGCAGTTGGCGCAAAGCATGCGGGCGCTGCCGATCGATGATCAGGCGCTTCGTTCCGCAGCCGACGCCTACGCCGGCGCGATTATTTCGATCTCGGGAACGGAAGCTGAGATTGCCAAGCTCGACAAGGAAGTGCTTGGGACCGAAGGTCGCCAGATCGGCCGCGTGACCGATTTGTTGCGAGACCTGAGTGCAAGCAGGGGCCGCGTGCTGGCCCACGATTTTGCCAGAACGCTTGCGCACGATAAATGGCAAAGCATCATCCTCGGCATTGCGGGTGTTTTGATCGGGCTTGCCGCGGCGCTGTTCGTAACGCGCCAGACCGTGCGTCCGCTCAAGGCCATTGCCGGGGCAATCCGCTCGCTTGCCGGGGGCGAGAAACATACCTCGATCCCCGCCACGGATGTGAATAACGAGATCGGCGATATCGCCCGCGCCGCCGAAGTGTTTCGCCGCACACTTGTCGATGCCGACGCCGCGCGCGAAGCGGCGGTTCATGCTCTGGCCGAGCAGCGGCTGGCCGAGGAAAGCTATCGCAAGTTGTTCGAAGGCTCGGTCGACGGGATTTATGTGACGACACCGGCCGGCGCGCTTCTCAACGCCAATCCGGCGCTGGCGCGGATGATGGGATACGACACGCCGGAGGACCTGATCCGCGGTGTCAGCGATATCGCGCATACGATCTACGTTCATCCGGCGGCGCGCGCAGAATACCAGTCGCTGATGCAGCACTACGGCATGGTGCGCGAATTCGAATATCAGGTACGCGCGCGCGACGGCGCGGTGCTCTGGCTCTCCGACAGCGCCACGGCCGTGCGCGACGAAACCGGCGAGATCATCCGCTATGAAGGGACGGTGCGCGACATCACGGATCAGAGACGCGCCGAGGACGCGATCGCCGAGGGCCGGCGGCTGCTGCAGCAGGTGATCGACACCGTGCCCGCTGTCATCAACGTCAAGGACAAACAGCTGCGCTATATCCTGATGAACCGCTACATGGCCGGCATTTTCGGAGTCGAGCCCGCTGACGCCATCGGCCGCACCACCACCGACCTGATGTCGCGCTACGGCGCGCAAAAGACCGACGAGAACGACAAACGCGTGCTGGCGGCGGGCAGGGAGCTCGGATTCTACGAAGAAGAGTATCTGGATTCCTCCGGCAATCTGCGGCAGTGGCTGGTGAACAAGCTTCCGCTTCTCGATGCCGATGGCGAGATCGAAAGTATCGTCACCGTTGCGCTCGACATCGGCGAGCGCAAGCGCGGCGAACTGGAGATGCGCAAGGCCAAGGACGCCGCCGAAGCGGCGTTGCGCAATTTGCGGGAGACCCAGAATTCACTGATCGAGGCGGAAAAGCTCGCCGCGCTCGGGCGGCTGGTTGCGGGCGTCGCCCACGAAGTCAACAACCCGGTTGGCATCAGCCTGACGGTTGCCTCCTCGCTGGAGCGCAAGACCGCATTGTTCACCGCCGAAGTCGGGCGCGGCGATCTCAGGCGATCCAGGCTGAATGAGTTTCTCGAAACCAGTCGCGATGCATCCTCGCAGCTGGTCGCCAATCTCAATCGCGCGGCCGAACTGATCCAGTCGTTCAAGCAGGTCGCCGCCGACCGGAATTACTCGGATCAGCGGACCTTCGACCTCGGCGACCTGACCGAGCAGGTCGTGATGAGCCTGCGGCCGGGGTTGCGAAAGCACAATCTGACGCTCACCGTCGACTGCCAGCCCAATCTCACCATGAACAGCTATCCCGGGCCCTACGGACAGGTGCTCACCAATCTGTTCCTCAATTCGGTGGCGCACGCCTTCCCGGACGGCAAGCAAGGCGCGGTCGATATCCAGGTGCGGGAATCCGGCAAGGACAACGTCGAAATCATCTTTTCCGACAATGGTTGCGGCATGTCGCTCGACGTCCGGCGCCGTGCGTTCGATCCGTTCTTCACGACCCGTCGCGACCAGGGCGGCACGGGGCTCGGCCTGCACATCGTCTACAGTATCGTGACCAACCGCCTGGGCGGCCGACTCGACCTCGATTCCGAGCCCGGCGGCGGCACCCGAATCCAGATCATCCTTCCCCGGGTCGCGCCGCTGGAGCAGGCCGCCGAGTAGCAGATTCTTCGGCTTGCCTAGTCGATCTCGGCCAGCTTGCGCAGCGTCGCCTTGAAGATCTGGCTGGCCTTGCCCACCAGCGCCGTCCCACTCATGACGGCCGCCGTATCGGTGAACGTGCCGGAGACGCCGATGCCGACCGGACTCGGCCCGCCGAACAGCGGATTGGCATCGGGGCTGGAGGTATGGCGCTGGACCAGAACCTCGCCCTTGAAGGTATCGCCCTTGGTCGTATAGCTGCCGGTGTAAAACAGATAGGCATCGCCGCCGAGGATCTTGCCATCCCGGAACATGATCACGCCGCTGCCCTTGCCTGTTCGCCCATCCTGCAGGCTGACATGGATCGAATACAGACCATTTTTCATGATGTCGCCGGTTACGACATCCGTCACAGCGGAGTCGGTAGTTTGTTATGCCAAAGCGCGGCCCGCAGCGTCAACGCGGCAGACCGCGGATAACGTACGGACTGCGGACTGATCCAACCACACTACATGACACGAAGATGACAGGGGTATAGGCGGCCGGAAAGTTGGCCCGCGAAATGCATGACGATCGCTGCCGGTAGATATCTCAAGACGTCTCCTGTGATGTGCTGGGCCGTGGGACGGACCGAGGCGATCGTCAAAACCGATATCGCGAGGTAATCCCACCATCGCCGCGCCGCGACGCGGATAAGGAACACCGCCACGGCAATCTGCGCGACGACGATGATGGCGACCGCGGGCCAGCCGTTCATCGGCTAAACCGCAGCCGGATCGCGTGCGCGCAGGCTTGCTCACGCATATTTCTTGTCGCGCTCCAGGAGCTCGACCGAGATGCCCTGCGGCCCGCGGATGAAGCAGATGCGAACGCCCGGCC
>DAINPA010000128.1:0-3724 GCA_036743675.1 Steroidobacteraceae bacterium
ACAGTTCTTTGCAAGGCTGTAACACGGGTTCGCCTCCCGTAGGGAGCGCCAATAATAGGCTGGCGGCTCGAGGTCGCGGAATCAGCGCCGGATCAGCCACTTCAGGACGCGCTGCGCTCGTGCTCCGTAGGGCGGCCGCAGGCCCACGAGCCCTGCGACATCGAATCGTGTCTGATGAAACACCGCGCGTGCGTGGCTGAAGCGTAAAAAGCCGTGCTTTCCGTGGTAGGCCCCGATGCCGCTCGAGCCAACGCCCCCGAACGCCAATTCCTCCGCCAGGAAATGCATGGCGATGTCGTTCACCGTCACGCCTCCGGAGATCGTTTGCGCGAGCACCTGCTGCATTTCCGCTCGATCGGTGCCGAAGTAATACAGCGCGAGCGGGCGCGGCCGCGAATTGACCTCCGCAATCGAATCCTCGATGCGCCGGTAGGCTCGCAGCGGCAGCAGCGGGCCGAATATTTCCTCCTGCATCACCCGCATCTCATCCGTGACGTCGAGAATGAGCGCCGGAGAAACGACCCGGTCCGACGCAGGGCCCGTATCGCCCACAGGGTCCAAGGCAACCACTCGCGCGCCCTTCGCGACGGCATCGGCCAACAGAGTCCGCATGCGCTCGGCGTGGCGCTCGCTCACCATGCTGGTGTAATCCGGATTGGTGGAGGTAGCGGGGTACGCGCGCTCGACCCATGAGCGGGCAAGTTGGACGAAGCCGTCGAGCAATTCGTCCGGCAAGCACACGTAGTCGGGCGCAATGCACATTTGCCCGGCGTTGCCGAGCTTGCCGAGCATGATGCGATCCACCGCGCGCTTTAAGGCCGCCGAGCGGCCGATCAACACCGGACTCTTTCCGCCGAGTTCCAAGGTCACCGGCACGAGGTTCTCGGCGGCTGCCGCCATCACACGACGACCTACCGGAGTGGAGCCGGTGAACAGCAAATGATCGAACGGCAGATGGGAGAATGCTTCGGCCACGTCGGCACCGCCCGTCACCACGGCCACCTCCCGCGGGTCGAAGTACTTGCGCATCAACTGCTGCATGAGGGCGCTCACCGCCGGCGTCAATTCGGACGGCTTGATCATGCAGCGATTACCGGCGGCGAGGATCCCCGCCAACGGGCCGAAGGTGAGCGTGATCGGGAAGTTCCAGGGGCTTATGACACCGACCACGCCGAGCGGATGATGCGCGATCTCGGCGCGCACGCCGGGCGCGCCTGCCGGCAAGCCGACGCGCTCCCGTTCCGGGCGCATCCAGCGCCGCAGGTGCCGGCGCGCATGTTTGAGCGCCATGACCGAGGGCAATACATCCGCGAACCGCGTCAGCGTCGCGGGCCTGCGGCCGAAGTCGCCGGCGATCGCATCGCAGATTTCTGCTTGGTGGGTGACCAGCAGGTCGATCGCGCGATCCAGGCGATCCGAACGCACCCGCGCGGCGGCTATGCCTTCGGCGCGGAATGCGGCACGCTGGATCTCGAGCAGTGCCCGGGCATCGTTCGGTTCATTCACGGCGCCTTCAGAATGCCGCCGGATATGCGCCTCCGTCGAGAAGAATGTTCTGGCCGGTGATGTACCCGGCATGCACACTGCACAGGAACGCACAGGTCTGCCCAAACTCCGACGGCGTACCGAAGCGCTTCGCCGGAATCGCCTCTTGCGCCCGCCGCGCGAGTTCGGCTTCCGAAATGCCGCCGCGCTTCGCCATTGCGAGCAAGCCGCCGCGCAAGCGCGCCGTGTCGAAGCTGCCCGGCAGCAGATTGTTGATGGTGACGTTCTTGTCGGCGACCCCGCGAGCGACGCCGGCCGAGAATGCCGTAAGCCCGGCCCGGGCGGCACTCGACAAATCGAGCCCCGCCAGCGGCATCTTGACGCTTATCGACGTGATATTCACGATTCTGCCGAAGCCGCGCGCGGCCATTCCGTCGATAACCCGCTGCATCAGCTCAATCGGCGTCACCATGTTCATGGTCACTCCGGCCAGCAGCGCCTGCCGATCCAATTCGCGAAAATCACGGAACGGCGGGCCGCCGTTGTTGTTGATGAGGATGTCCGGCGCCGGACACGCGGCCAGAAGCGCCTCCTGCCCCTCCCGCGTGGACACATCCGCGACCACGGGCGTGACGTCCACCGAGGTCGCTTGCCGGATTTCCTCGGCCGTTTGCTCGAGCAGCTGCCGATTGCGCCCGTTGATCACCACCGAAACGCCGGCCTCGGCGAGCGAGCGAGCGCAACCCTTGCCCAGACCCTGGCTCGACGCGCATACGATCGCTTTGCGACCGCGAATTCCCAAATCCATATGAGCCTTAGCCGGGAGCGCCCACGACCTACTGCTTGTCGAACACCGCGACGAAGTCGTACGGCGTGCCCTTGGCGCTCGTACCCTTGGTCGACAAAGTCATCACCTTGCCGTGCGCCGAGATGCTGCGGGTGGTCGAGCCGACGACCTTGCCCGAGAGCTTCAACACGGCCTTCACCGTGCTGCCGTTGACCCGCTTCAGCGACAGAGTGTCGTAGTCAGGCGAACCGGTGATCGGATAGTCCTTGCCGTCATAGTTGAATGTCGATTGTCCGGAAATCGCCGATCCGTCAGCGGCGACTCCGCTGAAGGTCATCGCGATCCCCTGCGCGGATTGCGCGTAAGTTCGTGTCTGGGACTTCGGTGCGGGGCCGGGGTTGAATTTGGACTTCGCCACATTCAGAGTCCACGTACCGATGATCGGGTCGGGCGCGGCCCCCGCCCACACCACTGCACCGCCGGCGGCGAGCAACGTACCAATAAGAATAGTCCTTAAGAATTTATTCATGCGCTGCCCCTTTTTTATGTCGAGTTTCTCATCGCCGTGGCGGCGGCGAGTATACGCGCACAGCGCGATGATGTCTTTTTCAGCGCACCGCAGCTCCGCGCCATTGACGAGTTTGCTCTTGGGCCGTTACTCCTCCTGTGATACCGCGCTCATCGGAATCCGTGCTCATCCCCCGCTTCGGCCGACGCCCTCAATGAGCCGCTCCCGCCACCAATCGATCGCATCGGCGATTCCCTGATCGAGCGTCAATCTCGGCGTCCAGCCCACCTCGCGGCGCAGCCGGCCGATGTCGGGCAGGAGTATGTCGGGCTCGAACGGCAGAGAGCGGCGCGCACCGAGCTTGAGCAGTTCAGGACGCCCGATGCTGCGTGCGATGCGTCCGAGCAGCTCGGCGATCGAAATTCGCTCGCCCGAGCCGATGTTCACCGGGCCTTGGATGTCGCTGTCCAACACGGCGGCAAACGCGCGGCCGACGTCGGCCGCGTGCAGAAAGCTGCGAATCTGACGTCCGTGGGAAACCAGTGCCTCGCGGCCCGACAAAAGATCGATGATCACGGATGCGACCAGTCGCCGTGGATGCTCACCGGGCCCGAACTGAAAAAACATCCGGCCCCACGCGCTGGAAAGACCATGCGCACGCGCGAACTCCTCCAGGGCCCGCTGCATGGCTATCTTGCATTTGGCATAGGCGCCCACCGCCGTGCCGGAAGCTCCCGCCAGCGGACTGCTGCGCTCATCGCAGATCCCGACCCGCGACCAATCATATTCCGCGCAGCTCCCGGCCACGACGGCGCGAGTGCCGCCGCCCGCATGAAAAGAGCGCAGCAGCTGCCGGCTCGCGTCCAGCCAGCGATAATTCTCAGCGCTGTTCCAATAGACCCCGGGCGTCGCGATCCAGGCGAAATGCAGCAAATGCGTGGGGC
>DAINPA010000129.1:0-3656 GCA_036743675.1 Steroidobacteraceae bacterium
CGATCGCGGGACCAGCCTTACGCGGCACGCCGGCAAAGACGTTCCGCAGTTCGCGCCGAATTTCACGGTCTATGTGCTGCCGCCCGACGTCGTATGCCTCTATTCCGAGGACCGGAAGTTCTTTCTTCACGGCGAGCTTTATTGCGCCCTCGCCTCCGCGATAGGAAAAGGCAAAAAAAGCCTTCCGGAGCTCGTTCGCGAGCTGGGAAAGGATTTTCCGTCCGACAAGATCGAGGAAGCGCTCAAGCGGCTGATCGAGCGGCGCTATATCGTCCCGGCATCGAGTTCTCCCGTTGGCGCCGTGGCCGGCTATTGGGCGAGCCTCGGCCTGCCGCCCGGAATCGCGGAGCAAAATCTTCACAACTGTCGTGTGCGCGTTGAATCGATCGACGTGCAGGGTGCGGCCGAGTTCAGTACCGCGCTGAGCGAGCTCGGCGTTCGCGTGGTCAAGCGTTCTCCCGACCTGACGGTCACGCTGGTGAACGACTATCTCGAACGACGGCTGGCCGAGTTGAACCGGCAGCGGGCGTCGGACCAAACGCCTTGGCTGCTCGTGCAACCCTCAGGCGCCTTCCCGCTGGTGGGACCGGTGTTCCGCCCGGGCAACGGCGCCTGTTGGACCTGCCTTTTCGCTCGCATGATACGGAATCGGGAGGTCAAGGGGTTTCTCGACCGCGGACCGGCGCGCCCTGTCGCCGTTTCACCGCTCGCCCGCAACACGCTCGGACAAAGCGCAATCCAGTTTGCTGCCCTCGAGGTTGCCAAAGCGATCGCTACTGGCTTTCAAACCGAGTTGAACGATCACATCATCAGTCACGATTTGTTGGGATCGAGTATCGTGAAGCATTACGTTGCGGCCCGCCCGCAATGTCCGACCTGCGGCCGCAAAAAGCTGCGGGACCCGCGCCGGGCGCCGGTGCCGATCGAGCTTGGCCCCGGCGCCAAGCTCATCATGACGAGCGGGGGATACCGGACCGTATCGTCACGGGCCACGGTGGCTCGTTTTCGAAAGCACGTGAGCCCTCTCACCGGTGTGGTCACGCGGCTCGAGAAGATCGAAGCCGATTTGCCCATGAATACCAACTATTATGCAGCGCACAATTTTTCGGCGCCGGCCCAGACCGTCAATGAGCTCAGGGCGGGACTGAGCGGCGGCAGCTTCGGCAAGGGCTCTACCGCCGAGCAGGGTGAAGCCAGCGCGCTCATGGAGGCGATCGAGCGCTATTCGGGGATTTTTCAAGGCGACGAGATCAGGGTGAAACGACGGTTCACGGATTTCGCGCCGGGCGATGCTATTCTTCCCAACGACGTCCTGCTGTTCAGCGATGCGCAATACCGGCCAGACCAGACGCCGACATACGATTCGAGCGATTCCCATGTAGTCCCGGCTCCCTTCGATCGATCGGCCAAGGTCGAGTGGTCGCCGGTCTGGTCTCTGCGCGACCAACGTTTCAAATATCTTCCGACCAGCCTGTTGTATTTTTTCTACGGCGGCCCCACCAGCTTCCATGCGGATTCCAACGGCTGCGCGGCCGGCAACACGCTCGAGGAGGCGATCGTCCAGGGATTCCTCGAGCTGGTGGAGCGGGATGCATACGCGATCTGGTGGTACAACCGATCGCAACGGGCGGAGGTCGATCTCAGCCAGTTCAACGACTCCTACGTTCGCGATTTGCAAACCCAGCTTGCCGAAACGGGACGCAAGCTATGGGTGCTCGACGTCACCAGCGATCTCGGCATTCCGACTTATGTGGCGATATTGCACTGGATGCAAAACGGAAAAGAAAATATCGAGTTCGGTTCTGGCGCGCACTTCGATCCCCGCATTGCCGTGTTGCGTACGTTGACGGAGCTGAACCAGTTCCTGTCCATCGGTCTCATGGGAGGCGGAACCGGCGAGAAATCGAGCCTCGACGGCTACACTCCGTTGCGCCTGCGGGACCATCCCTTTTTGACGCCAAGCGGCAATCCGACGGTCCAACCGGGCTTCGGCGCGAAGGCCGTCCCTCTCGGCAACACGCGCGAGCAGGTCGACGCCTGCGTCGATATCGCCAGGAGCGCGGACCTCGATTTCCTCGTCCTCAATCAGACGCGGCCCGACATCGAGGTCCCGGTCGTCCGGGTGATCGTGCCGGGACTGCGGCATTTCTATCTCCGTTTCGCACCGGGCCGGCTCTACGATGTTCCGGTAAAACTCGGATTGCTGGATCGGCCGCTGCCGGAACACGAGCTCACTCCGTTTCTTCCCCACAGCTGAGGGTATGCCGGCTTGCGCGCTCCCCGGAAAAAGAAAAGGCAGATCGGGGTACCCACCATTTCCGCCCGGCTGAGCGGTCACATCACGCTCGAAGCGCAGGCAGACGGAAGTATCGCCGCCTGCTTCGATGGCCATTCGGTGGGCTTGGGAAAGTTCGGCGCCGGCGCGGCGGATCGCGCGCAGGCCCTTAGCACAGGCCTGCCACTCGGCTCGTTTGCGTCCGACGGCCGCACAGTCGACAAGGAAATCGATCTGTTGGTCCGGCGATTGGCCCGGCGCGGTCTTTTGGAGTACCGCCTCGGGCGCGCGCGTGACGATCAGGATCAGGTCGTCATCGAACCGCAGGTTCCCGATTATTGGCCGCAAACGCCAAAGCTCGGCGACACCGACGTCATCGTCCTGTCGCGGTTCGCCTACTTGCGACGGCGCGGCAATGAGATGGTGCTGGAATCGCCGCGCGCCGGTGCGTTGTTCAAAATCTGCGATCCGAAGATTGCGGCCGCCATCGCGATGCTGTCTACGCCGCAAAAAATCAGCCGGTTCCGGCGACAGGACGGCTTTCCGGGGATCGAGCTTCTCGCTTTGCTGGTGGATTGCCAAATCCTTTTCAAGATCGACGCTGCCGGCGGCGACGGCCTCCGGGCGGACGAAGGCGACAACAACCTCGTTCTTTGGGACTTTCACGATCTTCTGTTCCACACCCACAGCACGGAAGGCCGGCAGGCCAACCCGCTGGGCGGACTTTATCCATATGCAGGCGTCATACCGCCGCCACCGGCGGTGCGGCCGCGCTGGCCCGGAAAAAAAATCGATCTGCGCAAGCTCTCGGCCGCGCCTTCGGAGACAATCTCGCCGGTCGCAAAGCTGCTGCGTGAACGTCATTCGACGCGCGACTTCGACGACCAGCAACCGATCACGCTCGCCGAGCTTTCGCGGTTTCTCGATAGCACCGCGCGAGTCCAGTCGAAATGGAAAAGCAGGCTCGACCTTGGCGACGGCAGTCCGGTGGTCACCTACGCCGCCAGGCCGTATCCGTCAGGAGGCAGTGCCTACGAGCTCGAGCTCTATCTGGCCGTCGCCAATTGCGAAGGGCTTGCACGCGGATTCTATCATTACGACGCCGACCTGCACGCGCTGGTGCCGATCGGCGTGCGCACGCATGAGCTCCAAGCGCTGTGGACGGCAGCCGAATTCGCAATGGACGCGCCCGCCGCGCCCCAGATCCTGATCACGATCGCTGCGCGCTTTGACCGGGTATCATGGAAATACAGCTCAATCGCTTACTCGCTCATTTTGAAGGATGTCGGCGGATTGATGCAAACGCTCTACATGATGGTGACCGATATGGGGCTGGGTGGATGTGCGATCGGCACCACCAATATCGATCTGTTCGCGAAGA
>DAINPA010000130.1:0-3640 GCA_036743675.1 Steroidobacteraceae bacterium
GGTGCCAACGTTAGAGTGTAGCCCGAGCCCCGAACGTTCTTGATTTCCGGGTTGGCGCCGGCTTCGAGTTCGAGCTTGCGGCGCAAATTGCTGATGTGCGTATCAATACTGCGATCGTAAGGGACGAGCTTGCGACCCAAAGCCTGCTCGGTCATCGCCTCGCGCGAGATCACTTGTCCCGCCGAGCGCATGAGCAGTTCGAGCACGCGGAATTCCGCGCCGGTGAGGGCAATAGGGCGGCCCCCAACGCGCACCAGGCGCATGCCCGTATTGAGGACGATCGGGCCGACGGTGAGCTCATCCTGGCCTGCATCGCGCGCCGCGCGGTTGCCTGCACGGCGCAAAATGGCGCGAATGCGCGCCACCAGCTCGCGCGGATTGAACGGCTTGCTCAGATAGTCATCGGCACCGAGTTCCAGTCCGACGATGCGATCCACGTCGTCGCCGCGCGCCGTGAGCATGAGGATCGGCGTGTCGTGCGAAGCGCCGAGCTTGCGCAAGACGTCGAACCCACCGACGCTCGGCAGCATGACGTCCAAGATCAGAATCTCGTAGTCGCTGCGCTTCAGTTCGGCGAGCGCATCGGCGCCGTCGTGCACGCACGTGACCTCGAAATTCTCGGCCGCCAAATATTCGGTGAGCATTTGGCACAGCTCCCGATCGTCGTCCACCAGCAGCACGCGCGTCTCGCGCGGCCTCGCGGGTTCCGAAGGGGGTTGGTTGAGCGTGGTTGAGCCCATGATTGCGTACTTTGGCAGAGTTTTCCGCGAGCGACAGCCCCGGTCGTCGAATTGACACTTCTTTGCACGATGACCACGAAAAATTGCCGCAGCTCGAGATTGCGCACGGCCGTTTCGCCCTAAGCTGCCCGTCAGCGCAAAGCCGAAGGAGCACAACTGCCATGATCAAGTTACGACGCCTCGTCCCAAGCCTCTGCCTCGCGACCGCACTGTCCGGTGTGGTCGCCTACGCGGCCACGACCGAAGGGCCGGCCCCGCCAAGCGCGTGCGGCGGCGCCCCTCATGGGCACCGCGGGCATGGCGGCGGCCTGGGCGAAATGGGCCTGGTGCTGCATAAATTGAACCTGAGGGCGGATCAGAAGACACAGATCAAGGCGATTTTCGCCGGTGAGAAGAGCCAGTTCGAGGCGCTGCACCAGAGCGCCAAGGCCAATCGGCAGGCGCTCGCAACGACGCCGCCGACGGACCCGGGTTACGCGGCGCTCATCGAGACCGCGCAACAAAATGCCGCGGCGCGCATCATGCTCGCGAGCCAGAACTGGAAGCAGATCTATGAGAGCGTGCTGAGCAAGCAGCAGCAGCAGCAGATCCCGGGCATCGCCGCCGCCGCCCAGGCCGCACGCGAATCCAAGATGGGCGCCTGGAAGGCCCAGCATCCGCAGCCGCCCGCCGATTGAGGCGCCCGATCAACGCTGCACAGCGCCGATTCCGTCTCTTTTGAGCAGATCGATGACGCTGTCGCGACCGACCAGATGAGCGGTGCCGACGATGACGAGGTAATTCTTGTCATCGGCGAGCAGCGCCTCGATACGCGCGATCCACTTGCGATTGCGTGCGACCACGAGTGTTTGATAAACGGCGGGATCGTTTCCCAATTCGGATTTCAATTGGGTTTCGAACCAATTCGTGTCGCCGCGCTGCCAGGCATGAACCATGCCGTCCACCTGCTTGGGCAGATCGTGAGCCTGTTCGAGGCTCGACATCAGGTATTCCACCTGCGCGTCCATCGACATGCTTTCGAACAGCGCAATTTGATCGTGCACGGTCTCGAGACCGGCGACGGACTTGCCGTCGGCACGCGCTTGCTCCAAGAAGTGCATTTCCACGCCCGATTGCGGCTCGAACCCGATCTGCGCGAGCTGCACCTGGGAGATCGCTTCGGCGGTGAACCACGGCGCGAATTGGTCGAATGTCGACAATTCGATCCCCAGATCGCGCGTCAAGCTCTGCGCGCGCGCGTAGCGGCTTTGCCCCATGACCTGCGGCAAACTCTTGCCTTCCGGCAATAGCGCGCTCGCCAGCATCTGCGCCTGCACCTGTTCGGCATCGATGCCGGCGAGATTGATTTCCATGACCAGCGACGCGGCATTGCGGTAGGCGTCCTGCACCACGGCGGGGAGCGGGTAATCGCTTGGGCGCAGCACATGGATGGAGCCGAGCAGGTACACGGTGTTGTGCCTGCCATGCAGCTCCCAGAGCGGATGCAGCGCGGTATCCGCGCGAGCGGCGGCGCCGAGCGCCCAACAGCACAGCGCCCAGCACAGCGTCGATACGAGCGGGCGCGAGCCCAGACCGAAACGGTTAGAGTTTGGACGCGAGCGGCGCAAGAGGGTCAGCGCGCGGTCGCCATCAGCGGCATGGCCGGCGATTCTATCCAGCGGACTTCGCTGTCGATTCTGCCGTCGGGATGCAACTCGAATCGCCGATAGGCCGGCGGCCGCGAGTCGACGGCGAAGCGTTCGCTCATCGGCACGAACTGCGCTCCGGTCGATGGGGTGGCGAACAGGCGCACCTCACCGCGCTTGCCGTCGTATACCTGATGCACGTGGCCCCAGGCGACCGCGCGGACGTGGCGGTGCGAATCGACGATGCGCCAGAATTCGTCGGCGTTGGCGAGACCTATGCCGTCGAGCCAGCGGCTGTTCATGCCGATCGGGTGATGATGCAGACATACCATGGCGGGTGCGGAAGAATTTGCCAGTGCGCGGTCGAGGCGTTCGAACTCCTGCGGCCTCAGACGCCCCCCGACGTTGCCCGGGTCATAGCTGTCCAACATTATAAACTGCCAGCCGCCCTGCAGGTGGGTGCCGCAAATTTGAAACGGCGCATCCGCGAGTTCCCGGCGCATGGTTTCCGGTTCGTCATGATTTCCCGGAATGCAAAGCACCGGCTTTTGCAGATTGCCGAGGATGTTGCGAAACCGCAAATAGCCGGAAGGGTCGTCCTGGACGATATCCCCGGTCACGAGCACGGCCGCATAGTCCGGAAATTTTTCGAATGCGTCGTCGAGGACTCTGCGCAAGCTTGAATCGGTCTGCACGCCGCGCAGCCTGCCGTCGGCATTGCCGTACAAATGCGGATCGGTTATCTGTAGAATTTGCATGTTCGAAATCCTAGCAAAGCATCCGGCGCACGACGGTGAACTGGGTCATGGCCGAGCCGGATTTGCGCCATACATGGTTAAACCGCGAATTTGTGAACGCGTTCCACTTAGAAAGCGCGACTCAAGTCCGGGTTTACGCTTGCGCGCCGTATTCCAACTGGTCGTTGCTGGCGGAGAGCGCATCGGGGAGAATGTCGGCCTCTTCATGACCAGGAAGCCCCCGATGCCGACCCGCCGCGAGTTTGCCAACGCCATTCGCGAATTGTCGATGGATGCGGTACAGAAGGCGAATTCCGGCCATCCGGAACGCGACCTGCACCGGGGCATCGAGACCACAACCGGGCCGCTCGGGCTAGGCTTTGCAAATGGGGTCGGTATGGCCCTCGCGGAGCGTTCGCTAAAGGGGCGCGGGCCGAGCGGGAGTGGCATGCGAAATTTGCGGCCTACAAGGCCGAATTCCCCGCCCTGGCGGCCGAACTGGAGCGGCGCATGGCAGGAGTTCTACCTAGTGGCTTCG
>DAINPA010000131.1:0-3555 GCA_036743675.1 Steroidobacteraceae bacterium
CCAACGAACCTGCGCCGCCGCCCTAACGTCCGGCGACCAATAAAACGGCGTCAGCTTGTATCGGCAGAGTACAGGGTAGGGCCCGAAATTCAACTCCAAGTCCCATGACGGGGGTGCACGCGTCATGGCCCGGGGAGGTAACGTCATCGGCGGGCACTCCCGTGAGCGGCCGGCGCACGACGCGCTGAATACCAGGACAGGACGCTTCGCTACCTTCCTTGCAGGCACATCCAATGCGATGATATTTAAGACTAGACTATTCGCCTGAATCCTTGAGGCCAAACCTATTACACCGGTTTACCCATGTGCGGCAGATACGTATCACCCGATGAAGCCTCGATCGAGCGCGAGTTCAATCTCGTGCACGCGGATTGGAAATTCCCCGCCAGTTTCAATGTCGCTCCGACCCAGGAGGTTCCGGTGGTGCGCATCCGGGAAGGCGGGCGCCAGGGGCTTAGGCTGCGTTGGGGATTGATCCCGTTCTTTGCGCACGGCATACCGCCGAAGTACTCGACCATCAACGCCCGCATCGAGACCGTGCAGACCGCCGCCAGCTATCGCGGCCCGTGGAAGCGCAATCAGCGCTGTCTGGTGATCGCTCAAGGCTTTTATGAATGGCAGCTGCAGGCCGACGGCAAGACCAAGGTGCCCTACTACATTCATTTGAACGATCAGGACATTTTCGCGTTCGCGGGCTTATGGGACTCCTCGCGGACCGATCAAGGCGAAGTCATCGAATCCTGCGTGCACATCACCATGCCCGCCAATCGCGTGCTGGGAGAAATTCACAACACCAAGCATCGCATGCCAGCCATATTGTCGAAGGACGCCCGCGATGCCTGGTTGGCCGGCTCACCGGAGGAGGCCTGGTCGGCATTGCAGCCCTACCCGGATGAGCATATGGTGGCCTCGCCGGTGGGTACGCGCGTCAACAAGCCGGCCAACAATGATTCAAAGCTGATCACGCCTTCGGCTTGAGCGAGATCTCGGCGCTGCGTGGATCCACCGCGAGCTCGCGCCGATACAATTGGCCGCGCTCCATATAGTGCTTGGCGATGAAGTCGATCATCGCGAGGTCCCGCTCGTTGACTTCGCGAACGATTTTTCCCGGCATGCCCATGACCACCGATCCTTCCGGGATGACCTTCCCCGGCGGCACCATCGCGCCGGCGGCGATTAGGCAGTGCCGCCCGATGCTGACGCGGTCGAGAATCATGGCACCGTTGGCGATGAGAGTGGAATCGCCCACGGTGCAGCCATGCAACAGCGCCTGATGTCCGACCGACACGTTCGAGCCCAACGTCACCGGCTCCCCTTCGTCGGTGTGGATGATGGTGCCATCCTGCACGTTGGTACCGCTCCCGAGGATGATCCAGTCGCTGTCGCCGCGCAGTACGCAGTTGAACCAAACGCTCGCGCCCGCGCCGAAACGCACATTGCCGATCACGCTGGCGCCGGGCGCCACATAATATTCATCGCCGGCCGTTTGAATCTTCTTGTCGCCAAGCACAAAGATCACACACACCTCCGAAAAGATCAGGATTGTCCCTCAGGGAATATCGCGCTATTCGTCGCGGATCGCCGCCACATCGAGCGAAACAGCCCGCTTCGCCCGGTGCGATAGAATGAGAAAATACAGGATGCCGATCGCGATCCAGCAACCGCCGAGAACCTTCGCCGCACGGTCCATTTCATACAGCACGTAGAGGATGACCGCCAAACCGATGAGCGGGAATAGGAGATGGCGCATCCAGTCGCCGCTGCGCCGTCGAATAAAAAAATGATTGATCACCGACAGGTGCAGCAGCACGAAACCGCTCAGCGCGCCAAAATTGACGATCCGCGTCAGGTCATCGACACGGGTTGAAAAGAGCAATCCGACCAGAAGCGACACGCCCGCGACCGCGAGGGTGCTCACATACGGGGTTTTGAAACGCGGGTGTACTTTGGCGAACACCGCGGGCAGCTTGCCGTCGCGGGCCATCGCAAAAAGAATGCGCGCCACGGCCGCCTGAGCGGCCATGGCATTGGCGATCGCCGATGCAAGCACCACTGCGACGATGGTGACGAGCCGCAACCAAGCCCCGCCGGCACGCTCGGCTACCTCATAAAATGCGGTGTCGGCCGAAGAGAAGTGCATGCCCCGAGCCAGATCGCTGGCGAGCCAGGTTTGCAGCATGAATAGCGCCCCGACGAGCACGAGCGCCAACAGGGTCGCGCGGCCGACCGAGTCCTCATGGCCGCTGTTTTCCTCCGACAGCGTCGAAACACCGTCGAAGCCGAGAAACGACAGGACCGCAATCGAGGTGGCTCCCGCGACGGTCGCGAACGAAAACACCGCAGGGTCGTAGATCGGCTTCAGCGTCAACCGGCCGGCGCCCGCGCCGCCGTACAGAGCGATCGTTCCGAGCACCAGGAACAGCCCCAAGGTCACGAGCTCCATGGCGAGCATGTAGCGATTAACGCGCGCCGTGAATTGTATGCCGATCAGATTCACGAGCGCATTGAACGAGATGAATCCGCAGAGCCAAATCCACGCAGGAACCGCGGGCAGGAGCGGTCGCAGCGCCACCGCGCTGAACAAATAGAGGAGCGAGGGCACCAGAATGTAATCCAGAAGAATAAGCCAGCCGGAGAAAAAGCCGGCGGTCGGGTGCAATCCGCGCTGCGCATAGGTGTACACGGATCCCGCCAGCGGAAACGCGCGCGACATGGCCGCATAACTTAGCGCAGTGAAGAACATTCCGAAAAGACCCAGCAAGTACGCGAGCGGCACCATGCCCTTGGCGTCGTTCCAGACGAACCCGTATACCGCATAGGGAGCGATCGGCACCATGAAGATCATGCCGTAGATGACGAGGTCCTTGGTGGTCAGCACCCGGCGCAATTGCTCCTGATAACCGAATTCCTGTAGCGACATGGGTTGCTGATCTACGCTCGGGTTTATGAATGTTTGATCGCAATAGCTTATCCCAAGATCGCTTACCGCAAGATCTGGCCGCCGCGGGGTGGTTGCGCCGATGCCTGACACGGATGAGATTCCGTACAATGTGCCTTGCTCGAGGGCGACCGGATACTTGAGGGGCCGATGATGCACCGACATACGATTCATCGACATCACTGCGGCTGGGACAACACACTGGTCCCGGTGGCGCACATCGCACCTGGGGAGTCCCTGGAATTCGAGGTGGCCGACGCATCCGGCGGCCAGCTCGGTGCGTCATCGACGGTCGATGATGTAGATCGCCTCGACTTCGCCAAGGCCAATCCGGTGACCGGACCCGTGTTCATCGAAGGCGCTGCCCCCGGCGACGTCGCTAAAGTGACCCTGCTGTCGTTTGCGCCGTCCGGTTGGGGCTGGACCGCGAATATCCCGGGTTTCGGGCTGTTGTCCGACGACTTCAAGGAGCCCGCGCTGCATCTGTGGCAGTACGAAGCCAAGACCCTCGCACCCGCATTGTTCGGCCGCTGGGGCAGAGTGCCGCTGAAACCCTTTACCGGGACGATCGGCCTGGCGCCGGCCGAGCCCGGACTGCACAGCGTGGTCCCGCCGCG
>DAINPA010000132.1:0-3552 GCA_036743675.1 Steroidobacteraceae bacterium
TTCTTGTCCAATCGCGACCAAATTTTGCGGCGCAGCGAAATGACGCTAAGTGCCATAAGCGGACTCATGCACCGCAGCAAAATCGGGGAGGTTCACCGCCAGCATTCTTTTCATGCCCGCTCGTGCCCGCTCACGGATCGCGAGATGCGAGGTACGCTACAATCGCAAGGAGGTCCTGTTCGTCGAGATTGGCGACGACTTGGGCCATCAGCGGGCTCCATTCCCCCGTCCGCGCGCCGTGCTGGAAGTCATAGAGCTGCCGGAACATGTAGCTCGGCGAACGACCGGCAATGCTCGGCAGCGGTCCAAGCCCTTTCAGGTCGGCGCCGTGGCACAACGCGCATTGGGTCGTTTTGCCCGGCCCACCTTTCATCACCAGCGCCTCGCCTTTGGCAAGGCTCCCGACCGGGACATAGGCTGTGAAGGTCGACCGCGAGTCGCGGCTTTCGAAGCGGAGCAGATCGTCGGGGACTTCCACCACCCGCGCTCCGACCGGCTCGCGCTCGCCGGTTTCCATCGCGGCCCAAAGCAGACCCGCCACATAGGTCTTGGGCGCGGTATCGCTCTCCACCACCTTGATGCGCTTGCGCGGCTGCAGGGCCGAGAAGTAGGCAGCCGCAGCTTCGACTTCGGCGTCGGTGATCAGCTTAGAGAGGCCGATCATCAGACTTGGCGGCGTTCGCCCCGGGACGGTCGTACCACGCGCGCCGCTCTTGTAGTCGGCCATCTGCTGGATGATGTAGTTCTTCGGCAGCCCTGCGAGGTCCGCGTTTTCCGGACCGCCGGGACCGGCGGCGCGGTGACAAAATCCGCATGCGAACACACCGGGTTTGCGGCCCTGCGCAACGATGTCCGGCAGCGCGGCATGGTCGCTGGGGTGCCAGACCGGCGCAATGAAACGATCGCGCAGCTGGCTCCAGGTGTAACCGGCCACGCTGTCCGGAACCCGAACTGGCCTTCCGTCATCGACGGGAGGCTTGTAGTCTGGGTTGTTTAGCGGATAGGCCCAAACAGGAGGACCGTCTGCCGCGGTTGCCATCCGTATCGCGAGCAAGCCACAAACGATCGCAGATGAGAGCAGCGCGGCAACAATCCTCATTTCCAATCCCCCGAGTTCCCGAGCCGGCAAGCCAACAAATGCGTTACGCTGGACCTTAGGCGAATGTCTGCGCGGAACCCAAGCACAATATCTCACATCCACCGACTCATTGGGGCTTCGGGTTCGCATGCAATCAAGCTTGTAACCGTCGAGGTCAGCGCGTTCCGGCTATCGACGCTGCTGCGGTGCAGGAGTTTGCATACCCGCAAGTCGGCGGTGGGTCATTCGCGATCGGTCCATTCAGCGCCAGTTTCGGCCAATGTCCGCTATGCCTCCAATAGCGACCATTAAAGGCACGAGTCCAAATTGACGCTAAGTGCCATTAGCGACCGATGCAGCGCAGCAAACGGCATCTCTATTCGATCACCTCGTCGGCGCGGCCGATCAGTGGCAATGGAACGGTGTTACCGAGCGCCTTGGCTGTCTTGAGGTTGAGGATCAGCTCGACTTTCGTAGATTGCACGACCGGCAGGTCGGCCGGCTTTTCGCCCTTGAGAACCCGGCCGGTGTAGACGCCGAGCAGACGGTAATATTCCGTTTCATCGCTTCCGTAGCTCATCAGGCCGCCGGCCGCGACAAACGGGCGATACTCGTAGATTGTCGGCACCGCATGGCGAAGCGATAGCGCGGCAAGCTGCTCGACTCGGGTTGTGAAGAAGACATCGGGGCCGATCACGAGCGCGTCTGCTCGCAATTGGACCAAGGCTGCAAACACCTTATCGAAATCGCGATCGGTGCTCGCTTGCAGAACATGGAGTTGTAGCCCGAGGGTGCTGGCCGCCGCCTTCATGACTCGCGTAAAGGGCTCAGCAAGGTTAGGATTGGTGGGGTTGACCAGCACAGCAATGATGGTCGCTGTGGGTATCAATTCGCGCAGTAGCTCCAGCCGCTTCGGCCCTACCTCCAAGTTCAACGACGTTACTCCCGTGAGGTTGCCGCCGGGTCGGTTCAGGCTGGCGACAAGTCCGATCTTGACCGGGTCGCTCGATACCGCAAAGACGATCGGAATGGTTGCCGTAGCCGCTTTGGCGGCTACTGCCGTAGGAGTACCGCCGCCCGATACAATCACGGCCACCTGTCGGTCAACCAGTTCGGCCGCCAATGTCGGCAATCGATCATTCTGGCCTTCCGCCCAGCGATATTCGATCGCCACATTCTGGCCCTCGACATATCCTGCCTCTTTAAGTCCCTGCCGGAACGGGCGCAGACGGTTCGCGTATAGGTCAGGCGATGCGTTGCTGAGAAACCCGACGACCGGCATCGCCGGCTGCTG
Source organism: Steroidobacteraceae bacterium (assembly GCA_036743675.1). Taxonomy (GTDB): domain Bacteria; phylum Pseudomonadota; class Gammaproteobacteria; order Steroidobacterales; family Steroidobacteraceae; genus Bog-1198. The sequence continues at coordinate 2,373 of DAINPA010000132.1, forward strand.
TGCACGCACCGCGAGCGGCCATGCGACCGCCGCGCCGCCGATAAGCGTGATGAACTCGCGCCGTCTCATTCGATCACCTCATCGGCGATGGCGAGTACCGACGGTGGCACCTCGATGCCGAGCGCTCGCGCCGTTTGCAAGTTAATGATGAACTCGAATTTGGTCGATTGCAGCACCGGCAGGTCGGTGGGCTTGGCACCCTTGAGGATGCTGCCGGTATAAACGCCGACTTGACGAAACGCGGCCGCGAGGTCGGTTCCGTAGCTCATCAGCCCGCCTGCTTCCACAAGTTCACGGACCGCATAAGCCGCCGGAATCCTGTCGCGCGACGTTAAGGTGGCAAACTGCACGGCGCGACTGGTGAAGAATGTGTCGCCAACGACGAAGAGGGCATCGGGGCGTTCGTGTGCCATGGCGACAAAGGCCGCGTCGATCTCGCCGACCGTCGTGGCGTTGAGAATCTGGATTTGCAGCCCGATGATGGGGGCGGCTTCCTGCACGTCCCGTCTCGTGGACTCGGCGATTGAAGCAACGCCCGGATTGACGAGCACGGCAATACGAACGGCCTTGGGCATCAGGTCATGCAGGAGTCGCAGCCGCTTGGCCGCCAGCTCCTGGTTGAAAATATTGATGCCGGTCGCGTTGCCGCCGGGCCGGGCCAGGCTGGCGACAAGGCCAAGCCGGACGGGGTCTTCGGGGACACCGAAGACGATCGGGATGGTCGCGGTCGCAGCTTTGGCCGCGAGCGCAGCCGGCGTGAACACGGGCGTGGCAATCACAGCCACCTGTCGGCGGACCAGATCGGCTACCAGCGCCGGTACGCGATCGAAGTGGCCCTCCAGCCAGTGGTACTCAATCGTCACGTTTTGGCCTTCGACGTAGCCGGTTTCGTTGAGGCCTTTGCTGAACGCGGTCGCCTCACGCGCGAAGATATTGGCCGCCCCGCCGTTGATAAGCCCGATCACCGGCATCGCCGGCTGCTGCGCGCGCGCGCCAAGCGGCCATGCGACCGCCGCGCCGCCGAGGAGCGTGATAAACTCGCGCCGTCTCATGTTGCCCTCCCCAGAGCCTCAGGACCACACCTTGTGCAATGCTTAAATCCTGGTCGCAACAAAGAACGTCTCTATTCGATCACCTCGTCGGCGCTAGTAAGCAGCGACGGCGGCACGGTGAGACCAAG
>DAINPA010000133.1:0-3510 GCA_036743675.1 Steroidobacteraceae bacterium
ACTGCCCAAATCGCATACTGCGGAAACTCGGCTGGTCAATTTCCTTATTGAGCTTCTGACGTCGCTCAAAAGTCGTATTCATCGACTTCAAATTTTTGCTCGTGTTTTTGCGGGCCAAGAAAGCAGGCCTCCGGTTCAGGACGCTCTCTTTGGCGACTTCATGTCTTGAGATCGAGTGCTTGACAAAAGTCAAGATTATATAGGCCGGAGCTCATATTCTATTCGAGCTATTGCTCGAATGACATCATCGTGCGCCCGAGGAAGCTAGCCGACATATGCTGCAAGGATGCACAGCCTGGCCCGAGGAGCTTGCGCGCCGCTATCGGCATCAAGGCTATTGGTCGGACATCACGCTCAACGACATGCTGCGGCGCCAGGCCGAAGCAGCGCCCGACCGCACCGCCTTGGTCTATAGCGACCGGCGTCTGAGCTACGCGCAGTTGGTCGGGGCAATCGACCGGCTGGCCGGCCATCTGCTTGATCTCGGTTTCAAGCCGCAAGATCGTGTCGTTTTTCAACTGCCCAATTCGATCGATTTCGTCGTCACCTTCTTCGCGTTGCTGCGCGTCGGCGTGATCCCGGTGCTAGCGCTGCCGGCGCACCGGCGCGAGGAGATCTCGCACATCGTTGAGCACACGAAAGCCGCCGGCTATTTTGTGCCGGAGCAATGGCGCGGCTACAACTACCGCGCGCTCGCGACGGAGATCGCCGCCGGCACGCCGACACTGCGCCCCGTGCTGGTGCTGGGTGAGCCCGGTCCCAATCAAATCTCATTGAGCGACTTGCTCGCGCAAAACGGCGGCGCGAATGCCGAGACTCTCGCGAAATTCGCGCCGGCGTCCGACGACGTTGCGCTGATGATTCTTTCAGGCGGCACTACCGGCCTGCCCAAAGTTATCCCGCGCACGCACAACGACTACGTCTACAATTGCCGACAAAGCGGCGTTATCGCCGGCTTCAATGCCGAGACCGTGTTCCTTGCGCTGCTGCCGATGGCGCACAATTACACGCTCGCCTGTCCCGGTGTGCTGGGCGCGCTGGCGCATGGCGGTACCGCGGTGATCGCGCCCGACATCACGTTCGAGACCGCCGCGCGGCTGATCGAAGAAGAGCGCGTGACGGTGGTCTCGGCCGGCGTTCCGCTGATCGTCAACTGGCTCAACGCCGAGCTGCCCAAGCGCGATTTCTCTTTGTTGCGCGTGATGATGAATGGCGGCGCCAAGCTGGCGCCCGAGCTGCGCAAGCGCGTCGAACAGCGCTTTGGTTGCATCTTCCAGGAGAGCTTCGGTACCGGCGAAGGCCTATTGAACATGACCCGGCTCGACGATCCGGATGACATCCGCTTCACCAGCTCCGGCCGGCCGATCTCGTCGGCCGACGAAATCCGCATTGTCGACGAGCAGGGCAACGACGTGCCCGACGGCACGATCGGCGAACTGATTGTGCGTGGTCCCTACACCATCCGCGGCTATTACAACACGCCTGACAAGAATCGCGCAGCCTTCACCGACGACGGCTATTATCGCATGGGCGACCTAGTGCGCCGGATCGACGGCCACCTTTACGTCGAAGGGCGCCGTAACGATGTGATCAACCGCGGTGGCGAAAAGATCAGCTGCGAGGAAATCGAGAACAAATCCTCGGTCATCCCAAGATCAAGAATGTCTGCGTGGTGGCGATGCCCGATCGGGTCTACGGCGAAAAGGCCTGCGCCTTCGTGATCCCGGTTGAGGGCGAAACGGTCGAGTTGGAGGAGATCAAGTGCTTCCTGCTCTGCCGCAATATCGCCAAGTTCAAAATTCCCGAGCGTCTTGCAGTGGTGCAGCGGTTTCCGATCAGCGCCGCCGGCAAGATTCTGCGACGCGAATTGCGCCAGATCGCGGCGCGCGACGTCGCGCATGTTTGAGGATCAATCATGAAACTGTTCAAGTCGCTGAACGTCTCCGGGATGCTCATCCCCAATCGCGTGATGGTGCCGGCCATGGTGACGCGGCTGTCGGGCGAGGATGGCTTCGTCAACCAAAACATCACTGATCGCTACGTACGCTACGCGCAGGGTGGTGCCGGCCTGATCGTCATCGAGGCCATGGCGGTGCATCAGTCCAAATCGGGCCCGCTGCTGCGCATCAGCGACGATCAATATGTGCCGGGCTTGAGCGATCTGGTCCGCCGCATTCACGACACCTCCGACTCGAAAGTCGTCCCGCAGATCATCCATTTCTTGAAGGTGGCCAAATCCGGTTGGCGGCAGACCGTCGACATGCTGTCGATGGCCGAGATCGATCGTATCGTCGAGGAGTTCGGTGACGCGGTAGCGCGGGCGCGTTCGGCCGGTTTCGATGGCGCCGAGCTGCATTCGGCGCACGCTTATACGCTCGCCTCGTTCCTCTCGCGCGCTAACCCGCGCACCGACGACTACGGCGACACGCTGGAAGGCCGGCTGCATCTGATCACGCGCATCTTCGCCAATATCCGGCGCAAGGTGGGCAACGATTTCCCGGTTGGTGTCCGCTTCCTGGCCGATGAATTCATCAAGGACGGCTACACGATCAGCGACGCCAAGCTGATCGGCTTGCGGCTGGCGCAGCTCGGGGCAGCTTATCTGTCGCTGTCGGTCGGCGGTAAATTCGAGGACGCTATCCACGTTGCCGGCCAGGTGCCCTATCCCTACACCGGCTATTCGGGTGATCGCTGCATGCCGGGCGACTGGTATCCGGCCGTGCCGCACGCGCAGTTTTCCGCCGAGATTAAAGCCTTCATCAAGGCGCACGCCTTCGACACGCCAGTCGCCACTGCCGGAAAGATCTCGGATCCCGCCGATGCCGAGCGGCTAGTGGCCACAGGCGCGGTCGACATCGTCGGCATCGCGCGCGGCCTGCTGGCCGATCCCGACTGGCCGAACAAGGTCCGCCGCGGCGAGGCCGACCGCATTGTCAAATGTGACTACTGCAACGTCTGCAAGCATCTTGACGGCACCCATATGCGCGTGATCTGCGCGCTGTGGCCGCAGGGCTCATTGCAGGCGCCGCCCGACGACCGCAGTACCGAAGCGCCGCAGTGGAGCGCGGACGGCGCCAATCTAGTTGCGACAGTCGGCAAAGGCAGGGCGACGCTAAAATGGAACAAGGCCACCGGCGCCGCGCGCTACGATATCTGCCGCACCGATGCGCTCGGCCACGTTGAAATCGCCGACGCGGTCAAGGTCACGCGCTGGGAGGATACCAACCTCCTAGCCGGCATGCCCTATCGCTTTCATGTGCGGCCCTATGGCGCGGCCGGGCAGGGCGGCGTGCCGTCGAATACCGTTACGGTGTTACTGCCGATGCCCAATCTCGTCGCTCACGCGTAATTGCTTCCGCTGCGTTGAAGAGAGCATTGCTTGACCTGACCGGGCTTTTTTAGACCAAGCGTTGTGAGAAAATCGCTTGGAAAGGAGCCAGTCATGCCGCTGAAGAAGTTCAGCGCGGAGCAGATTTCCAGGTATTCGCCATGTACTTTGCATTCACTTTG
>DAINPA010000134.1:0-3402 GCA_036743675.1 Steroidobacteraceae bacterium
CCATGATGGCGTGGACCTCGCCCTTGTTCACGGTGAGCGAAAGCCCGTGGAGGATCTCACGCTCCTCGACACGAACCTGCAGGTTTTTGACTTCGAGTAGTGCCATTCTTTCTATCCTAACTCGTCATCCTGAGGTGCGGGCCGTCTTCGGCGAGCCTCGAAGGATGACCTTCCATTTCCTCAGTCATCCTTCGAGGCTTGCTTCGCAAGCACCTCAGGATGACGACCTTTATCCAACCGAACCTTCCAGCGAGATCGAGATCAGCTTCTGCGCCTCGACCGCGAATTCCATCGGCAGCTGCTGCAGCACGTCCTTCACAAAACCATTGACCACGAGGCCGACGGCCTCCTCCTGCGACAGCCCGCGCTGCACGCAATAGAACAATACTTCCTCGGAAATCTTGGACGTGGTCGCCTCATGCTCGAACAGCGCCGATGAATTCTTCGCCTCGATATAGGGAACGGTGTGCGCACCGCATTTGTCGCCGATCAGAAGCGAATCGCAGGCGGTGAAATTGCGCGCGCCGGTCGCCTTGCGGTGCGCCGTGACGAGCCCGCGATAGGTGTTCTGCGAGACCCCGGCGGCGATGCCCTTCGAAATGATCCGGCTGGTGGTGTTCTTGCCGAGATGGATCATCTTGGTGCCGGAATCGACCTGCTGGTGACCGTTCGAGATCGCGATCGAATAGAACTCGCCGCGCGAATTGTCGCCGCGCAGGATGCAGCTCGGATATTTCCAGGTGATGGCGGAGCCGGTCTCGACCTGGGTCCAGGAAATCTTCGAATTGTTGCCGCGGCAATCGCCGCGCTTGGTGACGAAATTGTAGATGCCGCCCTTGCCTTCGGAATTGCCGGGATACCAGTTCTGCACCGTCGAATATTTGATCTGGGCATCGTCAAGCGTGACCAGTTCGACCACGGCGGCATGCAGCTGGTTTTCGTCGCGCTGCGGCGCGGTGCAGCCTTCGAGGTAGCTGACATAGGCGCCCTTGTCGGCGATGATCAGGGTGCGCTCGAACTGGCCGGTGTTGCGCTCGTTGATGCGGAAATAGGTCGACAGCTCCATCGGGCAGCGCACGCCCGGCGGCACGTAGACGAACGAGCCGTCGGAAAACACCGCCGAGTTCAAAGTGGCAAAATAATTGTCCGAGGTCGGCACCACGGTGCCGAGATACTTCTTCACCAGTTCGGGATGTTCGCGGATCGCCTCCGAGATCGGCATGAAGATCACGCCGGCCTGCTTCAGCTCCTTCTGGAAGGTGGTCGCGACCGACACCGAATCGAACACGGCGTCAACCGCGATGCGCCGCTCGCCTTCCGGGCGCACCACGCCTTCGAGGACCTCGACTTCGCGCAAGGGAATGCCGAGCTTCTCGTAGGTCTTGAGGATTTCCGGATCGACCTCGTCGAGCGAGCCGATCGTCTTCTTCGGCTTCGGCGCCGAATAGTAATAGAGATCCTGATAATCGATCTTGGGATAGTGGACCCGCGCCCATTTCGGCTCGGTCATGGTCAGCCAGCGGCGATACGCCTCCAGACGCCATTCCAGCATCCAGGCCGGTTCGTTCTTTTTTTCGGAAATGAAGCGGACGGTATCTTCCGATAGCCCCTTCGGGGCCTTGTCGGACTCGATAACGGTCTCAAATCCATATCGATATTGATCGACGTCGATCCGGCGAACCCGGTCAACGGTCTCTTGTACGGCCGCCATTCCATCCTCCGCTCGCGGTTTCAAGGACCGCGGTGGATCATTCCAAAAGCTTTACGATGTTTCTTCGAGGAAATCACCTGCCTTAGAACCGTTCAAGCAGTGTTTCGTCGCTTCCTCTAAGTAGGGTACCTGCAAGCTTTCGCCAAGCCTCCAGGCTGCGATCAATGTCCGCGTCAGACGTGGACCAGCCCAGACTGAGCCGCACTGCTCCTTTGGCGAGTTCGGGGCCGAATCCCATGGCTTCCAGCACGTGGGACGGTTGTACCTTTCCCGAAGAACAGGCGGAACCCGACGACACCGCGATACCTGCGAGGTCGAATCCGATCACCGCGGTCTCCGCCTTGAGGCCGGGAACCGTGAACAGCGTGGTATTCGGCAGGCGGGCCACGTCGTCGGAGAACACAATGACATCCCGGGTTTGCCGCAAGCCGCTTTCAAGACGGTTCCGTAAGCTTTCCAGACGAATAGCATCACCCGCCAAAGCGCCCATGGCGGCCTTCGCCGCGGCCCCGAACCCCGCAATTCCCGCAATGTTCTCGGTTCCCGCCCGGCGCCCCAGTTCCTGACCGCCGCCGCGCAGCAGCGGTTCAAGCCCAAGTACCCCCTCGGCCAGAACCACCGCGCCAACGCCCTTGGGACCGCCAATCTTGTGCGCCGAAAGCGTCACCAGATCGGCATTCATCACATTGATATCAAACGATATTTTACCGAATGCCTGGATTGCGTCGACATGCAGCAAGCCACCGGCGGAATGGACAATCCCAGCCACTTCCGCCACTGGCTGCACCGCCCCGGTCTCGTTGTTGGCCAGCATTACCGACACCAGCGCGGGAGGTCCGCCCGCAAGCGTCGCGCGCAAATCGTCCAGATCCACCAGGCCGGAGCGCGCTACGCCGATGGTGCCGATCGCTTCGACCGGAAACCGCCCGCCCGCAAGAACCGAGGCGTGCTCGATGGCCGAGACCAATAATCTTTTCACCGGAAGCCCAGACGCTGCTCGCCGAAGCCCCGGCGTCAGCGCCAGCGCATTGGCCTCGGTTCCACCGGAGGTAAAGATGACGCTTCGAGGCAGAGCGCCGATCGCGCCGGCGACCCTGGCCCGCGCCTCCTCAACCAATCTGCGGGCCTGACGGCCTTCGGCATGGACCGACGAGGGGTTGCCATGGAGATCCCACGCCGCGGCCATGGCCTCGCGGGCTTCAGGGCGAAGCGGCGTGGTCGCATTCCAGTCGAGATAAACCCGGTCAGACATTGAGTATGATAATACCTTAAAGCTGCGGCTTTGGAAGAAAGGCGCGCCCGGACGCAACTTGTCCGCCGCCTCCGACGTTATGGCAATTGGTGATCACGGCGTCTCCTGGCAATCGAATCGCTAACGCCTTGAACGCACTGCCGGATGTTCAAGAAGCTTGCTTTTTGCCCCTCGCCTCATGCTAGAACGCGGCCTCCAGTTCACCGAGCGCCGTTCGCATCGCGCCAGACGACGCCTGATCCGCCCCTTTTTCCTTGCCGAGGGTTCGTCTGCCGAAAGCCAGATGAAGCCGGCACAAAGGCGGTTGATTTTGCCAAGCGATCAATCAAGGGATCACTGATGCCTGAAGTCATTTTCACCGGCCCCGCGGGCCGCCTCGAAGGTCGTTATCATCCGGCGAAGCAGAAGAACGCGCCGATCGCGATGGTGCTGCACCCGC
>DAINPA010000135.1:0-3402 GCA_036743675.1 Steroidobacteraceae bacterium
TTCGCAACAGATTGAAAATACTCGGGTTTGCGAATCATGGTGTTAAAGTTGGGCCTAACAATGTCCGATATGCCCCCAATAGTTACCGAATTTTTCCGCGCAGCGAAATAACGCTGTGTACCATTCGTGACCGACAGCAAAATCAATGCGTCTCCCTCGAGATAACTTCTATCGATCGAATTCACGATTTGACCGTTGCGCGCACCCGGGAGGTGATCGGCGCGCCGCGGGAAAAATTCGATCCCGATCGCGAAGGGGAGCAGTTTTGTGTCGTCGGGTTGGTCATCACAAAACCAATTGAAACGAACGTATCCTCGGTGATCTGATTTAAGCCTTGCAAATGAAATAAACCTGAAACATTCTACTTATAGCCCTACAGAATGCATAGAGCCTACGTTCTCGACAAAATCGGTTGCGTCCTTGCGCCAAAGCGGAGGGTGTCGAGGGCGAACAGATATGCTCGTACCACGCGCTCATACTAGCGCTGACCAGTAGGTGACAACATGCGGCCTTCGCGACGTGAGTTCGTCAAGTGGGTCACGGCGAGTGGTATTGCGCTTAGCCTGTCGCGTTTGTCATCGGCTGAGGAACCCGAGTTCGCAGCGCGCGAGACGCTACCGGGACGACAACATTGGAACCCGGCTGCCGTTGGCGTCGGTCGCATTGACGGCGTGGCCAAGGTCACAGGGGCCAAGTTGTACGCGTCCGATTTTCGTGCCGCCGATCTCCCGGGTTGGCCGGCGAATACCTCGCACGCCCTGCTCATCCGCGCCCCGGACGCGACACACGTCTACGCCGGCATGGACCTGGCGCGTCTCGCCGGCGCGACAAAGCCCTCGGTGGTGGTTACCGCGACCGATCTCGCGCGAATCGGCACTCGCGTTCCCGAATTCTATACCGGCGACCTGTTCTGTCCGGTCGGCAAGACGCCGCTGTATATGGGTCAGCCGGTGGCTCTGTTGATCTTCGAGCAGTTCGATGCTTTCGATCAGGCGCGGCTCGCGCTGCGCGATGGATCTTTCGTGAAGTTCGGTGAAGAAACCGGCCCCATCGTGATGCCTAACTACGGCGCCTTTCGTTTTACGCGTGTGGCCGGTCCGACCCCTGACGCGCCCGATGTTTACTCGCCGGTCAAGAACGGCTGGGTCAGTCCGGGACGTTTCCAGGATACGGAGCGCCCGATATGGACCCGGCTCCCGATTCCGACCGGGCGCGCCTACGCCGAAGCCGCAACCCATGGCGAGAAGATCCGCGCGGAACTCGCGGCAAGCAATCCGGCCATTCTGGTGCTGGACCGCGAATTCGATACCCAATCGGTCGACCCCATGTTTCTCGAGCCGGAAGGCGGCATCGCTTGGTACGACGCGGATCGAAAAAACCTCGAGCTTGTGGTCGGGGTGCAGTCGCCGTACGAGGCCGCGGAATCGGTAGCGTTTCTTCTGGGCAAAGCCAGCGCCGCCTTCAAGCCGACGCGCATCAACACTTATTTCGCCTATGTCGGCGGCGGATTCGGCGGACGCGACCATACCCCGTTCCCGCTCTACGTCGCGCTGGCGGCGATGTTCCTGCCTGGCCGCCCGGTCCGGCTCGCCCACGACCGCTATCAGCAGTTCCAGGCTGGCATCAAGCGGCACGCATTCAAGATGCACACGCGGATTGGAGTCGATCGGGCCAGCGGCAAGATTGTCGCATTCGCCGCCGACCACGTATTGGATGGCGGCGGCCTCGCCAATTTCTCGCCCAGCGTGGCGACCGTGGGCGCCAATGCCGCGATCGGCATCTACGACGTTCCGAAAGTCGATGTCACCACAGTCGCGCTCCACTCGCGCGGCGTAACCGCAGGGTCGATGCGCGGCTACGGAACGCTGCAGACGATGACGGCGCTGGAGGCATTGGTCGATGAAGCATGCTCGGCGTTGCCGCTCGACCCCATCGAGTTCCGGCGACGCAACGCGCTCAAGACCGGCGGCCGGATCATGGCGGGAAACCCGTACAGCGTCTCGATCCGCACGCCGGAGATCCTGGACAAGCTGGAGAAGCATCCGATTTGGCAGCAGCGCGCCGCAGAGAAAGCCCGCGCTCAAGCGGGGACACTCGTGGGCACGGGCGTCGCTTGCGTCACCAAGAATTACGGCACTGGAGGGGACTGCTCACTGTCGACGGTGGAAATCGACCCGGATGGCCGGATTGCCATCCATTGCGATGCCTGCGAGATGGGCAACGGCATCGGGACGGCGATTGCCAATCGGGTCGCGGCCTATCTGGGTGGCGTCGCCGATGAAGTCGCGGTCCTGCAAGTCGACACGTTCGGGCCGCTCGCACTCGTGACCTCCGGCGACCCCTACTCGATGGACCAGAAGACGCAGGACGCGGCGGCGAAAAATCCGCGCTGGGTGCCGGCGATCAGTTCAGCCACGGCTGCCTCGTCTGGCGCCCACGTCGGGACGCATGCGGCGGCAGAGGCAGCGCGCGTCGTGTTCCGGTTCGGATTGTGGCCGGCGGCACTCGAGTTGTGGCGTATCGCGCCAACCGATCCAAAGGCCAAGGAATGGGAGGTGGCACGCTGGAAAGACCGGCAGCTCATCATGCCGGGGTTAACACCACTGACATTGCCGTCAATCGCGGCAAAAGCGCATGCGCGCAATGGTGTGACCGGGGCGATGGCGCATGCCTTTAACCGTTGGGCGTGGTCGCAAGCGACCTTCGCGATTTCCGGACAGGTATGGACGGCCGACATCGATGCGCTGGCCGTGCGCAAGGGTGCCGGCAAATTCGTTCGCCTCGATCGCACCAGCGTCAAATTTCCGCCCACCGACTTCAACCGGTTCGGAAGCACCTACACGTCGCCGTGCGGCACGCTGGTCCGCCTTGAGATCGAGCGCGCCACCGGCGCTCTGCGCATCGCCAAGGGATACAGTGTCCTCGGATGCGGTCAGCCGCTGGTGCCGGAGGTCGTGCTCGGGCAAGCGCAGGGCGGGTTCGCGATGGGCGTGGGTTATGCATTGCTCGAGTCACTGCCGCCTTACGAGGGTGGGCCCGGCAACGGGCAATGGAACCTCGGACAATATCTGGTGGCGCGCGGATCGGACTTGCCGCTGCGCGACCTCGAGGTCGAGGTGCTACCGCCCCTGACGCCGAATGAGGGGCCAAAGGGCATGGCGGAAGTCGTGATGATTCCCGTCGTTCCCGCAATTCTGAACGCGATCTTCGATGCCACTGGTCACCGCTTCCAATCCTTGCCGGTAACCCAAGCCATGCTCAGGGGAGTGCTCAGGTGACAACACTGGCTCTGACGATCAATGGTCGCGCGCACGGCCCGAGGGAAGTGCGCGACGATTTGACGATGAATGATTTTTTGCGCGAGTACCTCGGGATGACCGGCACCAAGTTCGGCTGCGGCGC
>DAINPA010000136.1:0-3396 GCA_036743675.1 Steroidobacteraceae bacterium
ACGATCCGGGCAAGACTCCACGTGATAAAAGCCGTGCACCGCAAGCGCGCCAAATCGCGGGGCTGACGGCTTTATTAACCTGTATGACCCGGCAATCGATCCCTCCAGATTGAAACACCCTGTATCATTCCGGCGCACGTCTCATCGGGGCCGCAGCTGCCGCGGGCCAGCGCGAGTATGAGACAATAAAGCGCCGGCGGGCCAACCGCTCCGGGAAATCCCTGCAAAACCTTGGGAATGCGACCGCCATTAACCGCGTCGCGATCGCATCCCCGCCTCGCGGCGGATCGGCCCACGGCGGCACGGTCAATGCTCTTCAAGCTCATCCATCGCTGTCATCCGATCAGATGGGACAGGCGAGGAAGCTTGGAGAGTTTCATGCTCGTTTCAAATCAACCGGGGTTGCACCCAGCTACCCACGCCGCCCAGCCATCGGCGAGGTTCGCGGATTACGTCGCTATTGCGCGGCCGGATCACTGGATCAAGCACGTACTGATCGTTCCCGGCGTTGCGTTTGCGATGATCATGTCCGCGGCCGGGCCGATCGACTATGCGACGCTGGCCGAGCGGCTGGTGGCCTGCCTGTTCGTGGCGATGGCGCTGTCGTCGGCCAATTACACCATCAATGAATGGCTCGATGCGCCGTTCGATGCCATGCATCCGACCAAGCGCGCGCGCCCGGCGGTGCAGACCACGATGTCTGCCGGCGTCGTCTTCGCCCAATATATCTTACTTACTTCGGTCGGCATGCTGGCGGCCCACACACTCGGTTACAGTTTCAGCTCGGTTGCCATCGTGTTCGCCATTTTCGGCGTGATCTACAACGTGCGGCCGATCCGCGCCAAGGATCGCGCCTTTCTCGACGTCATCGTGGAATCGCTCAACAATCCGCTGCGTTTCCTGCTCGGCTGGTTCGCGGTCACCCCACATGTTGCGCCACCCGCATCGATCCTGCTCGCCTACTGGTTCGGCGGCGCTTTCCTGATGGCCGCCAAGCGCGTCTCGGAGCATCGCGCCATCGTCGAGGCCGGCGGCACGGCAAGCCTTGCCGCGTATCGCCCGTCATTCGCCGTCTACACGCAGTCGAGCCTGGTGACGAGTTGCCTCGTCTACGCCCAGGGATTCGCGTTCATGATGGCGATCTTCCTGTTGAAATACCGGATCGAATATCTCGTCGTCATTCCGCTGTTCATCGCGCTGTTCGCGGCCTACATGCGGCTTGCCCTGACGCCGGACTCGGCCGCCGCCCGGCCGGAGGAACTGATGCGGCAGCCGGCGATGCTGATCGGGGCGGCTCTCACGATGGCATTGTTCGGCGTGCTGAGCTTCGTCGATTTGCCTTGGCTGAACGGTTTGACCAGTTCCAACCTCATACATCTCGGCCTGGGTGGCTGAAATGTCGATCGCCGTACCGACTGAGACTCCAAGAAGCATTGCGGGTGTCGCAGCAATAACACTGCTGTTCGTGGCGCTGGTCGTGCTGCTCGACGGGCCGATCTGGCTTGTCAAGCTTGTCCCGACCCAGGATGGCCCCGTGCATCTCGCGCAGGCCGATCTGATCGCACGTTTTGGCTGGGGCGGCGCGCTGCAGGAGCCGGCCGCGGCATTCTACCAATGGAATCCCCGCATCGAGCCCAACTCCGCCATCTACCTCGTGCTCGCCGGTCTGATCCGGCTGACGGGCGACGCCCTGCTGGCCAACACACTCTTCCTCAGTCTGTACGGGCTTCTCTGGATTGCGGCCTCGTTCGCGGTTTGCCGTGCCGAGACCGAGCGGCCGATATTGCCTGTCCTGTTATTGTTGCCGCTCGCCTTCGGCGTCTTCATTCATTGGGGATTCTACAATTATGCGCTAGGCGTGCCGCTGTTTCTGCTGTTCGCCAGTTTCTGGCGCAAGCTGAGACACCGCCACGATGCGATCGCCTTCATAGCCACCGCGTTGTTCCTGTTTGCGCTTTACCTGACGCATCTCACCGCCGTCGTTGCGGCCTGCCTGTTGCTTGCGGCTGATGGCCTGGCCCGCGCGATCCGGACACTGGACCGCTGCGGCATTCGCGTCGCCGCCAGACAGTTGATCATCGACGGCGCCTGGGCAGTTGCAGCCGCACTGCCGACGCTCTTGATGATCGTTAGCTTCCTGATCGCGTATCGCAATATTCCGGGTGAAGCAGCCGCTAGCGATGGCGGGCTGACGCAGATCTTGCGCCGGATCATGGCAGCGACATACCTGTTCAGCTTTACCTGGTGGGAAGTCGTCGCACTTGCGCCGTTGCTGGCCGCGCTGGCGATCGCAGGCCTCGCGGCTTTGCGCCGGATCAGATCCGGCGATCTGATGTGGCCGGTTTTCCTTGGGTTCGTTGTCCTGCTGTCGTTGCTCAATCTCAAGACCGGCTCGGCGTCGCTCTCGGAACGCCTCGCTCCCTTCAGCTGGATTGCCGTCGTGATGGCGATCGCCAGCCGGCAACCGGGTCCCGCGCTCGTACGCACGCTTTGCCTCACGGCGCTCGCCGGCTTGATCGGCCAGACCGCCATCCGCTCTCTAGCCTACCAAAGCTGGTCGACCATATTGGAAAGCGAACTCGACGCCGGTCGGGACAATCCCTTGGAAACCTTTGCCAATGCCGACCTGATCGCGCTGCGGAGCAGCGCCCTGTTCGCATGGCGCGTTCGCCCTACCGTGCACGCGGCCCAGACCGCGGCACTCGCCGCACACGGTGCGGGACTGTCGTCCCCGCTGCCGTCGACCCGATATTTTGGCTACTTCCCGCTGCAATATGTCGAAACGCGGGATTTCATGCGGGCGACTCCGGATTGGGAATCCGAACCGGACGCCGCCTCATTGGCCAGATTCCGCAAATCCAATCACGGCGCACCGCATATATTGATCGTGTCATCCTCCGATGAGGACGGATCGACGCTGGCGGGCAAACTTGGATACGACGATTGCAAAGCCAGCCAAGGTGGCGCGCGACAGCTCGCCGTCTGCAAGGTTTCAGCGCGGTTGAGTGTCGCCCATGAATGAAATCGCAATAACCGTTGCCCGGACGTCGGAATCGCATCAGCAACGCGAATGCCTGACCGATCAAACCGATGCGGTATTCAGTCTTCCCTTGTCGATGCCGCTGGTGCTTGATCTCGACGGCACGCTGATCGCGGGAGACCTTCTCTATAAAAGCTTTGTCTCGATCCTGCGTCGGAATCCGCTGATCGTGTTTAGATGCGCGGCCTGGCTGTTGCATGGCCGCGCCGCGCTGAAGCGGCAACTTGCATTGCGGAGCCGGATCGACTGGGATCGACTGCAGCTGCGTCAGGACGTGCTGGCGCTGGCGATTCGCGAAAATACCGCCGGACGAGCGATCGTGCTTGCCACCGCCGCCGACGCCGTTCTGGCGGAGC
>DAINPA010000137.1:0-3380 GCA_036743675.1 Steroidobacteraceae bacterium
CATCGGGGATCTTGATTAAAAGATCCCCTCCGGGGAGTCTCCGGTTTACCAAGACAGGAGACAACCGAAGTGTGCCACGGCGTATTGCAAGATCCCGCTTTTTTTCATTTCCTCACCCGCATTGATGAAGAGTTCGCGGCCGCGACCCGTCTGGGGCGTTGCCCCGGATGTGCAGGGCCGCTGCATGTAGCGGATTTCCCTCGTAAACCCCGCGGGTGTCCGGCCGCTGTGCGGGAAGCTTATTCCTGGCGCTTGAGCTTCACCTGCGGACGGTGCGACGGCCGCGCGACATCGCCGTCAGTACGGTTCGCGGGGCGCCGTGTGTATCTGGCGGTGGTGTTGATGTTGGCCTCACCGCCGGGCAGTTCGTCGGGTCAAGCGCTGTGCGATCTGCTGAGCATTCCGGGGCGCACGTTGAAGCGCTGGCGGACGTGGTGGCGCAAGGATTTTCCATTGACGCCGTTCTGGCAGTCGATGCGCGAACGGTTCATGCCGCCGGTCGTCACCGAGCAGCTGCCGCACAGTCTGTTGGAACGCTTCGATGCCAACGAGATGGCGGATCGGGTGGCGCAACTGCTGCGCTTTATCGCGCCCTTGAGCACGCGCGCCACGACCACGTAATCCGAAGGTCGCGACGCACCCGCAGAGGATGCCGATAGCCCTTGATCAGAGGACTTTGTAGCCTTCGTTCCCATCAGCGACGCCGAGGATGGCGTCACAGAGGGAGCGAGGGTGAGTGACGAGAACGATCTACCGCAACGAGATCGCTGGGCGCGGCTGCGCTTCGCGATCATCGGACCGCTGCTGGCCGCGCCGCCGGCGGCCGGCGAGTTACACGAGGCCTTGAACGCGTTGGCCGCCAAGGCCTGGCGCCATCCGTTCACCGGTCTTGATGTTCACTTCGCCGTCTCGACGCTCGAACGGTGGTATTACGCCGCGAAGAGGGCCGCCGATCCGGTGTACGCGCTGCGCAATCAAGTACGCGGCGACATCGGTCGCTTCCCGAGTCTGTCGGTCGAGGCCGTGCAGGCGCTGACCACGCAATACCGCGAGCACCCGGGCTGGACCGCGCAGCTGCACCACGACAACTTGCGCGTGATGCTTGGCGCCGCCGGCCTGAAGTGCCCGTCCTATCCGAGCGTACGCCGCTATCTGAGAGCGCAGGGACTGCTGCGTCAGCGTCCGCTGCGCCGGGCGAGCGACGGCGCCTTGGCTGCCCGCGAGCGGCTCGAACAACGCGAGGTGCGCAGCTACGAAGTCGAGCATGTTCTGCAGCTCCTCCATCTTGACTTCCATCACGGCTCACGCAAAGTCCTGACCCGCGGCGGCGCGTACGTCAAGCCGCTTCTGGTCGGCTTCATCGACGACCGGTCGCGGTTCTTGTGCCATGCTCAGTGGTACACGAGCGAAGGCACCGAAGAGCTGGTCCACGGCCTGTGCCAAGCGTTGCAGAAGGTGGGCCTGCCGCGTTCGCTGATGACCGATCGGGGCTCGGCGATGATCTCCGGGGAGTTCACCGCCGGGTTGCATCAGCTCGGTATTTTGCATCTGCCCACGTTGCCGTACTCGCCTCATGTGAACGGTAAGCAGGAAAATATCTGGGGTCGCGTCGAGGGGCGCCTGCTGGCGATGCTTGAAGGGGAAGCCAGTCTCACGCTCGAGCAACTGAACGTCGCGACCCAGGCCTGGGTGACGCAGGAATATCACCGTACCGTGCATAGTGAGCTCGGTGCGACGCCGATGCAGCGCTACCTCGCCGGCCCCAACGTCGGCCGCGAGTGCCCCGGGAGCGAGCAGTTGCGCGCCGCCTTCCGCATCGAGATCAAACGCAAGCAACGCCGTTCCGACGGCACGGTGAGTCTCGATGGCCAGCGCTTCGAGATCCCGTCCCGGTATCGGCGTCTCGATGAGATCCATCTGCGCTACGCCCGCTGGGACTTCAGCCGTGTGGATCTGATCGATGCCCGCAGTGGTCAGGTCCTCTGTCCGGTGCGCCCCCTCGATAAAGCGGCCAATGCCGATGCGCTGCGCCGGCGCGTGGATCCGAGCGCGATCGACACGAGCGCGATGCCGGCCACCGGCATCGCGCCCTTGCTGAAGAAGATGATCGCCGACTACGCCGCCACCGGCTTACCGCCCGCCTATTTACCCACCGCCGAGAAGGATGACCCTGTATGAACCAAAAACTGCTGGCCCTGTATGGCCTCAAATGGAACCCCTTCACCCCCGAGGTACCGACCGAGGCACTCTACGTGCCGCCGAAGGTCGAGAACTTCTGCTGGCGCATTGAGCAGGCGCACCTGCGCGAGGGCGGCTTCGCCTTGATCCACGGCGACCCCGGTTCCGGCAAGAGCGTCGTCATGCGCTTGCTCGCCGAGCGTCTGGCACGTCTGGCGGACCTCTCGGTCGGCGTCATCCATCATCCCCAGAGCAACTTGAGCGACTTCTACCGTGAACTCGGGGATATCTTCGGCATCTCCGTGCGGGTGAGCAACCGTTGGGGCGGGTTCAAGGCGCTGCGCGCCCGCTGGCTCGATCATCTGGGCTCGGCCAGCCGCCGGCCCGTCATCCTGATCGACGAGGCACAGGAAATGACGCCCATGGTCTTGAGTGAACTGCGTCTCCTGGCGAGCGCGCGCTTCGACTCGCAATCCCTGTTGTGTGTGGTCCTCTCCGGCGATGCGCGGCTCCTCGACAAACTGCGCCGCGAGGAACTGATCCCGCTGGGCTCGCGCATCCGTACACGCCTCGGCACCGGCGTCGCCACCCGCGAGGAACTCCTGGCCTGCCTCGAGCATCTGCTCACCACCGCCGGCAATGCCAGCTTGATGACCAAACAACTGCGACATACGCTGTGCGATCACGCCGCCGGCAATTACCGCATCTTCATCGGCATGGCGGCCGAACTGCTGATGACCGCGGCGCAGCGCGAAATCACCGAGCTCGATGAAAAGCTCTATCTGCAGGTGTTCGCCCCGCCGGAGACTCAAACCCCGCGCCGCGCCGCCGCGGCTCGCTGACATGGCCGACGAAACCGATCCGTTCGTCTTCCCCGAAATGCCGGACGAGGCCGTGGTCGCCATCGATCAGTTCCTGGAGGCCTTTTACAACCACTTCCAAAACCATTACTTCGCTCAAATGCACCGCTGGTATCACGCACTCGATCAGCGAGAGCATTACCACGACCCCATGCCCTCGCGGCCGCTCGACGATCCGCCGTTCTGACAACCTGCAAATGACCGCGGCGCCGACGCCGCGGTCACGATCGCCGATGGCCCATCACCGATCGTGAAAATCAGTCCATCAAATCAGCTGACCGCTCTCACTGCGCGAGGCGATTGGATTGCAGGACCGGTACAAATACCTGCTTCATGATCGCG
>DAINPA010000138.1:0-3378 GCA_036743675.1 Steroidobacteraceae bacterium
CCAAATAGACGCGTATGTCAACAGGCAACAGCGCCTGCGAGTGAAACCGTCCAGGAGGGCACGGCAACTTGGAGCTTGATGTCTTCGGTCACGAGCTTGGCTCTCATTTGCTCGGCCAGGGTGATGAAACGGGCGTCGTAAGCGGATATGCCGAATTGCGCCGCGGTCTCGAGCGCCTGCGCGTGCATAACGTTAGTCAGCATGGGTACGAGTGCCAGCGCTTGTTCCAGGAGCTTTATTGCTCGCTCGTAGGTTAGCGCCTTGCTCCGCACATATGTGGCGAGTACGTTCGAGAATTCCACCATCACAAGCGCTTCGCTGCGCCAGTCAGCATCGCGCTCATACAATTCCTGCGCCGCAGGCGTCCGATCCCCCTCGATCATCAAATAGACGAGAATGTTGGTGTCTACGAGTACCACGCTACTCGCGGCCGGCGGCAATTGCCGCTTCGATGCTTCCAATATCCAAACGGCCGCCCTTTAGCCGTACCGGTTTGGGCGCGCGCGGAGGCTTATCGGCTTCCGGCGATGCAGCCATGCCAAGCTCCAGCAGCTGCGCGATTGCATCCTTAAGCTTTTGGTTTCGACGCACGGCGCGAAGTTTCACGCGCTGCATCAGCCCATCCGGAAGCTCCAAAGTCGTTTTCATGATGCCCATATTCCCATAAAACCAGCATTATGTCCAGGTGGGCTCCGGCTAGCCGACGTATCGCACTCTCTTACCTCGCCGAGCCGCCTTTAACTGCGTTCGGGACGCCGGAGTCGCAGGTTCCAATCCTGTCACCCCGAAGATTCTTATCATTCCGCGACGACTTTTACGCCGGTCGGCGCGGTCTCACCTACGCCTTGATTCGCTTCATCGAAGGATCGTACATCGGCGTGACGGACACGACGCACGGATAGCGTCGTGCCGCGATCTCCACTTCCCACCGGCCGGAATTGAGATAGGGCTCATCCACCGAAACCTTCGGCTCGATCATCGCCAGGCCCACGGCACCGCCCAAAGTGTGCCCGTACGAGGCGGCCCGCACGTAGCCCACCGGCACGCCATCGCGCCATATCACTTCGGCGTGATACATGAGCGGTTCCGGGTCCTTCACCAGCACCTGCGCCAGGCGCCGGTGCAGCGGCCCACGGGCCTTCTTGGCATTGACGGCTTCCTTGCCGATGAAGCCGCCCGGCTTCTGCAACGCCAGCGCGAACCCCAATCCGGTCTCCAGCGCATCGTCGGTGTTGTCGATGTCATGCCCGTAGTCGCGATAGCCTTTTTCCATGCGCAGGCTGCCCAATGCCTTGAGACCCGCATGCACCAGACCGAACCGCTTTCCGGCGTCGACCACTCGATCATAGACATGCAGCGCCTGTTCGCACGGAACGTAGAGTTCGTAACCCAGTTCCCCGAGATAGGTGATGCGCACGCATAGCGCGCGCGCAAAACCGATGTCGATTTCACGCGCGCTGCGAAATGGGAAAGTCTGGTTGGACAAATCCTGAGTGGTGATCATCTGCAGCAACTCGCGCGACCGCGGACCCTGCACGTTGAGCTGACCGTAAGCGGAAGTCACGTCGGTGACGAAGGCGTGCGCGTCGCCAGGGAAGTTGCGCTTCATCCAGGTCTCCGCATGCTTGATCATGGTGTCGGTGACGACCACGAGAAACTTTTCGTCATTGAGCTTCGTCACCGTGAGGTCGGCTTCGAGCTTTCCGTGGCCGTTCAGCCACTGGGTATAGGTAATGACGCCGCTAGCCCCGTCGATGTCATTGCCGCTAATGCGATTAAGACATCGCCCCGCATCGCGCCCCTGCACCAGAAACTTGCCCATGAAGGACATGTCCATGAGGATGACGTTCTCGCGGGCGGCCCGATGCTCCGCTTGCCAGCGGTAAAACCACGACGGCCTGCCCCATGACAGGGGGCCCCGGTCCGGCTCGGTGCCCGGCGTTCCATACCAATCGGGGCTTTCCCAGCCGCTGACCTCTTTGAAATAAGCCCCGGCCGCCGCGAGCCGCTCGTGGAACGGCGACTTGCGCGCGCCGCGCGCGGACCGCGGCGACATCGTCGGGTAGTGGCATTTGTAAACCATGCCGAGCGATTCGATGGTCCGCTCCCGCCGGTACTCGGGGTTGGCCTGATAGGTATGCAGGCGATCGATGTTGAATCCCGTGACATCGACATCCGGTGTGCCGTTGATGAGCCAATGGGCCACGACGCGGCCCAGACCGCCGCCCGTGAGTACGCCGACCGAGTTCAGGCCCGCGGCGACGAAATAGCCGCGCAACTCCGGCGCCTCGCCGACGATGGGCCGCAGATCCGGCGTGAAGCTCTCGGGGCCGCAGAAGAATTTCTTGATGCCGACCTGCGTTGTGATCGGGACGCGCGACATGGCGCGCTCCAGAAAGGGCGCCATGCGATCCCAGTCCGGCGGCAACTCCCCGAAAGTGAAATCGGCAGGAACGCCTTCAATCTTCCAGGGCGCGCACACCGGCTCGAACAGCCCGACCATCAGGCCACCGCCCTCCTCGCGGTAATAGCCATAGGCCGCCGGATCTTCGAGCACCGGCATTTTTTGCGGCAAGTCCTTGATCGCTTCGGTGATGAGGTAGTAATGCTCGGCCGCCTGATTGGGAATGTTGACGCCCGAGAGCGCGCCGAACTGCCGCGCCCACATACCCGCGCAATTGACGATGTACTCGGTCTTGATGTCGCCGTGCGCCGTGCGCACGGCGCTGACACGGCCGCGCTCGTGCAGCACCCCGAGCGCCGGTACGCCTTCGAAGATCTGCACGCCGCGCAGGCGGGCGCCCTTGCCCAATGCCATCGTGACGTCGACCGGATTGACGCGCCCGTCTTCCTTGACATAGAAGCCCGCCTCCATCCCTGCGATGCTCGCCAACGGAAACAGATCCTTGACCTCCCGCGGCGAGAGTTCGTGCACCTCGACCCCGCAGTAGCGGTTGAACGCCGCCACGCGCCGATACTCCTCCAACCGGCCCTGGTCCGCGGCCACTTCGATGAATCCGATCGGTGCGAAGCCCGTGGCCTGGCCCGTTTCCGCCTCGAGGCGGCTGTACAAATCGCGTGTGTATTTGCGTATTTCGGTGGAGGTTTCCGAGGTCGACCCGAAAGTCACCATCAACCCGGCGGCGTGCCAGGTGGTGCCCGAGGTCAGGCGGTCGCGTTCCAGAAGAACGATGTCCTTCCAGCCCATCAATGCAAGGTGATAAGCGACGGAGGTGCCGATGACACCGCCCCCGACGACAACGACACGAGCATGCTGCGGAATGGATTTATCTGACACTACGCCACCGGCCGTTGTTATGGGTGTGAGGCCGCATGTTATTGGAGCGGCGGATGATAACGCAATGCGTTGCACCCACG
>DAINPA010000139.1:0-3370 GCA_036743675.1 Steroidobacteraceae bacterium
CGTGCTGCATTTGTTCGTACTGGCCCGACCAGCTCATCGTATAGCCCGGCGGCAGGGCGATCTGCGCGAGCGCACGGTCGGCAGCTCCGACGTAGCCGCCCAGGTCAGTGCTGTCCAGATTCAGGTAGACGTACGCGACGAGTTGGGCGTTTTCGCTCTTGATTTCGCTCGCGCCGTCCCGCAGGGCAAGGTGGGCCACATCGCCAAGGCGGACGTTGTCGCCGCGTTCCGTAACGATGGGAATTTCGGCAATCGACTGCGGCGAGTCGCGCCACGCACGCGGGAAGCGCAGATTGACCGAGTACCGCTCCCGCCCGCTGATCACGCTGGCAATGTTCTCGCCGCCAATAGCGCCTTGCACGACGCGTTGCACATCGGCCATCGTCACCCCGCGCTGTGCGGCACTGCGTCGATCCAGATCGATATCCAGATAGCGTCCGCCGCCAATCCGTTCGGCGAAGGCGTTCCTCGTGCCGGGGACGCCGCGCAATGCGGATTCGGCTCGCTGCGCCAAGCCGACGACAATTTCCTGATCGGGGCCGCTGACCTTCAATCCCAAGGGAGTGCGGATGCCGCTGGCGAGCATGTCGATGCGCGTGCGGATCGGATAGCCCCAGCCGTTGGTGACACCCGGAAGTTGGACCTGGCGGTCGAGTTTACCGAGCAGTTGCTCGATACTCTCACCGTCAGGCCACTGGTCCTGCGGCTTGAGGGCAATCACCGTCTCGAACATCGACAGCGGAGCCGGATCGGTCGCCGTCTGGGCGCGTCCGGCCTTGCCGTAAACCTGTTCGACCTCCGGCAACTCCCGGATCAAGCGATCGGTAACCTGAAGCGCTCGCGCGGCCTCGTCGACGGAAATCGCGGGCAAGGTCGAGGGCATGTACAGGATGCTGCCTTCGTATAAGGGCGGCATGAACTCGCTGCCCAGCTGCCAGAGCGGCCAGGCGGTGCTGATCAGGCCCAATGCGGCGAACCCCAGCGCCCAGCACGGCCGACGCAGGGCAGCCGTGAGCGCGCGTTGATACGCCGAATGCAGCAGGCGATGGAGGGCATTTGCCTTCTCCGGAGCGATGCGGCCGCGCACAAGGTACCCCATGAGGACTGGCGTCAGGGTTATGGCAAGCAGCGCGCTCGCCGCCATTGCATACGTCTTGGTGCTGGCCAAGGGGTGGAAGAGCCGGCCTTCCTGTCCGGTGAGCGCAAACACGGGCAGGAACGACACGGTGATGACCAGAAGGGAGAAAAAGAGCGCTGGACCGACCTCGGTTGCGCTCAGCCGGACGATTTCCCAGCGGTCGGCGCCTGCTGTTACGCGCTCGAGGTGTTTGTGCAGATTCTCCACCATGACGATCGCCGCATCCACCATGGCGCCGATGGCGATCGCGATGCCCCCGAGGGACATCAGGTTGGCGCTTGTCCCTTGCGCAGCCAGCACTCCGAGCGCGATCAGAATGCCCAGCGGCAGCGTCACAATGATGACCAGCGCGGATCGGAGGTGCAGCAGAAAAACGCCGCAAACCAGCGCAACGACGGCCGACTCCTCGATCAACCTGCGGTTCAGGGTTCCAACCGCGCCGCGGATCAATCCGGACCGATCGTAGGTGACGACGATCTCAACCCCAGGAGGCAAGCTGCGGCGCAAGGAATCGAGGCGCGCCTTTACCCGTTCGGCAACGGCGAGCGCATTTTCCCCGTGACGCATGACGACGATGCCGCCCGGCGCTTCTCCCAGGCCGTCCAGATCGGTAACCCCGCGTCGCGGTTCGGCACCGATTTGGACGCGCGCCACATCTGCCAAGCGCAGGGGTTGCCCGTGTGCATCGGGTCCCAGGGGAATGTTGCGAAAATCCTCCAGTGTTGTCAGGTAGCCCTGCGCGCGCACCATGTATTCGGCGCGTCCCATTTCCAGCGTCGAGCCACCGCTCGAGATGTTGCTGTCCTGCACGGCGCGTGCGACCCGGCCAAGCCCCAGTCCATTGGCGGCGAGGACGGCAGGATCGGCCTCGATCTGGAACTGGCGCGCCACGCCGCCGACGCTGGCGACCTCAGCCACACCCGGCACGCTCTGCAGGTCGAGCTTTAGGAAAAAATCCTGCAGAGCTCGAAGTCGATCCGGGTCATAGCGATGCTGGCGATCCACCAAGGCATATTCGAAGACCCAGCCCACCCCGGACGCGTCGGGGCCCAGCGTTGGCGTGATGCCGGGCGGCAGCCGAGGGCCCATCTGCGCCAAGTACTCCAGGACGCGCGAACGCGCCCAGTATGGATCGGTACCTTCGCGGAAGATGACATAGAGGTACGATTCGGCGAACATCGAGAAGCCACGCACCGCGGTGACGGACGGCGCGCCCAGCAATGTAGATGCAAGCGGATAGCTCACCTGGTCTTCGACCGACTGTGGCGGTTGTCCAGGGTAGTTTGTCTGCACGATGACCTGTATTTCCGACAGGTCGGGGATCGCATCGAGCGCAAGCTCACGAACGCCCAGGGCACCCAGCAGCGCGATGGCTCCGGCACACAGCAAAACGATGGCACGGTGGCGCAGTGACCACGCAATGACGTGCTCGATCACCTAAATTCCCTTAATGCTGCAGGGTGAAGCGCCGAATTTGCGGTCTATGCGGGCGCAGCGTCGCAAACGATGGCCGCAACGCAGGTATTCCCGTCGGAGCAGCGTCGCCCATCATTGCATGGATTTCGATTCCAAGGCCATTGCGGTCCTGGCATCGTGGGCGCGCCCCAGGGTGTCGCTCAAGGAGGCGGCCGGATCGAGCAGGAATTGAGCGTTGGAAGCGACCAGAACTCCTTCCTGAATGCCGCCACGAATCTCGATCGTATCGTCGCTTTCTACCCCGGCAACCACCTCCACGGGCAAAAAGGCACCCGGGCCGCGCGCCAGCATGACGAAATCACCGTGCCCGGTGCGCATGACCGCCGAACTGGGCAGCACCCGGGCCGAGTGCGCAGTTGCACGTATCGACACATCGACCAGTGTCCCGAGGCGCAGATCGGCCGACGTTCGGTGCAATACAACCCGCGCGTGCGTGCGAAACGAGTCCAGCAGCGGATTGATGAAGTCAAGCTTGGCCTCGATCGGATCCGCATCTCCGGCCCGGACGACGACGCTGTCGCCCGGTTGCACGAGCGCCGACTGGCCCGCGGAAAGCGAGACGTCGATCCATACCGTCGTCGGATCGGCAAGCGTG
Source organism: Steroidobacteraceae bacterium (assembly GCA_036743675.1). Taxonomy (GTDB): domain Bacteria; phylum Pseudomonadota; class Gammaproteobacteria; order Steroidobacterales; family Steroidobacteraceae; genus Bog-1198. Next base: position 3,210 of record DAINPA010000139.1, read on the forward strand.
AGGATCGGGGCCGCCGGCGAGACAAAGCCGCCTTCGCGCGCGTTGATCTGGGTCACCACGCCGCTACTCGGCGCACGCACCTGGACCACTTCGATCGTCGTCCCGAATTGCTCCAGGCGCTGGATTGTTTCGATGTCCAGGTCGTTTCGCATGAGCTCTTC
>DAINPA010000140.1:0-3308 GCA_036743675.1 Steroidobacteraceae bacterium
CCGGAGTCGAAGCTTGCGCCACCCCCGTGTCGCCGCCAAACATGGATATTATTTGATGGAGGCTAGCGTCACAATTAGTGAGACGTTTGGGGAACCGCCTAAGTAAAATTAGGACACAACCGGATTACGACAGTCGTCGCCGAGCGCGATGAACGCCCGCACGCGTGGGCGGCTCTTTCTCTTGCTCGGCGGCTGGTTTCATCCCGATTTGCGCTTGCCTCTTCGAACGCCACTGCGGTTCGGTGAGCGCGTCTCATGTTGGCGCAGCAGGTCTTCAAGCCCCGCGAACAGCGCGTCGACATCGTCATCGAGACTATAGGGCGCAAGGCTGGCGCGGGCAGCGCCGTCAACACCAAAGGCGCGCAACAGCGGCTGCGCGCAGTGATAGCCGCCGCGCAAGGCCACACCGTGGCGGTCGAGGTGACGGCAAACCTGCTCTGCTGAGAAGCCTTCGACCGCGAACGAGACGACACCGCGGCGATCATGGGTGTCGACCGGCCCCAGCACGCGCACACCCTCGATCGCGGCCAAGCCATCGAGCAGGCGGCGTGTCAGGCGTAGCTCGTGGCTCTGAATGGCGCGCCAGTCGAGCGCCTGCATGAAGTCAAGGGCGGCGCCAAGGCCGACAGCGGCCGCAATCGGCGGTGTGCCGGCCTCAAAGCGCCGCGGCGGCGCCCGAAAACTGGCGTCGGTCAGGGTGACCTGATCGATCATCTGGCCGCCGGTCATGAACGGTGGCATGGCCGCAAGCAATTCGCGCCGGCCCCAAAGGACGCCAATTCCGGTCGGCCCGTAGGTCTTGTGTCCGGAAAAGGCATAGAAATCGACACCGAGTCTGCGCACATCGACCGGCCCATGCGGTGCGCGCTGGGCGCCATCGAGCATAACCTTGGCGCCGACCACACGCGCTGCGGCCACGACCCGGGCGACATCGGTCATGGCGCCGGTCACGTTCGAGCAATGGGTAAGCGCGACAAGCCGACAACGGTCGGTGAGTTCGCTGTCCAGCCAATCGAGCTCGAGGCGGCCGTCGCCGGTCATCGGCAGAAAACGCAACACGACGCCGCGCCGCTCGGCGAGCTTCTGCCAGGGCACAAGGTTGCTGTGATGCTCGAGAACCGACAACAGGATTTCATCGCCGGGCTTGAGTAATGCGCCGAAGGAAAAGGCTACGAGATTGATCGAGGAAGTGGTGCCGTAAGTGAAGAGGATTTCCTCGACGGAATAGGCGTGGAGAAAGCGGGCGACGCGACTGCGCGCCTCATCATACGCCGCCGTGGCCGCGCGTGCGAGCCGATGCACGCCCTCGTGAACGTTGGCGCGTGCCTCAACCTCGAACCGGCGCAGCGCGCCAAGTACGACCTCCGGCATCTGCGCGGTCGCGGCGTTATCGAGGTAGTGCAAGCGAGAGTCCGCGAGACCTGGAAATTCGCGCTTGATCGCAGCTGCATCGAAGTCCTGATCCGATCCGCGCAGCTCCATCTCACGTTGCCCCTTTCAATCGTCCATTAACTTCCGCAATGAGCCGGCGTTGCGCAGAAATGGCCGAGTCAGCTTCGTTGCGCGCTCTGGGGCCGCAGAGTTCTGAGTGAAGCCGGCAGATGGTCCATGAGTTTTGCAAACTCGCCCGGATCGAGCCTCTCCCAGAGGATCTCGAATACGCCGCGGGCCACGGTCAGCGGATCCAACGGAAATTTTGGCGGCAGCTCCTCCAAAACGTGGTCTGCGAATTCCTGGGCGCTGCGATCTTTCGTTGGCTTTCCGGCCATATGCCAGCCCTCGTAGTAGAGGCCGCGCACCAGCATCGGAAGCTGAGCACCGAGATGCACCGCGACCTCCGGGGGCAACCGGTCACGCAGCGCATGCAACACGGCGCGCAGCGCATTGTAAGCGTGCTGGCGATCCTCGAAGTGCAGCTGTTCAGCGACTCCCCTGAGCCAGACGTTGGTCTCCTGAACGCTGTGATCCAGGACGGTAACACCTGATGCGCTCATGACGCCCTCCAACATGTTTGTAGGAAACCTTTTGGCTCGGCTTCCGAATGAGGTTCGATCTCGGGTCTCGGCAAAGCGCAGTCTACTGGTGACGCTTCCGCCTCGGTTTGATGTGCGTCAAGCTGATGCGCTGCTTCTGCAGCGGCGAACACCGGCCATATCTTACTCGCTCTTTACTTGCCAACACCGGGGCCGTGACGATCGCTCTCGATGGAAGCGAGCAGGCGAGATATACGGGCCTCGGCCGCGGCATTGTCTGCCTGCGCGACGACAGTCGCGGTTCCTCGTCCCGGGCGAATGAACTGGCTGTAGAAGGTTTCAAGATCAATCTGCTGGTCATCCTCCACCATCGTGCCCCTATCGGGTCCGCGCGGGCCGACCTCATCTTCAACGACAACGGTCATTAGCCAGCCGTCGGATGGATCGGCGGGCGCGATCTCCAGGCTCGCAACAGTGGCGACTTCGCTCAGGTCTTCGCGCTCCTCATCGCCGAGGTGAAGTTCTTCGCGAGCGGGGATTTGGCGCACCTCGGTTGTGCGGCGTGCGACGATCTTCAGAGATGAGGGCGTGACCCGATGCTCGGCAATGATCCAGCGAACGATCTGTGTGGGATCGATATCTACGGGAAAGGGTTCCATTCGGGATATGCTCCGAGCTGTTGCCGCTCGTTTAGCGCGGGCGGCGGTTATTCCCGTTGATCTGGCTCAAAGAAAGGTGTGCGGCAGCGGTTTGATTGATGTTTGATCGGGAGAGCGATCAAGCAAAGCCCTGGTTCGAGGGAAGCGTGCACGCACTGCCGCGGGGCTGTCCGTTCGTCGGCTTCATCAGCTGTAAGGATTGCGACGCCTTGTTTCACAAAGCGCAGGGCCCGCGCCTCCCATCCGTCGAACCGAAGTCTCCTCCGGGGTGCTCGGACAGGACAGCTACGGGCCCCTCCGCCATGCTTCGTCGGTAGACTGGTTCATTGCGTAGGCAGATCCGCGCCCGTAGACGGTTCACTACCATGCTTCGCCAATCTTGCCTCCACACGACGCGTGGATCTGAGCGCGCGAAACCAGCTTGGTGCATTGATGTGGATCAAAAACCAATCAAGATAAATTTGCGGCCTTGATAACTTTAGTGGGGGGCAGATTGAGACCCACAGGAGGTGCTGCGGTTCATGGCCGTTATCTGCATGCGGATTCTTCTCTCAAATCGAGCGATCTTCCGAGATCGCATTTGCGGGAATGCAGCGAATCCCGGACGCTGTGAACAGCTTTCGCGTGGCCGCCATCGAGCCGTCGACGTCGATGCCGCGGCAGGCATCCTCGATCA
>DAINPA010000141.1:0-3292 GCA_036743675.1 Steroidobacteraceae bacterium
GACATAGCCCTTCCGTGCGCATGGACGTTTGTATAGTTTAGGCGTTTGGCAAGATCGCTGAGGGGATATCACCGTGAAACTCCCACGCCGCCAATTCCTGCATCTGGCAGCGGGCGTCGTCGCGCTGCCGGCTCTTTCGCGCATCGCATGGGCGCAAGCCTATCCAACGCGCCCGGTTCGCATCGTCGTCGGCTTTCCCCCCGGCACGTCGTCCGACATCACCGCCCGATTGATCGCTGAGTGGCTGTCGCAGCGGCTCGGCCAGCAAGTCCTTGTCGAAAATCGGACGGGCGCGGGCACCAATATCGCCGCCGAGACAGTCGTGCAGGCGTCGCCAGACGGCTACTCGCTGCTTTGGGTCACGCAGACCAACGCCATCAATGCGACGCTCTACGAATCGCTCAACTTCAACTTCATCCGGGACATCGCACCCGTCGCAGGCGTCATTCGCGTTCCGACCGTGATGATGATCAATCCATCGGTGCCGGCCAAGACCGTCCCGGAATTCATCGCCTATGCCAAGGCCAATCCGGACAAGATCAACATGTCGTCGCCCGGAATCGGAAGCGCCAACCATGTGCTCGGCGAGCTGTTCCAGATGATGACCGGCGTCAAACTCGTTCACATTCCCTATAAGGGCAGCCAGTTCCCCGATCTGCTCAGCGGACAGGTGCAGATCACGTTTAATCCGCTGCCGTCGTCGCTCAACTTCATAAACACCGGCAAGTTGCGCGCCCTGGCGGTGACCAGCGCGACGCGTCAAGCGGTGCTGCCGGATGTTCCGACCGTCGGTGAATTCGTGCCGGGCTATGAGGGCAACGCATGGTTCGGGATCGGCGCGCCGAAAAATACGCCGAAGGAAATCGTCGACAAGCTCAACAGTGAGATCAACGCCGGCCTCGCCGATCCAAAGCTCAGCGCGCGGCTGATCGATCTGGGCGGCGTACCCATGTCGGTGACGCCTGCCGAATTCGGCAAGTTCATCGCCAATGAAACCGAGAAGTGGGGCAAGGTGGTGAAGTTCGCGGGCCTCAAAGTGAATTGATGCGGCTTATGAAGGTTTCAATTCTCGACGACTACTTCGACACCATCCGCACCCTCGATTGCTTTCGCAAGCTCGATGGCTATGACGTCAAAATCTGGAACGACCACGTTCAGGATGTCGACGCCCTGGCGGACCGGCTCAAGGACACCGACATCCTGGTGCTCATGCGCGAGCGGACGAAAATCCGCAAGCCTCTGCTCGAACGGCTCCCCAAGCTCAAACTGATCAGCCAACGCAGCGTCTATCCGCACATCAATATCGACACTTGTACGAGTCTCGGCGTCGTTGTGTCCTCCAGCCAGCATCCGGGTACGCCATGCTACGCCGCCGCAGAACTGACGTGGGGCCTGATCCTCGCCGCCGTGCGGCAAATTCCGCAGCAAATGGCCTCGCTCAAGGCCGGGACCTGGCAGATCGGCGTGGGTTCGACGCTACGCGGCAAGACGCTTGGAATTTTCGGTTACGGCCGGATCGGCCGCGCGGTTGCCGACTACGGCAAAGCCTTCGGCATGCAGGCGCTGTTCTGGGCGCGCGAGGCCACCATGGTGCAAGCGCGTGCCGATGGCTTTGCGACGGCCGCCAGCAAACAAGCGTTTTTTGAGCAATCCGACGTAATCACCTTGCACATGCGTCTGGTTGACGCGACCCGCGGCATTGTCACCGCCGCCGATCTGGCCCGGATGAAGCCGACGGCGCTGATCGTCAACACCAGCCGCGCACCGCTGATCGAACCCGGCGCCTTGGTTGCGGCGCTCAAGGCGGGACGTCCCGGGATGGCCGCGGTCGACGTCTATGAAGAGGAGCCGGTGCGCGACACCGGACATCCGCTGCTGAATATGCCCAACGTCGTATGCGTGCCGCACATCGGTTACGTGACACGCGAGGAATACGAGCTCCAATTGACGGAAATTTTCGATCAGATCACCGCCTGGAGCAGTGGCCATCCGATCAACGTCGTCAATCCGGACGTTCTTAACTCATCGCGGTCAGTCGCGGCTAAAGCATGACCGTCACATCCCAGTTGTGCGAACGGATTGCCGGCACCGGGTATGACAATCTCGGCGCGACGGCGATCGAAGCCGCGCGACGGCTGGTGCTCGACGGCATCGCCATTGCGATTGCCGGGACCGAGGAGGAAGCAATCCACATCCTTGCGCGCACCACAAAGAGCAAGGTGGTGCCGCCCAAGCGACCGCGATCGGCAATGGTTTTCGTCTCAATACGGTGTCGGCGGCGGCTCTCAACGGCGCCGCCATGCACGTGCTCGATTTCGAACCGATGTGGAGCCCGGCCAACCATGCGCTTTCGACCACGCTCGCAGGCGTGCTGGCGCTGGCGGAAGCGCGCGGCGCAACGGGGCGCGAGGTTCTGACCGCGCTAGTCAAGGGCGTGGAGATGCAAGGCTGGATTCGCCAGGCGTCGAGACAGTTCGAGGCAAGCACGTCGCGATTTCATCCGCCCGGCGCCGTAGGTCCGCTCGGCGCCGCAGTCGCGGCCGGACATATCCTGAAGTTAGACCCCGATCGGCTCGCGCACGCCATCGGCATCGCGGCGTCGCGGGCCGGCAGCCTGCTGGCCAATGCCGGCACCATGACCAAATCGACGCATTGCGGCCATGCCTCAGCGCTGGGGCTCGAGTCGGCGCTTTTCGCCGCGCGCGGCTTCACCGCCAATGTCGAAGTGTTTGAAGCCGCGCAAGGCTATGTGCCGGCGCTCTACGACGATGGCTTCAAGGTCGACGAGATGCTCGGCTTCGGCCGCGCACCGTTACGCGTCGTCGAGCCCGGTTATGCGATCAAGATGTTTCCGAGCCAGTTTGGAACCCATTTCGGCATCACCGCCGGGCTCGAGCTGCACCCGAATATTCCGTCCCCGGCCGTGATCCGCCGCGTGATCTTGACCGCGCCGGTGATGAACTACGTCAACCGGCCGCGGCCCAAGACCGGTCTGTCGGGCAAGTTCTCGCTGCAATATACCGCGGCCAGCGCGCTGCTCGATGGCAAGGTGGGAATTCGCACCTTCACGGATGCGCGGCTCGCCAAGGCCGACATGCAGGAGCTGCTCGGCAAGTTCGAACTCCGCCTCGACCCCAAGATCCCCGGCCGTTTCGAGGAGATGTATGTGCTGCTGCGGGTCGAGCTCGACGGCGGACGCGTCCTCGAGACGCGCTGCGATGGCCCGCGCGGCAAGTGGGGCACGCCGCCGATCAGCGAGGCGGAGCATCTCGTCAAGATCCGCGACTGTCTG
>DAINPA010000142.1:0-3269 GCA_036743675.1 Steroidobacteraceae bacterium
TGAAGTTGATTTCGCATCAGCTTGGCATGCCCAATGCCGATATCGACCGCACGGTACAGATCGTAGATCAAAAACTGAACGAGAGGATCGTGGCAAGCTGATCCGGCGCGCCGTGACGTACTCCATCGCAGTTCAAGAATGGCGCACCCGACACGATTCGAACGTGTGGCCTCCACGATCATACGACGTGATTCCGTTTGAAAATGGAGTCAGTGCACCGACTTATAAGAAGACATACCAAAGCTATCCATAAGGTTTTAGCAGAAACCTTATCAGTTCTTGAATGGCCGCTTATGGCGAAGCGGACATCGGGGTCCGCGCGATCCGGGTTTGTTATCGGCGCTGCACGCTTAGGGCAGAACGGCCACAAAATTACTCTGGTCCGTCTTGCCAAGTGTCGATGGGTTCCCTAGCTGATGAACTAGACATACGCCCCCCGATGCGGCCGGATTGGTCGCCTGACAGTCGGAGTGTCATGCTCGCCAGCCGCTGACGTATGCCTCTGTTCAAGGGAGGTTTACGATGTTGGATTTTCGGTTTTTCAAAACTCATCGAACATGGGAAGATTGGCTCGGCGTGCTGCTTGGCGCGCTGATTGTGCTGTCGCCTTGGTTCCCCACCCAAGCAAGCCAGGAGATTGCTGCGGACCGCAGCTACGTGATTCTGAACACGTTCGCGGTCGGCATGATCATACTTTGCCTCGGCCAGCTTGAATATGTGGCGCTGCAGCGCTGGGAGGAAGTGGCCGAAATCGTGCTCGGGCTGTGGCTGATCGCCTCGCCCTACATGTTCGGCTATTCCGGCGATGGCCTGCTCGTATTCTGGCATTCAAGTCTTGGCGGACTCGTGGTGCTGCTGGCGGCCCTGCAGCTGTGGCAGGACAAGGACCTGAGCGATCAAGAGATGCTTAAGCTCGGGCAATAGCAATCAGCGATCAGGCCCGCCGGTTTCGGAAGCTCAACCGGCGGGTCGCAAATATGCAACATCGGAAACCCAGCACGCTTGCAGCAGTATCAAAACGTGCGCCCGGTGTTGGCGCGAATTTGCCACGGCACTGACGTCACCTAGGTGCCCAACTGCGAAGTTGAGGCTCGCTCCTATGGAGCCCAACCTCAGACATTGGCGGATGGCGTCCGCTGCTGCGCAGCATGCTGCTGGCCGCGCTCGCGGCGCGGTATGTGATCGACGGCGGCCACGGGCGCCGTTAATAGATCATGACTTCGCCATGCGTTCGCGCGCCGCCTTGAAGCCGGATACGAAACGCGCCAACGTGTCGGACGTCACCCCGCGCGGCAACATAACTTCGATCAGAGAAAATTGCCCGCGCCGCGCGACGGCACGATCGAGGGCGGCGGCGAGCTCCCGTCGCGTCGTTGCCCGCTCGCCGGTGCCGCCGAGCGAATGCGCGATGTCGGCGAAATGCCAGTCGTCGAGATCGTTGAAGCGCGATTCGGGCTGAAACACGCGCAGCATTTCCCAGCTGCAATTGTTGAAAAGCACGACGATTGGATCGAGACCGTAGCGGCGGCAATTGCCTAGTTCCCAACCAGTCATTTGGAACGCGCCGTCGCCCACCAGCACCAGCGGACGAAGGCCGGTCGCCGCCACGCCGATGCCGGCCGGCACCCCGAAGCCCATTCCGGCATAGTAACCCGGCGCCGCCAGCGCCGTGTTGTCGATCTCCATTGCCGTGAACAGGCAATCACCGATATCGGCGGTCATCGGCATCTTGCCGTGGCGGTCGAACAGGTCGTTGATCGCGGCGGCTATATCCGACGGCGCGATTGGCTGATCGTCGGCGGGGAGCCCTCGTGGGTAAACAATCCCTTGCCCTGCCTTGGTTTGCCGTGGCGCTCGATGCTTGGCGCGGACATCGAGAGCGGCAATCAGATCGGTCAGCGGCAAGTCACGGTAGATGTGATGGCCTACCTGTACCTCGCGGCCAGCCGCCAATATGGTGCGACGTGGGTCAGGTGCGCGGTTCGACAGTGCAAAATTGGTGTCGGACAGGATTACTCCGAACAAAAGAACGAGGTCCGCGTTCTCGACCAACTGGGTCACCGCAGGATCGCCGGCCGCGCCGAGGTAGGTTCCGGCGAAGACGTCGCCCGCCGTTTCCAGTAGACCCCGTCCCATGAAGGTCGTGACCACCGGCAAGCCCAGCTTGCGCGCCAGCGCCGCGACGTGCTCCTCGATCCCGTAACGACGAATTTCCACGTCGACCATGAGGACTGGCGATGAGGCGTTGGCGATGCGGGCAAGGACTTCCTCCGCACATTCGGCAAGCGCCCCCGGGTCGGCGGCGCGTTGAGGGAGCCGCGGCACCGGCTCGACCCGCGCGTTCACCATGTCGCGTGGAAACTCGATATAGACCGGCAATGACAGTTCCAGTGCGCTGCGCAAGACCCGGGCGATTTCGGTTGGCGCGGTCGCCGCATCCGTGAGCACTGCCTGATCGCAAGTGAATTCCTTGAACACGGCAAGCTGGGTATCGACGGTGCGCACTTGGTGATGAAGCAGGTATCCGCTGGCGCGCTCGCGAGCGCCTGGAGCGCCCGCAATCACCACAACCGGCGAGCGTTCCGCATAGGCGCCGGCGACCGAGTTCACCAAATTGAAGGCTCCGGCTCCGTAGGTAACCACCGCTACGCCGATGCCACCGTGGTAGCGCGCCGCCGCGTCAGCCGCAAAGCCTACGGCAGGTTCGTGGCTCAGCGTGAAATAAGGAAGAATGTTGCTTTCTTCGATGATCTTGAAGAACGGCAGCACGAAATCACCCGGGATGCCAAAAATCTCCCGGGCGCCGTGGTCCTTGAGGCCTTCAAGCAAAGCGTTCGCGAGCGTGGGCATACATGATCCTAGCTGATATTCCCTGGATGACATCCTGAACTGAAATGAAGGGTAGACGGAAGACGTCCGAAAATGACGCGGGCGAGTACTGCATGGCTAAAAGACCTTGGGGCGCGTCGGGATGAGTATGCCAGATATTCCGCAAATTACACCCGCGGGCACTTATCGGATACCTGACGCCATTTCGCTAAATTTGGTCGCGCGCGTCAGAAGCGATCGTCCGCCCGTCTTCGTTTAATGTCGCATATGCTCGGACGTCGTGGTGATGAAGTCCGCCGCCGATTATCGCGTCTGATGCGGCTAAATCCGGCTGGCTCAAGACATTGGATCATCGATGAGTCGTTGCGGACGTGCGAAAGCTTCAAGCAGGTCCTTACGGTCGATCACAATCTCGCGGCCGCGGATACGCACGCCATGTT
>DAINPA010000143.1:0-3254 GCA_036743675.1 Steroidobacteraceae bacterium
GATACCGCCACCGATGTGTCGCGCACGATCACGGAAGTCTCCGCGGCACTGCAGGCCGCGGTCAACAGGTTAAGCCACGCCATCGCCACCGCGCGGCAGCCTGGAAAGCCGCTTTCGACTATCAGCGCCATTACCCGGGAAGCGCCGCTCGCGAGCCTGTTTGTCGCGTTCCTGTTCGGCGTCGCGATGGCGCGCCGGCGCTAGAATACGCCTGGCGCGCGCCAAGGCTCCCTTGTCTTTATCACACCGACCGCAAAGCCGTGACACCTCTAACGGGCCTGTCCACGTTCGTATCGATTGGCTTGCGCCGCCGTCATGACCGGCGCCGGGGATCCCTTGGGAATTGCGCGAGCGGGCATTGCTGCGGCAACGGTCTTGTCGTCGGGCTCATGCTGCCGCAGCACCAGCACGTCGATGCCTTGCGGTGCGATTCTCATCACGAAGTCGTAGCCGTCGAGAATGCGCGCGGTGACCCGCTGCAACGACCCGCTAAAATTTCCGGTCTTGCGCGGCTCGAGCGCGTCGTCAGTGCGGTAACGCAGATTGAATTTCGTTTGCAGCGCGTCGAGCACTTCTCGTAGCGTCACGTCGCGGGCCTCGATATGGACCGCATCCGGTTGTCCATCCACTTGCACTTGCGAATACGCCGCGCTACCGCCGCCCGCGGCCAACGCGCCTCCGGTCAATGCAAACGCAAGAAGCCGGCGAAGGAGCGCCGGCGATCGAGACGGTGGGGCATTACGACCCCCGCGGTCACGCAAGAACCCGCCGGCATGGCCAGCGGGTTTTTGATCGTCGTTTGGCTGGCGCCGCATAGCGCTCAGTGATGATCGTGATCGTCGTGAGCGAGGTCCGCTACCCGGTCGATGAGCGCGCGGGCGCGGTGCACGAGCTGATCCTCCTGATGTTCATTGATCGGCTGATTGTCGAAGGCAGCCGCGTCCAGCACCGTCTTGATCTCGGCGGCCAGCGCGTCGCGCTGGCTCGTGACGTCGGCGACGGTGGCGAGAAACTTGCCGTAACCCGCATCGTCGCCGAGGATCGACCGGTTCGCAAAGCGCAGGCTGTCGAGCCCCACCGAGCCGAGCGGCGCGTTGAGCTGCTTGTAGACCTGAGCGAGTTCGAGGAAGTTTTCGTTCCGCCGCAGCGCGCGCGGCAGCGCGCGGTCATCGAGGAACTCGATCAGGACCCGGCCATCGTGCGCGTAGTCATCCTTCAGGCCGGCCAGCGCGATCATGGTCGGGCGAAGGTCGGTATGATCTGAAAACACGCGATCGTCGCGGCCGGAGTGAATCACGCCCGGCCCCACCATCCCCATCCAGGTGCGCGTGATTTGCTTCTGGACGTCGCCGTGGTTCCAGGCAAAGCCGGGGGCCTCGAAGACGCAGGCAGGCGCCTGCGAGCAGTCGTGGCCCTGCCCGGTCGATGAACTCGACGTCTCGTTGAAGTAATCGGGATTGCCGAACATGGTGAAGCTCGGCGAGCGCGCCGGGCTCGACGTGATCATGTGCAAGACCGTCATTTCCGCCCGGTCGGCCACGAACGCGTTCAGTTTCTCAACGCGGCTGGTGATCGGGTTGGTCACCTGCAGCGCGTCGACGTCCCGCTCCATCGTGCGCGTCGGCGTGTCTGTCGGCCCTGGATTGCCGTGGATGTAGAAGGTCGGCGCGTCGTCGAAGTGGATGTCGAACGGCGTCGTGTTGCTGCGCTGGGTCAGCAGCAGCCGGTCGAGGAAGGTGTTGATTTCGCCGATCTGCGCGTAGGTGCAGGGCACGTGAATGCCGTCGCAATTGGCCGGGCTCGGCGCGCCGCCGACGAAGTGATCGTTTTCGTCCGCGGTCACGATGAACAGGGTATTGTCCTTGTCGATGCCGTCGGCAGCAAGACGCGCGAAGAATTTGCCGAAAGCAACGTCATAGGCTTTGAGCTGGGCGACGTATTCAGCTTCGCCCGCGCCGAAGGCATGGGCCGCACCCGGCAGATTCGTGGTGGGATCAAGCGGCAGCGGATTGCGATCGTGCGCATCCGCTAGGTACACGTAAACGACAGGAACGCCCGCTTCGAGCATGGTCGCGGCATAGCCGAGCGACTGCTTGGCCAGCGGGCTGAAGATGTTGGGGAAGCCGGGACGGCCGTAGGCATCGGCGATGACGCCGCCGTCGGTGTCCTTGACGCCGCCGCTGCCGTTGCAGCCGCCGGGTGCAGCCGCGCAAATCACGGGAGCGACGTTCACGTTACCGAACAGGGCCTTGAAGCCGGTATAACCGCTCGGCTCGTCCGGCAATGCATCGGCGCGGGCGTGGCTGTTGTTGTTGCAGAGCTGGCTGCCCTGCGAGCAATGCACCGCGATGCCGAGATAGTCGGTGTTCGGCGCCTGGCGCGCGGGCGCGTTCGCTGGCGTTCGCGGCAAGGCCAGGGCCGCCGAGACCGATACATCCTCCGGCGAGCCGGTGCCGAACACCGTACGCACATCAACAGGTAAACTCTCGAATTCCATATTGGCGATGGAGAAAGCACCAACGTCGCAGCCCGCACGGGTGAACGGCACCCACGGCGCCGGGAAGGTCTTGCCGTTCTCGTTGATCAGTTGCGGCTTGCCGTCGCCGCCAAGCGCGGTCCAGTACAGAAACGAGCTGGAGAAGCCAACGGAGCCGTCATTGCGGAAAAAGCCATAGCTGTTCGCCACCGGCACGCCCATGCGGTCGCCATAGGCGCCGGTGAGCACGGTAAGGATGTCGGTCGCGGTGTGCGAGATCAGTGGCGTGTGATGATTGCCGCTTACCGTCCCGTTATTCTGCATGAAGTTGAGCAGGTTGGGCATCTGCTCGAGGTCAGATGGCACATTGGGATTGTCCCGCCGCAGATGCACATTGTCGAACTGGATGTGCACGACATGCTTGATCCTGTTGTCGGCGGACTGTAGTCCGCACGCCGCTTGCGCGGTCGCGGATCCTCCGACCAGTAGCGCGGCGCCGAGCAGCAACGGAGTTGCGGCGCCCAAAATGCGTTTCTGACGCATGGACTTCTCCTCAGTGTGTAGAATTGTTGCAAAGTCGGTAGTGCGCGGGGAAGCTAATGCGCCCCCATGACATGCAATTGACGGAGACGCGAAGACTGAATGACGCCCACGGTCGAGGCCGGATCACATCGGCGCGTAGACCGGAAGATTGATCTCGTTCAAAACAGCCTTGGCCCGCGCCGGTCCAGCTTGGCTTCCCAGGTCATCAGGGTCGCAGCCGCGACCATCAGTACGA
>DAINPA010000144.1:0-3119 GCA_036743675.1 Steroidobacteraceae bacterium
TATTTCTTGCAGAGCAGGATCGGCTGGTGCTGGGCGCCGCCCGGCATATGCACGATCTCGCAATGGGAGAAGCCTGCCTCACGGCACACCCGGAACAGATAATCGGTACGATAGGCAACCGCCGCCTCCGGCTGCTCGCGCGATTCGATAAGGGCGTTGCCGAGCGAGTGGCGGAAGGTGTGGCGGGTGCCGTAGGTGGCCGGCGGATAATCGATGTTGAAGTGCGAATGCATGATGGCGCCGCCGGTATTCAACAGCCGATAGCTCTCGCGAATATAATTTTCGAGCTGCTGTTCCAGCACATGGGTGAGCAGCGAATTGGAGAACACCAGATCGAACGTGCCGTCCTGCTCGGGGATGCTGTATTGCTCGCTAGCGCCGCCATGCTGATTGTAGGACACGCTGGTATCCGTGGAGTGGTGGAAGCGAAAATGCTCCGCGTCGTAATTGGCTTCGCACCAGGCGATGGCCTCGGCGTCGATATCGACGCCGACATAGTGTCCCTCGAAGCGGCGGCCGCGGTAATTGTAGTCGCGCAGCCAATGTGCCCAGCGCCCGCAGCCCGAACCGATGTCGAGAATATTCGAATTCAGATTCGCCAGTTTCTCGCTCAGCACGAACATCCAGAAATCGCGGGCGTGCGTGAGAAAATGAACCTGATTGTTGAGGATCCGATTGCCCACACCGATGCGCACGCGCAGATGGTTCGGCGGCAGATCGCGGAACTCGGAGAAAAACAACCGCGGCAACACGTCGAAGGCATTGATGGCCGTCCGGAACAGTGGATTGAAGGTCAACAGCGAGGTCGACGGAAGCAATTTGCGGATCGCGCGATCGAACCCCGATCCCTTAACGTCGGTGCTGGTCGGCACGATGTGAGCAGATGTGTCGGTCATGGCTGCACGCGTTCCCGGGCCTGAAATGAGGCAATTTGTTCACGTTTATCTAGTCTTTAACGGCTTAAGATTATGTTACGGGCACCGCCAAATTCGCCCTACCACGTTACCGGACGATCCCGAGGACTAAGGCGCATGACCAAACATTGGCAGACGCCGCAGGCGGAGACGGCCCAGCGCGCGGCACGGCCGCGCTCAATCGTCTTTCTGGGCACCGCCCATGACAACGGCGGCAGTTCCATCCTCGCCTCGAGCCTTGCCGCAGCGATGCGCGCCGAGGGCCATCATGTCGAGGAATGGTACCTGTTCAGCGCGGCGCCCCAAGACCTGCCACCCGGCGCCCGCGTGTTCATCCGCCATGGCCGCGCGCGCTCGCCGCTGATGCTGTCGGCGTTATTCGTGCGTGTGGTATGGGCGTTGCGCAAGCTCAAGCCGGACGCGGTGTTCGGGCTGCAATCGCTGTCGAACCTTCTGGTCGGCATCGGCGGTCTGCTCGCCGGCGTGCACAATCGCATCGCCACGCTGCATATCCCGGCTGACCGTTTCGATCCGACCTTGATGCACATCGATCGTATCGCCGGCGGCCTCGGGGTCTACAGTCACATCATTGCCTGCGGACAAAGCGTCGCCGACACCTTTGCCAAGAACGGACCGGCTTATGCGCGGCGCATGATGGTGATCGCCAATGGACACACCAAGCCGGTCTTGATCGAACGGAACAAGGCGCGCGCGAAATTCGGCCTGTCGCAGGATGGGTTAGTGCTCGGCCAATTCGGCCGGCTGTACTACCAGAAGAACCAATTGTTCAGCCTCGACGTCTTGAAGTCCCTGCCCGGCGCCTCGCTGATGCTGGTCGGTACCGGTCCCGACGAAGACGCGGTGAAAGCCGCGATGGCGGATGGCGCGATTGCCGGCCGTGCCCATTGGCAACGTGCCATTCCCCACAGCCGCATCGGCGAGTTCTATTCGGCGGTCGACATGGTGCTGTTCCCGTCGCTGTTCGAGGGCCTGAGCCTTGCCGCCATCGAAGCGATCCATTCGGGCGTGCCTTTGCTCTGCTCGGACATCCCATCGTTCCGCGAGATGTTCCAGCATTCGCCGTTCCTGACGGAGACCTTGCTGCTGCCGCTCGGCGACCGAGAAGCTTGGCTGGAGCGCATCAACGCTATCGCCACCAACAGTGAACTGCGCGCGCGCATCGTCGATGAGCTTAAGCTTCTGTCGCCTTCCTATGCCTTCGCCACGATGGCGGCGCGTTATCTCGCGGTCTTGGCTTGAGCGCCGACATGCTCGCACCGGGAAAACCGATCACGCCCAAGCCGCTGACCGGCTGGACCCAACAGTTGCCATTCGCCAACATGCTGTCGTTCCACTATCTGCTGCTGCGCGCCTGGACCGCCGGTAGCGCATTGCTGGCCGGCCTGATCCAGACTTTCGTCTTTGCCCGCGTGCTCGATCCCGAACGCTTTTCAGTGTTCATCCTGGTCGGTGCGACGGGCGTATCGATGTGGCTGTTCGATCTCGGCCTGCCAAAGATCCTGTTCGTTCGGCTGCGCGAGCGATTTCTGGCCGGAACCGATACCCAGCCGATCGCGGCGGAAGCCAACGCCATCGCGATCTTCTATGCAGCATTGGTCGCACTTGGTGCGTTGGTCTGTTTCGCCGTGATGGCCATGCGGCCGGCGGTGACCACCTGGCAGGCCGCCGAATTCGGCCTGTTCTTCTTGTTCTCGGCGCTCAATCTCGCGTGGTTCGTGCTACGCAATGTCAGCGTTGCCGTCGACGAATACATCTTTTTCGAAAGTCTCGAGGCGCTACGCCGTGTTGCCTATATCGCGCTGATGCTGGCGATGCTCGCGGGCCTGCCGTTTTCCGTCTTCGTGATCGCGATCAATGTGGTTTGGGCCGTGCTGTTCGGTTATGCCGGGTCGCGGCTGGTGCGGCGCGGCGCGCTGACGCCGCAATTTCGCGGCGTGTTCTGGCGCCTGCGCGGATTTTTCCGCGAAAACGGAAGGGCATCGTTGCGTACCGGCACACACGCGGCCGGCGAGGTCTATTTCCACAGCGTGCTTTATCTGGTCGTGCCGGTCGTGTTCGGCCTCGGCGCGCCGACCATCGTGGTCGATACCGCACTGAAGATTTTCTTTGGCTCGCTCAATCTCTGTGCCGCCGCCTGCGACCTGCTGGTGCCGCGACAAACCGCGGCTTTGGCCGCGCGCGACC
>DAINPA010000145.1:0-3101 GCA_036743675.1 Steroidobacteraceae bacterium
AATGGGAACGAATCCGAAAGCAGCCCGAGGATTATGTCGGCGCCAACCTTCAAGACTACGAAGAGTACGCCAAGCGATTTGCCTGGTCGCAGGCACGGGCGCTACTCGATGGTCTGCCTAACGGCGGGCTCAATATCGCGCATGAGGCGATCGACCGACATGTCCTGGCCGGTCGCGGGAAGAAATTGGCGCTGCGCTGGATTGGTCGTGACGACCAAATTCGCGACTTCAGCTACTCGGCGCTCGGCGCCGCGGCGAACCGGTTTGCGAACGTCCTGGTGCAGCGTGGGGTAGCCAAAGCGGATCGCGTTTTTTCGCTGCTCGGCCGCGTGCCCGAACTCTACATCGCCGCGCTCGGCACCCTCAAGAACGGCAGCGTCTTCTCGCCGTTGTTCTCGGCGTTCGGGCCGGAACCCATCAAAGCCCGTATGACGATCGGCAGTGCCAAGGCGCTTATTACCTCTGAGGCATTTTACCGGCGGAAAATAGAGCCTTGGCGAAAAGAGCTCGCGAGCTTGGAGCATGTCTTCCTGACTGAATGTTCAAGCAGCCTTCCAGCGGGCACCATCGATCTGTCCGCGGCGCTGGCGCAAGCGCCGGATTCGTTCGAGACAGTATGGACGAGCCCCGAAGACATGGCCTTGCTTCACTTCACCAGCGGGACGACCGGACGGCCAAAGGGTGTCGTGCATGTCCATGAAGCCGTCGTCGCTCATCATATCACCGGCCGGCTCGCGCTCGATCTGCATTCGGATGACATCTTTTGGTGCACTGCCGACCCGGGATGGGTGACCGGGACATCCTATGGCATCATCTCGCCGCTCACCAACGGCGCGACCTTGATCGTCGACCAGGCCGAATTCGACGCGGAACGCTGGTATCGCATCCTGCAAGAGCAGAAAGTCACTGTTTGGTACACGGCGCCGACCGCGATCCGCATGTTGATGAAGGTAGGAACTGAAATTACCAGGCGATTCGATCTGTCCAAAGTGCGCTTGATGGCCAGTGTCGGCGAGCCGCTCAATCCGGAGGCCGTGGTGTGGAGCGCGGCGACCTTCGGCAAGCCGTTCCACGACAACTGGTGGCAGACGGAAACCGGCGGCATCATGATCTCCAACTACCCCTCGATGGACGTGAAGCCGGGCTCGATGGGCCGCCCGCTGCCGGGAGTCACAGCTGGCATCATTGAGCGCCTTGAAGGCGGGGCAGTGCGCGAAATCACGAAGCCGATGGTCATGGGCGAACTCGCGCTGCGCCCGGGCTGGCCGTCGATGATGCGCGCCTATCTCAACGAAGAGGAACGCTACCGGAAGTGCTTCGTGGGCGGCTGGTATCTCACTGGCGACCTCGCGATGCGCGACGACGAGGGTTACTATTGGTTTGTTGGCCGGGCGGACGACGTGATCAAGAGCGCCGGCCATCTCATCGGCCCGTTCGAAGTGGAAAGCGCGCTGATGGAGCATCCGGCCGTTGCCGAGGCAGGCGTGATCGGCATTCCCGAACCGACAGCCGGCGAGATGGTCAAGGCATTCGTTGCTCTCAAGAACGGCTTCGAGCCGAGCGAGGCGCTGCGTAAGGAATTGCTTGGCCATGCTCGCCAGCGTCTCGGCCCGGCTGTCGCGCCGAAGGACATCGCCTTTCGGCAGAACTTGCCGAAGACGCGCAGCGGCAAGATCATGCGCCGCTTGCTCAAGACCCGTGAGCTGGGCCTGCCAGAGGGCGACATCTCGACGCTCGAAAGCGAGGAACGATGACCGCACTAACCGACAAGCCGCACCTGTCGCGCGAACACATGCTGGGTTTGTTGAAGCAGATGATCCGTATTCGTCGCTTCGAGGACAAGTGCGCCGAACTCTACACCCAAGAAAAGATCAGGGGGTTCCTGCACCTCTACGACGGCGAGGAAGCGGTTGCCGTCGGCGTCATCCCGGTGCTGGAGGAACGTGACAGGATCGTGGCCACCTACCGCGAGCATGGGCATGCGCTGGTGCGCGGGGTGCCGATGACTACGGTGCTTGCGGAAATGTACGGAAAGCAGGAAGGCTGCAGCCGCGGACGTGGCGGCTCCATGCACCTGTTCGATCGAGCTACAAATTTCCACGGCGGCAACGCCATCGTGGGCGGCGGTCTGCCGCTGTCAATCGGACTTGCGCTCGCCGATCGCATGCGGGGTGACGACACCATTACAGCCTGCTTCTTCGGGGAGGGCGCCGTTGCCGAAGGCGAGTTTCACGAAAGTATGAATCTGGCCGCACTGTGGGGGCTGCCGGTGCTGTTCGTGTGCGAAAACAACCTTTACGCCATGGGAACAGCCTTAGCCTTTTCGGAATCCGAAACTGATATCCAACGCAAAGCGGCGTGCTACCGGATCGCTTCCGAGGCGGTCGACGGCATGGATGTCATCGCCGTCGAGGCTGCCGCTCGTCGGGCGGTGCACGCAGTGCGCGAGAACCGCAAGCCCTATTTCCTGGAATGCCGGACTTATCGGCTGCGCGCGCATTCGATGTTCGACGCTCAGCTCTATCGCGACAAGGCCGAGGTCGAGGCCTGGCGGCACAAGGAACCGATCGTGCGCTATCAGGGGTGGCTGGAGGCCAATCACATGGTTCATCCGGACGATTTGGCGCGTATCGAGGCCGAGGTGGCGGCGGAGATTGCTGAGGCGGTTACATTCGCCGAGGCCGGAACGTGGGAGCCGGTCGAGCAGCTCACCCGCTTCACCTACGCAGATAGAGCGCGCGAGCCGGTCGGTGAGGTGTTATGGCACAAGTGACGATCCAGCCCGCAGCGACCGAGATCACCTACCGCGACGCGGTGCGCGAGGCGATCCGCGATGCATTGCGTCGCGATGACCGCGTGTTTCTGATGGGTGAGGATGTCGGCCACTATGGCGGCTGCTATGCGGTGAGCAAGGGACTCCTGGCCGAATTCGGCGCGGAACGGATCCGCGATACGCCTTTGTCGGAATCCGGGTTTACCGGTGCCGGCATCGGTGCGGCGATGGCCGGCATGCGCCCGATCGTTGAGTTGATGACGGTGAATTTCAGCCTCCTCGCGCTCGATCAAATCCTCAATACCGCGGCCACGGTGCGCCACATGTC
>DAINPA010000146.1:0-3090 GCA_036743675.1 Steroidobacteraceae bacterium
CGCGGCGACCAGCGGCCCCAATTTCGGTGGATTCGCCTCGATTGACGGCTTGACTCCGCGCTGCATCAGCGCGCGGCTGCAGACCGGGCCGATCGATGCGACCACGAGGCCGTTCAACAAATCGGCGAGCTGGCCGGCTCGGCCCGATCGCGCCGCGACGGCCTCGAGATTTTGCACCTGTACCGCGCTGGTGAACACCACCGCATCGACTCGCGATGTCGCCAGCGCCTCGAGCAGATCCTCGAGAGGCCGGGTGTCCGCGGGCAGCGCCCAACGATAGGTCGCGAGCTCCTGCACCGTGGCGCCGCGTGCCGCCAACCCCTCGGATAGAAGGCGATTCGCCTCCCCGTAACGCTGCACCAGGACTCGCGCCCCCTCGAGCGCGATGCCCGCCACCGCCTCCAGCACTTTCTCGGTCGTGAATGGTGAGGCCGCGCGGATATCAATGCGCACCCCGCGCGTGTTCAATTCGCCCACCGGCTTCGGACCGCGGACGACCACCACCGCGAGCGCGAGCAGCCGCAGGATTTCGGCGGTCGCTCCCAAGGAGTCGGTGGCCTGAAATAGCGCGCGGGTACCCACTCCCGTTTGAAAAATCGCCATCTTGAAAGGATCGGTACCCCACCCCCTCAACAAACCGAGCACCGCCTGCGGCTCGACATCCGGCACTTCTTCCAAGGCCGGCGCCAGCAGCGGGATTGCGCCGCGGCGCGCGATCAACTCGGCCAAGTGCTCACCGGTGCGCGTTTCGAGTATGGCCACGACTTTGGATTTCATCGCATTCATCCTCCGCCGATGAGTCCCGCGGTCACATTGATGGCGAATCCCAGGATCGACGCGTTGAACAGAAACGAAATCAGTTCGTGAGCGACCACGACTTTGCGGATCGATCCGCGCGTGGTCAGCACATCCGCGGTCTGGCAAGCCGCGGCGATGGTGAATGAAAAGTACGCGAAGTCCCAGAACACCGGCATGTCGGTCTCCGGAAACCGCAGCGGACGATGCTGTTGATCGGCGCTGTAGAACATGTCGGCGTAGTAAGTCGTGAAAATCGTGGGCAACAGCAGCCAGGAGTCGATCAAGGTCGCCGTCGCCAGCGCGAAGTGCGCGATCCGTTCGGTGCCTGCCACATGCCTGATGGTCGCCAGCGGCTCGACGATGGCGACCATGCTCAACAGCGCCGCCAGCGTGACCAGGACCAAAATGAAGGTCGCCGATGAATCCTCCTCGACGTAGCGCGAACAAATCTGTTCGGCCGTCAAGCTTGTCATCCACAAATAAATCAACACCAGGAACAAAGCCACGCCGCAATTCCAGCTCACCAGTACTCGACTGATCAGCGACCATTGCGCCGGGAGAAGGAAAAAAACCGCGTCGCCAACGATTACGGCGATCCACAGTCTGCGGTGAAAGCGCAACAGTTTATGCATGAGTCACGGGTCGCTCAAAACCGGGGTCACTCAAAACCGCAAAAAATAAGGTATCGCCGCGAGGGCCACGCCGATCGCGATCAGTGCGCCCACATGCGGAATGAAGTAGGGGTAGATCATCAACGCCACCCCGCACACCAACGGCACGACGGCCCGCTGTTTCCTGCCGTACAGAAAAAATCCGAGCCCGATCGAGCTGAACAGCAATCCCCAGAGCAGTATCGATGCGTTCATTGGCGCGGTTCGCAGCCGCCGCCGGGCCGGCGGCTATTTGCTTTCTTTCGCGACCAGCCACTTCACCAACTCGATCACCTCATCGGGGCCCCCGGCGGACTGCACATGCAGCCGGTACTTGCCGTTGACGACGATGGTCGGCGTGCGGTCGATGCCATAGGCCTTGATCAGATCCTCGGCGCTGCGCACCTTGAGATCGATCGAGAACGATTTCGCGGTGCTCAAGAATTTCTCCACCGGCACGCCGGCATGCCGATTATAGAAACGCGCGAGATCCTCGATCGTCGGCAGGCGTTCCTTGAGGCGGCCCGACACGGGATCGATCACGGCCAATTCATTGGTGTGCCAAACCGCATCGAACATCGCATCGTGCCACTGTTCGGCGATGCCGAGCGCTTGCGCCGTGCAGAACGCAAGCTGAAATACCGGCCAGTCTTCGCTTGAATTGAAGGAGGCGGGAATGTAATCGACGACGGCGTTGGCGGGAAGGCTCCGGACCAGCTTGTTCATGGTCGGCAGGAACACGTTACAGGCCGGACACGCATAGGAGAAGATCTCGGTCACTTGGACCTTGCCGCGCGGCAGCGCCAGCGGGCGAGGCGGCACGATCAGGAAGTAATTCTTCCCCTCGGTCCAGACCGGCGCGGCCGGCGTCGCCGCAGCCAGCGTGAATGCCAGCGATAAGGCCGCCAGGCCTAGGCCAAATGTCTTCATCCCACTGATCTCCACGCCGCCGGGTCTTAAGGGCAAGGTTCACAAAGCGGCACTTCTGGACAATTCTAAACAATCCGCGGCGCGATATTCGCTTAATGTTCACGTTGCATCGTCCCCCCATTTAACCTTGGGGACCGCTCGGGTGCCGATGCGGCAGCCGCACTCTGCGATCCGGTAGTGCCGCCGCGCGGAAGACCGTACAGTACGCGCGTTGTGCAGGGTGCGGACCTTTAACCGGTGGTGAACTCGTGATCAATGACAAAGACGATCTAGGCGCTTCGGCCCAGCCGGGCGGCGCACGTGCCTTTATTCGAAAGCACCCGATTCCATTGATTCTCCTGGCAGCCATCCTGCTGTCGGCGGTGCTCATCGCCAGACACTTCAGCCACAAGCCGCAAGCGGCAGCGGGCGGCGCAGGCGTTGGATCCGGCGGCCAGGGCGGCCCGGTCCCGGTTTCGGTGGGCACCGCCTCGTATGGCGACATCCAGTTACGCGTACCGGCATTGGGTACGGTTACGCCTCTCGCCACGGTGACGGTGAGAACCCAAATCAGCGGCATACTGCAAAAGATCGCCTTTACCGAAGGCCAGCTCGTGCACCAGGGGGACCTGCTGGCGCTGATAGATCCCCGTCCCTACGAGGCCGCCGTACAGCAAATGCAAGGCAATTTGCGCCGCGATCAAGCGCTGCTCGCGAATGCCAAATTGGACCT
>DAINPA010000147.1:0-2985 GCA_036743675.1 Steroidobacteraceae bacterium
GCCCTGTGTGTGGCGAATTGCGGATTCTGGGGAAATCAGTAATTCGCCACACACACGATCAATCCTTCCGCGCGCCGCCGCCCGCCGATCCTTTTTCGCTCTCGCCGACCATCCGATAGCGGCGCGGACCGGACCTTACCTTGTCGAGCAGAGACCAATCTCCCTGTTCGACTTCGAACCCCTTGGGAAACGGCGGCCGCACTTCCATCGAGATACCGGCCATGACGCGATCGTCCCGGTAATAGCAACTGGCGACCAGGTTCCCGAGAGCCAACGCGCCAATTTCGTTTCGGCGGCGAAAATTCTCAGCGGCTTGCAAACGCGCGTCAGCCGCAAGAGCGAGGAAATCGCCGCCGGTGCTCGCGTCGAGGTCCGCAAGCACGGCCTTCACCAGGGCGACCTCGCGCCGAGCTGTGGCTGCGATGTCGGCAACAATCGCCGCATCGCCGGCGCCGGGAAGACCGTGCGCCGCGCTGGCGGGAATTGTGGTGTCGGCGAATGCGCTCAGTAAATCCAATTCTCTTTCGCTGAACGGCGATTGTTCCGTTTTCATTTCAGGATCTCCCATCGCAATCAGTCGAAGAGATTGGTCAGCCGTTTCTTGATATTGTCGGCGATATACAGCGCCAGCGCCTGAATGCTGGAGGTCGGGTTCACGGCTCCCGAGGTGACAAAGATGCTGCCGTCAACGATGAAGAGGTTTTTCACGTCGTGGCAGCGTCCCCATTCGTTTACCACGGAGCGCCGGGGGTCGCGCCCCATACGCGCAGTACCCATCAGATGCCAGCCGGCGAGCTCCCACGGGTATTCACCCCGGACCTCGATCGCGCCGGCCGCGCGCGCCGCCTCTTTCCCGCGCTCGATCGCGTGGGTGATCATGCGTTCGGTGTTCTCGCCGAGGCGGTAGTGGATGCGCGGCGCGGGGATGCGGTTGGCGTCCTTGAGTTCAGGGTCCAGCGTCACCTGGTTCGTCTCCTCGGGCAGATCCTCGCAGATCGCAAGTACGTCCGCGCTGTGATTGAAGTAACGGCGGAAGGCGTCGTGATGCCCGGGACCCCAGGGAATGGTCCCGTCAGCCAGGCCGAACATCGCCGTCGTCACCGGTCCGAAACCCCTGTTGATCTGGAATGTGTAGCCGCGCACGAAGCCGCGCGATCGATCGGTCTCATAAAATTCCTGGCTCCAAATGCTGATATGGGGACCGCGATAGCCGTCGAGCGGGTGATCGAAGACGGCCAGGATGCGTCCGTAGGGGTGGAACATCAGGTTCTTGCCGACCAGGCCGGTCGAATTGGCGAGCCCGTTCGGAAAGCGCGGCGAAGCCGAATTAAGGAGAATGCGCGGCGTGCCGACGCCATTGCATGCGACGATTACGATTTCCGCCGGCTGAAAATGTTCGTTGCCGTCGGAATCGAAATAATAGGCGCCGCTCGCCATCCTTTTGTCGTTGGTTTCGATCGCGCGCACGCGGCACCGGGTGCGAACTTCCACCCGCGATCGCATCGCCAGCGGCCAATAGGTGATGTCGGTGCTCGCCTTCGCGCCTTGCGCGCAGCCCGCGACGCATTGGCCGAGATTGATGCAAGGGGCACGACCGGCATACTCGCGCGTGGCGATCGCGGCATCAGACGGCCACCAGTGCCATCCGAGGGCATTAAATCCGCGGCCGATCGTCTGCCCGGTTTGGCCCATTGGAATCGGCGGCAAGGGCGGCGACTTCGGCGGATAGGCAGGATCGCCGGGGAGCCCCGCGACGCCCATGATCTTATCGTTTTCAGCGTAATAGGGCTCGAGCGTTGCGTAGTCGATTGGCCAGTCGTCGGCAACGCCGTCGAGGCTGCGGACCCGGAAATCGGAAGGATGGAGCCGCGGGAAATGCGCCGCGTAGAGTACCGTGCCGCCGCCGACTCCGTTGAAGTTGGCGATTTTGATCGGCGAGTCGGCATCGTTGATCGGATAGTCGCCGATCCCCATGCGAACGTTGGGGCTCATTGAGAAATCTGAGAAAAAGCGCGCTTCCCAGTCTCGCCCCGCGCTGGGAAAGTTTGCGGAGTTGGGCCAATCGCCCTGTTCGAGGCAAACGATCCGCATGCGCGTCTCGGCCAGACTCCACGCCACAGCGGCACCCGACGCGCCCGCTCCGATGATCAAGACGTCCACTTGCTCGGCCATATTTTCGTCCAAGTCGATTTTGCGGAGCGCTCCACCTTAAGCCGGGACTTCCATTTTGGCTTCAGGCTCCAACTCGTTGTGTCGCCCGAACGGCCTTTTCCAGCAAGGTTTTAGTCGGGTTTAGTCCACAATGCTACCAGCGGCGCCGGGAGGGTGTGCTCCGCAAAAACACTTCGCTCTTGGCATGAAACCCCGATAGCTGTTAGGGATTTTCGGCAGGCAACGTCGACGACAGAGGGTGTGGCTGCGCAAAACTGCATCTCGTGTGAGATTCCGGTCTGCAGCGAGTATTGTGCGATGAAACGCGCGAACTGATCCCCGATCGCGCTGGTCAGTCCGGGTAGTTAGTATTCGCCATGTGGATTTTTGCACGCGATGGCATGGCTTGCCACAGAGGGGCCAGCGTCGGAGATTGCGTAGTCTCGAAAGTGGATCAGGCGGCGAGGCGTTCGTAGCGATGGTGAAGCCCGCCGACTTGCGCAATCGCGATCACCTTGCCGCTATTCGGCGGTTGGATAGGGCGAGCATCAGGGCAGTCTTTATCGAGCGACAGATGGGTGCGGGAGTGGTGATAGTAATCGACGTACGAGGTCAGGACCCAGCGCAGATGCCGCTCGTTAATCACGACCACATGGTCAAGACACTCGCGGCGAATCGAGCCGATGACGCGCTCGACGTAGGCATTCTGCCAGTGCGATCGTGGCGCCGTAACGACCTCTGTGATCCCCATGACCCGAGCCCGCTCCTGAAAGCCTCCTCCGTACGACGTGTCGCGGTCTCGCAGCAGGTAGCGTGGCGCGGTGTCCCACGGAA
>DAINPA010000148.1:0-2885 GCA_036743675.1 Steroidobacteraceae bacterium
AGGCCGAGATCGCGCGCGTTGCCGTGGAGACCGAAAGCCTACGCAACACGCTCCTGGCATCGATATCGCACGACTTACGCACTCCGCTCGCGGTGATCACGGGCGCGAGCAGCGCCCTCAACGACTCCAGTCTCAACTTGGATACCCAAGCGCGCGCGCAACTCGCCCGCTCGATCGATGCGAAGGCGCACGAGATGGCCGATCTCATCTCGAACGTCCTCGATCTCATGCGCTTCGAGGCCGGTGAGGTGCGCCTGCAACGCGATTGGCAAACCGTCGACGATCTCGTGGGTACCGCGCTCACGCGCCTCGAAGGCCGTTTCGGCGACCACCCGCTCGATGTGGATCTTCCAGCCGAGCTGCCCCCGGTACACGTCGATGCACCGCTCGTAATGCAAGTTATCGCCAATCTCCTCGAGAACGCCATTAAGCACACGCCGCCGGGCACTCAGATCGGCATTTCGGCCCGACTCGAGGGTGACGCTGTGCGAGTCTGCGTCGATGACACGGGGCCCGGGCTGCCGCCGGGCGATCCGGACCGGCTGTTTGCGAAGTTCCAGCGCGGCCGCGAAGAGAACAGTGCGGGCGGCGCTGGTCTCGGGCTTGCGATCTGCAGAGCTGTCGTCAATGCGCACGGGGGACGCATCGCCGCAATGCAGCGCCCGGGAGGCGGCGCGCGCTTCGTGTTCACTCTTCCCACGGCGGAGGCAACCGCGTGACCCAAGCAATGTTTCTCGTCTTGGTCGTCGAGGACGATGCCGGCATCCGCGGGGTGCTGCGAATGCTGCTCGAATCACAGCAATATCGTGTGGTGGAGGCCGAAACTGCCGCGCGTGGAACCCTCGAGGCGCGCAACCATCGACCGGACCTCGTCATCGTTGATCTCGGCCTGCCCGATCGGGACGGGTTGTCCCTGATTCGAGATATCCGCAGCTTCTCGGCGATGCCTATTCTCGTACTGTCGGCGCGCACGATGGAGACGGACAAGATCGCGGCACTCGACGCCGGTGCCGACGACTACGTGGCCAAACCGTTCAGTGCGCCGGAATTTTTGGCGAGGGTGCGGGCGGCGCTACGCCGAAACGCGCGCCGCGGCGACCAATTGCCGCTGCTTCGGTTCGCAGACCTGACGGTCGATCTGATCAAGCGCAGCGGTCACGGTCCAGACGGCACCGTGCACCTGACTCCTCTCGAATTTCGTGTCTTGGACTGTCTTGCGCGCAATGCGGGAATGATCGTGACCCAGGCGCAACTGATACGCGAAGTGTGGGGACCAGACCGCCTCGGCGACAGCCGTGGCCTGCGCTCCTACATCAAGATGCTGCGGCAGAAGCTCGAGCCCGATCAAAGGCAACCTCGATACTTGCTTACCGAGGCTGGTGTAGGTTACCGGCTTCAGACGGACGAAGACCCCGAGTAATCCCCTGGGCGCGCATGGGAATCAATGGTTAGAATGGCCGCCCAATAGCAGTCATTCCCGCCTGTGTTGCGACGCCTAGCCATGATCAGCGCCATTCAGCCACCCAAGAAAGCCGCCCTCGCCTTTATTTTCGTCACCGTGCTCATCGACATGCTGGCCTTCGGCATGATCATTCCCGTGCTGCCGACGCTGGTGCAGAACTTCGTGGGTGGAGACGCCGCGCGCGGCGCGGAATTCTATGGCCTGTTCGGCACCGCCTGGGCCTTGATGCAGATTATCTTCGCGCCCGTGCAGGGTTCGCTGTCGGATCGCTTTGGCCGGCGCACCGTGATACTGATTTCCTGCACCGGTTTGGGCTTGGACTTCATCCTCATGGCGCTGGCGCCGAATCTTTGGTGGCTGTTTCTCGGCCGGGTGATTTCCGGCATTGCTGCCGCGAGCTTCAGCACCGCGGGCGCCTATATTTCGGACGTGACGCCGCCGGAGAAGCGGGCCGCGAGTTTCGGTCTGATCGGCGCCGCCTTCGGTGTCGGTTTCGTGGTGGGGCCTGCTTTGGGCGGTTTGCTCGGAGCCGTCTCGCCGCGCCTGCCGTTCTGGGCGTCGGCGTTCATGGCATTGATGAACGTCTGCTGGGGCCTGTTCGTGTTGCCGGAGTCGCTGCCCAAGGAAAAACGAGTACCGTTTTCCTGGAAGAGCGCCAATCCGCTCGGTTCGCTCAAGCTGTTGCGTTCTCATCCGCTGCTCACAGGCCTCGCGGGGAGCTATTTCCTCATCAATCTCGGGCACGCGGTTCTGCCCAGCACCACGGTCTTGTATATGAATTACCGCTTTGGTTGGGATTCGCGTGCGGTCGGCATCGTGCTCGCCGGGGTGGGCATTTGCTCGCTCCTCGTGCAGGGCTTTCTGGTGAAACCGGCGGTGAGGCTGCTCAAGGAAAGGCGCGCGTTGGCGGTGGGTTTGACTTTTGGCGCCGTGGGATTCGCCATCTACGGCCTCGCACCGACCGGAGCGATATTCTGGATCGGCGTGCCGGTAATGGCTTTGTGGGGCATCGCCACCCCCTCGCTGCAGGCCATCATGACGAGATTGGTGGACGGGACCGAACAGGGGCGCTTGCAGGGTGCGCTCGCGAGCCTGCAGGGGTTGGCGAGTCTCATCGGTCCGACCATGTTCACCCAGATATTCGCCGTGTTCATCAGCACGCGCGCAGAGTGGAGACTGCCCGGCGCGCCCTTCCTGCTGGCGGCGCTGCTGTTGTGTACGGCGATGCTGCTGGCA
This sequence comes from Steroidobacteraceae bacterium, assembly GCA_036743675.1. Lineage (GTDB taxonomy): Bacteria > Pseudomonadota > Gammaproteobacteria > Steroidobacterales > Steroidobacteraceae > Bog-1198. Next base: position 2,699 of record DAINPA010000148.1, read on the forward strand.
TGGCGTACCACGCGACCGGCGAAGATCGTGGCCGCGACCGAACCGGCGTAGGCTGCCTGATGCCGGCAGCCTTCGTACCGCACCCTGCAATCGCCGATTAGGGAAACCAAGCCTCTTGGAGATTTCGAGCCGCCGGCGGCGCGGCGGCCTCACATGGCCGCCGGGGGGCTTTGTTGCCAGCCGCCGC
>DAINPA010000149.1:0-2831 GCA_036743675.1 Steroidobacteraceae bacterium
GCGCAATCGGTGGCTCTAAAAGTGCAGCACATCGACGGCAAGGCGAATATAACCGATGAGGATCGCCAGCGATTCGCGCGCGAATGCGCGATCCTCTCGAGCATGAATCACCGCTCGATAGCCGATGTCATCGATTACGGCATGACCGCCAAGTGCTTATATCTTGCAATGGAATACTTCCCGTGCGGCAGCATGCGCGAGCGTTTGCGCAATCCGCTGAGTGAGGCGGATGCGGTGAACTATGCGCGGCAAATCGCCAAGGCATTGCAGCTGGTGCACCCGGCCGGCATCGTGCATCGGGATCTCAAGCCTTCGAATCTCATGATGACCGCCGACAATCGGATCGTATTGATCGATTTCGGGTCGGCGCGCACCCGCCTCGTGACGCACGAGTTGTCGTCCTCGGATCCGATGACCGGATCTCCTTATTACGCCTGCCCCGAGCAGATCGATGGCAAGGAACCGGATCATCGGGGCGATTTGTACAGTTTGGGGGTGGTGCTGTACGAGATGTTGGCGGGCACGCTGCCGTTTCTGGGCAACAGCGTGTCCGAGATATTTCAAGGGCACCGCCTTGCGGCCGTGCCGCCGCTGGCCGCGGCGCTGAAGCTCGGTGTGCCTCGAATAGGTGGCGCGGGCGCCCTTACCGGTCCGGCGGCGACCCCTTCGGCTTCCATCCCGGCGATCCGGTGAGATTGCGGTTCGGCCATTGATCGCTCACCGCGGGCAGGATCCCCTGCTTGCCCGTCACCATTTCCGGCGCGATCGCATACACGATTGTCGACCCCATTCTCGGAAATGAACCGGGCTCCCGGCCCCATGATCCCGGTGGAGCGTACTTGGCCATGAACGATTCGTAGAATCGGGTCTTCTGTGCCGCATCATCCAGAACTTTGATGCGCCCAAACAGGATCACCGAACGGTACGACACGGAGGTGTCGCACTCGACGTGCCCATACGGGAAAATCTGGCCGGGCTCGTCGACCTCGAAGCTCACGCGATCGGAATGACGAACATTGGAGATGAAGTGACCTTCATGCATCGCCGTGTGCAGATAGACCGTGCCTAGAAGCCATGTAAACAGGTTCGGAACGAGGTAGGGATAACCATCGGCGCCGACTGTGGCGATGCGCCCGCAAAAGGCGTGGGCGAGAAAATCGTCCACCTCCGCCGCGGTCATTATCTTGTCGGTTCTGCGAAGTTGCCCGCGGAGGGATGGAGCAGCCGCGTTTTGCATCATGGAAATTGCCCCCGTTTCGTTTCTTGATCGAGATGCGGCTATCATAGCGCTCTCTCGCGCTGCAACCCCATGACACGGCGACTTCGAAGGCCGGAGCGTGGGCGGCGTTTCAACGGGCTCCGCTGAGGCGCCAAGGACAATACGATGTCGACCGCGAATGGCAGTATCCCGGCGGACCCGCTTTGGCAGAAGGATCAAGCCCACTTTCTGCATCCGTGGACGCACTTCGACACGTTCAAGCGCGACGGCTCGCTGGTGATCCGCGAGGCCAAGGGTGCCTACGTGTGGGATGCGGCCGGACGGCGCTATCTCGACGGGATCGGCGGGTTGTGGTGCGTGAACATCGGCTATGGGCGCCAAGAGATGGCCAAGGTCATCGCCGATCAGGTGGTGAAGCTCAGCTACTCGAACACCTTTGTCGATTGCACCAACGAGCCGGCTGCGGAGCTCGCGGCGAAGCTTGCCCAACTCGCCCCCGGGTCCTTGAATCACGTCGCCTTTTCGCTGTCGGGATCCTGCGCGAACGATACCGCGGTTCGACTCGCGCATTATTATCACTCGCGCCGCGGTGAGCCGGACCGGCGTGTGATTCTATCCCGATTTAACTCCTACCACGGTTCGACCTATCTCGGCATGACGCTCGGGAACCGAGAGGGCGACCGCTCGCCGCATTTCAAGTACATCAAGGGGCTGGTGCACCATCTCAGCGCTCCGTACGCCTACCGGCGCCCCGAGGGCATGAGCGAGGCGCAATTCACCGATCATCTGGTCGCCGAATTACAGGGCGCGATCCGCGACATCGGCGCCGGCAACATCGCCGCCTTCATCGCCGAACCCATTCAGGGAGCGGGGGGCGTCGTGCCGCCGCCGGTCGGGTATCTGCCGCGCATGCGGGAGTTGCTGGCGAAACACGGAATTCTCTACATCTCCGACGAAGTGGTGACCGGGTTCGGCCGGATAGGGCACTGGTTTGCCTCATTCGATGAATTCGGCATCGAGCCCGACATTCTGGTGACCGCCAAGGGTCTGACCTCCGGCTACCTGCCGTTGGGAGCGACGATCTACTCCGATCGGATCCACGAGGTGATATCCGCCCCCGATCCGCAAGCGTGGTTCACCCACGGCTTCACCTACTCCGGGCATCCGGTCTGCTGCGCGGCGGCGCTCAAGAACATCGAGATCATCGCCGAGGAAAACCTGCTGGGCAACGCCCGCGTGGTCGGGGATTATTTCGAGACGCGTCTCAAAGAGCTCGCCGTTCTGCCGCTGGTGGGCGATGTGCGCGGTCGGCGCTTCATGATGTGCGTCGAGTACGTGGCGGACAAGTCGACCCGGGCCCAGGTCCCGGAGGAGGCCAACATGTCGCGGCGCATCGCCAAGCTGTGCGAAGCTAAGGGCTTGCTGGTGCGCCCGCTCGGCCACCTGGACATCATGTCGCCGCCGCTGACGCTGACGCGCGCGCAATGCGACGTGCTGGTCGATACCCTGCGCGAGGCCATTCTCGAAGTGACGCATGAACTGGGACGCGAGGGGTACCTGACTGCAGGGTCCGGCCGATCTGTCATCATGCGTGGACTTCTTTAGGAACCAG
>DAINPA010000150.1:0-2808 GCA_036743675.1 Steroidobacteraceae bacterium
TGCGTAGCACGCCCCGCATCGGACGCAGCCGATGTTTGGAATGGCCGCTTTGCGCGGCCGTTCCTTCCGGAGAGAAGTCATCCCACGTAAATGCTGAAGCAATTGCTCCGCAAACGGGGGCAGCCTAGGATGCTGAAAAAGGGCGGAGACTAAATGGCGCTTATCAAGATGATCGACACCGGGCTCTATCGGATCCCGCTGACCGTTAGCCTCTCCGACAGCACGCACGGCAAAATCAACGCCTTCGAATTGGTAACTTGTCGTGTCCGAGATGCCGACGGGGCCGAAGGTGTCGGCTATACTTATACTGTCGGCCGCAATGGCGGCGCGATTGCCGATGCGCTCCGGCGGGAGATTCCCGAGCTGATCGAGGGCCGCGAAGCTGATGACACTGAAGCCATCTGGCATCACGTCTGGTGGGCCTTGCACTACGGCGGCCGCGGCGGACCGCCCGTGCTCGCGCTGTCGGCGCTCGATATCGCCCTGTGGGACCTGAAGGCGCGCCGTGCTAATGTACCGCTGTTTCGCCTGCTCGGCGGCTTCGACGCTCGCGTACCCTGTTACGCTGGCGGCATCGACCTCGATCTCTCCGTGGAGGCGCTTCTGCAACAAACGGACGACAATCTCGCCAAAGGCTTTCGCGCCATCAAGATGAAGGTCGGTCGAGCCGATCTCGCATCCGATGTCGGGCGCGTACAGGCGATGCGCAAGCATCTTGGAGACGGCTTTCCTCTTATGGCGGATGCCAACATGAAATGGACGGTCGAGGAAGCCATTCGCGCCGCGCGCGCCCTGCAACCCTACGACCTAACCTGGCTTGAGGAGCCGATCATTCCTGACGACATTTCTGGTCACGCCCGCATCATGGCCGCCGGCGGCATACCGATCGCGGCGGGCGAAAACCTGCGCTCTCTCTGGGAGTTTAAGAACTACATTGCGGCTGGCGCAGTGTCGTATCCCGAGCCCGATGTCACCAATTGCGGTGGCGTCACAGCCTTTATGAAGATCGCGCGGCTCGCGGAAGCATTCAATCTTCCAGTGACCAGCCACGGCGCACATGACATTACTGTGCACCTGCTCGCGGCCTGCTCAAACCGCTCCTATCTCGAGGCGCACGGATTCGGACTCGACCGCTATATCGAGCATCCGCTTGCCATCGAACAAGGCATGGCAATAGCGCCGGCACGGCACGGCCACGGTATCACCTTCGACTGGAGCGGGTTGGCGCAAGTCGCGTCATAGACCGGAAAGGGCTGGCACAGGCCCCTCTAATAAATCGGCGGTGCTTGGTTGCCGGCCCACTATTGGTTATTGCCCTCGTTCTCATACCGTTGCCGTAGGCACCTCCTTGTCGGAGGTGCCAAGCGATTTCAAGCTGAATGACAGCTTTGCGCCAGAAGTGCCCGTTGAGCAGGTATGACGGACCTCGAAGGTCGCCGACACACCAAGGGAACTCGCTTGCAACGGCGCCTCGCGGCTTGGCAGCGATGCCGGGATTTCTGTTTGACCGCAGTTCGCCGCGCGCTAATGACACTTGATGCTTGTCCATATCCAGGTCCTCCGGTTTTTCGCGGCTGTTGCGGTCGTCGCCTTTCATGCCGCGGGCGTCGCACCTGATGGCTTCAAGGTTCCCGACAGCGCCATCTCCTTCGCCTTGTCTTACGGTGGCCGTGGCGTCGATCTTTTTTTCGTCATTTCGGGTTTCATCATTTTTTATGCAACCCATGGCGCAAGATTGACGCCGGCGGAATTCTTGCGCCGTCGCGTCGAGCGCATCGTGCCGCTATATTTTTTCGTGATCGTCGCCGTCACGATCCTGGCCTTGGCGCTTCCCGCCACGTTCGACACGCCCGACTGGTACACACCCCGCCATATCCTCAGATCGCTGGCGTTCATCGCCTTCACGGACGGCGAAATGCCGGTTGTCTATGTTGGCTGGTCGCTCGAATATGAGATGTATTTTTATCTCGTCGTGGCGCTGCTGATGGCGCTGACGCGCGATGTCTGGCGCAACATCGTGATGGTTTTTTCCGCGCTCGCGATAGTCGGACGAATTCCGCGCGTTGACGCCGCGCTTGGAAATTACGCGTTCTTCACCGATCCAATGATTCTCGAATTCGTGCTCGGCGTCATCATGGGCAGCGTGTTCGTGAATGGCCGGGTCAGCTGGCCGATGTCAGTTTCCGCAGCCTGTGCGATCGCGGCATTGCTGGCAGCCGACCCCGCCAACCGCGTCATCGTGTCCGGGGTCCCTTCAGCCTGCCTGGTTGCCGCGGCCGCCCTCGTCAGCCGCAGGCGCGTTGATCCGTCATGGCCGGAACTTGCGCTGGCGCGGCTGGGGGATGCGTCCTATTCGATCTATCTCGCGCAGGTGGACACGGTGTCGTTGGCAAGCACATCTATCGCAGACTTGATTCCAGCCATTCCGCCCCTCCTGCTGGTTATCGTCATAAGCGGTATCGTCGTCGCGCTCGGCCTGCTGCTCAACGTCGTTGTGGAGAGGCCGTTGCTCAAGCTCTGCCGACGCCTTGGCCGTCCGCGTCCGCCGCAGGCCCAGATCGTCGCACTCACTCCACGCTTGCCACCACCCCCGGCTGCCTGACATCGCCAGTTTGACGAATGTCCGCATTGCGCCAAACGCCGTCATTCCCGAAAAGTTAACCTTTGACACTAGGCCGGTCATTTGGCCGTTGGCATTGAATGCCCTCGAGTGCCGTCCTGCCTGCGTTGTTCCGTCAAAACACCGCCGGCACGGTCGATGAGCCAAAGCTGAAAGTTCTGGTGCCCCAATCGACTGCGGCGTATTCA
>DAINPA010000151.1:0-2788 GCA_036743675.1 Steroidobacteraceae bacterium
GCCAATTATTTCAGCCATGCTGGCTATGCATCTACATGACTGGAATCCGCTCTAGGTAAAAGCCATCAGTCATACGCTACCGTAGGCTCAAAGTAACATCGCTCATTTTGGTTCCGATAACGGGAATTATCGGAGGCAAGCTGTCCCGATGTCATTTGCCCGTGATAGGGGAGCCGATCATGCTTCCCGATGTCCGCTATTGGGGCAACAGCGGAGAAAAGTCGTTTTGGCTTGAGACGGTTTGTCCGCGAATGACCATAGTGGACATTACGTGTTGACCGTGATGACAAAGACGGCGCCGGGTAGCACGGTCAGAAGCTCCACGACAGCGCGCCGACATTGGATGCACACTCCAGCGTCGCGATGGAATCGAAAACGGCCGCTGGCCGGTTCTGCCGCAGGTCAGCCGTAATTGTCTCGAACTTCTCGCGCAATCCGGCGCGGTCCAGCGGCTGCTCGGGCATTCCGGGAAAATGCTCGACCTCCTCCAGAAGCTCACGGCCGTCCTTCAAGCGGACCGTCACGCGGCTCGCCAACGGATTCTGCGCGGTCGTTTGCTTGCGCAGCTCGAGCTTCACTTTCCGGCAGAGCTTGCGGATCGCCCGGTCGTTGAGTGTCGTTTCGGAAAAGGCGCTTGGATCGCGCGGGTCCAAGCAGCATGCAAGTGCCACGCAGAACGGCGTGCTGTATTGCGCCATGGCCAGATCGCGCGGCTCGGGAATGTTATGGTGACTCAGCATTTTCTCGCTGCCCGCGACCGTCACATCCTCGACGTCGTCGCCCGCAAAGCCGAAACGGCTCTTCAGCCGAAGGATGGCGGTGACCGGCACATGCGCCGTAATGTGGCAGGAATAGCGCTTGAACATGATGCGCGTCGTCTTCCACACCTCGCCCAGGCCCGCCGTGAGACGGTTCGCGTCGCGATCGCGGCAGAAGACATTGAGATAGCCGAACTTGCCTTCGAGGATGGTCGCCGGGCCGGCAAAGCCGTCGCGGGCCAGCATCGCTGCCATCACGCCGGATTGCGCGCCGTGTCCGAGGTGCAGCCGCTTCACCGTACCCCCGCCCGACTTCGCGAATTCCAGCAATCCGGATGACAGCGAGCCGGCAATCCCCAGGGCATTGGTCATTTGCTCGGCGTTCAATTTCAACAGCCGGCCCGCGGCAATGGCGCCGCCGAATGGTCCCGTCAGACCCGGTGAGTGGAATCCGAGTTTCTCGGCTGTCTCCAGCGCCGCGTCGCCGATCCGGTGCAGCACCTCGAAGCCGGCGACAAAGGCGGTGATGAAGTCGCGCCCCGAGGCTTCTATCTCCTGCGCCACGGCGAGCGCCGGCGGCAGCAATGACGCACCCGGATGCACGCCCACGCTCGGCGACACCAGATTGTCCATCTCGAACGAATGCGCGAACACGCCGTTCGCGAGTGCCGCCATCGGCGCATGCACCTTGAGCGACGTCCCCAAGACGGTGCTGCGCCCGCCTTTTCCATACTGTTCGGCATAGGCGAGCACGGGCTTCGACGAGGCCACCGTGCTGCCGAACGCGCACACCCCGACAATGTCGATAACGCAATCCTTGGCGCGCTCGACGACGGCTTGCGGGATTTGCTTAAATTGCAGTTTCACCGCAAAGTCGGCGAGCGTTTGAGCGGCGGTCATCATGAGTGAACTCTCGTTACAAAACGACGGCGGAGCGTCCCGCGCAGCCGCTTCAGGCACACAGCTCGATGGCCACCTCGTCGCCTTGCGGCGCGAGCTTGCTGTCGAGTCGCGTGGTGCCGGCGGAAACCTGACCGAACACTTCGCCTTCGTTCTTTAACAGGCAGAGAACGGTCTCGTTGTCGTCGTTGTGGCGGACGAATTGAAACGTGGCCTTTTTCACAGCGGTGCCATCGAAGGTCACTTTCGCGAGCATGCCGACCCAATTGCCGTGCTTGATGCCGCCGTGCCCGGTATGAAAGGAGAAGCTGCCAAGACCGTAGTAGATTGGCTTGCCGCGATAGCTTTCGACCGGCAGCGAGAAATGCGGCCCGTGACCGAAGACGACATCGGCGCCGGCGTCGATCGCGATATGGGCGATTTCCTGCATGTACTTGAAGACGGTCTGATCCACCCCCCAGTGGCACGAGGCGATGACGATATCGCTCTTGGCCTTGAGCGCGGCGACGTCATCGCGGAAACGCTGCAACGACGGTGGGTCGGCCCAGGTGAGGATCGCCGGCAGCACGCCCGGCCGGTTGAGCGGGATCGCGCCCGGCCCGCTCCTGAACATCGGCACCTGGTACGCGGTCTGGCCGCGGATGGTGGCAACGCCCACTGCATTGTCGGCCGCTTCATGGTCGGTCATCCAGAACACCGAGGTGCGCTGCAACATGCCGATGCGCAGGCCCTGCCGCTCAAGCACCACCGGTTCGCGCGCCTTTTGCAGATTAGCGCCTGCACCAGAATGTGGAACGCCCAGTTGATCCAGCCGCGCGATCGACGACAAGATCGGGGCGGTGCCGTAATTGACATTGTTGGCGATGCCGACCGCATCAATGCCCGCGATTTTCAGCGTTTCGGCGGACGCGAGCGGCGCGAAAAATCCCTCGCGGTCAAGAGCATGAGCGGCGTCCGGCTCGTAGAAACAACACTCGAGATTGCTCAAGACGAGATCGGCCGACTTGAACTCCGCCGCGACCTGCGCGAACGGCCTCGCCGGGTTCGTGACATTCATCAGGTTGACGTCGCCGGTGAGAAGAACTTTCAAGGGGCATCACTCCGGCTTGATGTTGTTTGCGCGAATGACC
>DAINPA010000152.1:0-2787 GCA_036743675.1 Steroidobacteraceae bacterium
TCTCCGGACGGTTCGCGGCTGGTGTACAGCTCCTATCTCGGGCGCGCCTGGCACAACCTGTGGCTGCTGCCGGCGGGCGGCGGGGATGCTTTTCCGATCGCCTATGGCGATTGGGACATGACCTATCCGCGGTGGTCGCCGGATGGGGCGCGCATCGCCTTCATCTCGAACAAGAGCGGCGGCACGGAAATCGATCTCATCGAGGTTCCGGGCGGCTTGGTGCAAGCGCTGCCGACGCCAGAGCGCCGCTACCTGCATCCGATGGCGCACCTCAGCCTCAATATCACGGATGCGCAGGGCCATCCCGCTTCGGCGCGGGTCAGCGTCACCGATTCGGCGGGCCGCTTCTATGCACCGGCTGGCGCATGGATTCATGCGGACGACGGCTTCGATCGCAGCCGCCGGCCCTTCGAAGCGCATTATTTTCACGCTCAGGGGCAGGCCTCGGTCGACGTGCCCGCAGGTGTTACGACCGTGCAAATCGTGCATGGGCTCGAGCGCAAGATCGAGCGGCGGCAGGTGGGGACGGTCGCCGATCGGGTGGTTCAGATCGCGGTGAATCTGGATGAGGATGCGTGGGCGGTCCCCGACGCTGGACACTGGGTAAGCGCGGATGTCCACGTGCACATGAACTACGGAGGAACCTACCGCAATACGCCGGCGCACCTCGCGACCCAGGCGCTTGCGGAAAACTTAGGGTTGGTACATGCGCTGATCGTCAACAAGGAACAGCGCTTCCCTGACATCGCCTACAGTGGCCTGCAGCGGGATCCGGCCTCGCGGCCGAACGCCATCATCGTGCACGGGCAGGAATTTCACACCAGCTACTGGGGACATGTGGGATTGCTCGACATCGCCGGCGGAATCATCTTGCCGGGCTACGCCGGTTATTCCGACACCGCCGCATCGAGCCTTTATCCGATGAATGCGGACGTGGCGGACATGGCTCACGCCCGCGGCGCGTTGGTGGGCTACGTGCACCCCTTCGATGAGAGCCCGGGACCGCTCACGGAACCCAAGCAGGCGCTGACCAATGAACTGCCCGTCGATATGGCCCTCGGCAAGGTCGATTACATGGAGATCCTGGGCTTCAGCGATCACCGCGCCACCGCCGGGGTGTGGTACCGGCTGCTTAATTTGGGGTTTCGCGTTCCCGCGGCCGGCGGCACGGATGCGATGGCGAATTTCGCCTCTCTGCGCGGACCGGTGGGCATGAACCGCACCTACGTGCGCGTGCCGGGCGAGATGGGGGTGGCGGAGTGGTTGGAGGGATTGAAGCGCGGCCGCAGTTTTGCGACCAACGGACCCTTGTTGGGCTTGACTCTCGGCGGCGTCGGCGTGGGCGATGAGCTCAAATTCGCCGCCGCGCCGCCGCGCGTGGCATTCTCGGTGCACCTGCGATCGATCGTCGCCGTCGATCACCTGGAGCTCGTGTGCAACGGTCGCGTTGCGCGTTCATTCGTCACACGCGCACCGTTGGATCGGCTCGACGTCGAGGGCGACATTCCATTGAACTCGAGCGGCTGGTGCCTGTTGCGCGCATCCACCGATTCGGCGCGCGATGAGGTATTGGACAATTACGTCTACGCGACTACGAGCCCGATCTACATATCCATCGGCGGCGCGGCGCCGCGCTCGCCCGAGGATGCCAAGTATTTCGCGGCCTGGACGGATCGGCTCGCCGAGTCCACCTCGCGCTATCCCGATTGGAACAGCCTGGCCGAAAAACGCGCTGTCCTCGAACGGATCGCGCACGCGAAGGCGCTGTTCGAGGGCATGCAGTAGCGCAGGCGCGGCCTCGGCATGAGGCCGCGCCTAAATGCCGGCGTCAGGCGGCCAGCACGCCTTTCGCTTTGGCGGTGTGGGTCGCGATCAGATCCATGATCGGCGGCGAGAGACAATCGTAGGGCTCGAGTTTCAATTCCTTGAGCCGGGCGCGAATCGCAGGCATCTGATTGGGCTTGGTGCCCCCTTCGATGACCGACGAGACGAACCCGGCGAAGCCCGGCGTCTCCCAGCCATTGGCATCGAGCAGCTCCGGGTGCACGAAATCGAAGCCGTAAAGCGGATGGCCCTTGTTCTCGATGCGCCCGTACATGTGCACGCCGCATCCGCTGCAGGCATGACGTTGAATCGCCGCCGACGCGTCGATGACTTTGAGCTTATTGGCGTTCGCGGTCGTTTCCAGTTTGTCGCGCGGCACGACCGCAACCAAGGAAAACACGGCGCCGGCGGGCTTCCAGCACTTGGTGCAGCCGCACACGTGATTGAAGGCGACGTTGCTCTTGATGCGCACGGTCACCGGCGCCTCCTTGCATTTGCACTTGAGGGTGCCGCCGGAGAACTTCGGATCTCCCGCTTTGACGCCGTTATCGACGGCAGGGTGAATCTTGAAAGTCATATGCATTTTCCTGGTTGGTTAATAGACCGCTACGCTGCGTATCGACTCGCCCTTGTGCATCAGGTCGAACGCATCATTGATCTTTTCGAGCGGCATCTTGTGCGTGATCAAGTCGTCGATATTGATCTTACCATTCATGTACCAATCCACGATCTTCGGCACATCGGTGCGCCCGCGGGCTCCGCCGAATGCCGAGCCCTTCCACACCCGCCCGGTGACGAGCTGAAAGGGCCTGGTCTGGATGACCTTTCCGGCGCCGGCGACGCCGATGATCACCGATACGCCCCAGCCGCGATGGCAGCATTCGAGCGCCTGACGCATGATGTCGACATTGCCGATGCATTCGAAGCTGTAGTCCGCTCCTCCGTCCGTGAGGCTGTGGAGAT
>DAINPA010000153.1:0-2764 GCA_036743675.1 Steroidobacteraceae bacterium
CGGCAGCGCACCGAACTACGCCGATTACATCGCGCTCGGGGCGTTCCAATGGGTCGCGAGCGTGAGCACTCTGCCCTTGCTGGCGCGAAGCGATGAGGTGCTGCGTGCCTGGCTCGACCGGGGATTCGACCTGTATGGGGGATTGGGACGCGACCCGCGAAGCCAGCCACTGTTCGAATAGCGGATCTATGCCGGTTTGGTCGCCTTGAGGTGCCCGGGGCGCAACACCCGCATGCCTGCGTCGTATTCGCCGGGTTCGCTCGGCTGGCCTATCTTTATATCGCTCATTGCGTTTCGATCTCCGCCAATAATGATTTTGCTCCATACACCTTAGCGAGCGCCTCGCGAATGATTGCGGGATGCACCGCAATCGCCCGATTCCGCGCGGCGTCGAACCAGTAGTCTCCCGATATGGAATGGATGTTGCCGTCGAATATGAGTCCGACGATCCTACCCTGCGAATCGACCAATGGGCTGCCCGAATTGCCGCCGACGATGTCGCTGTTGGTGGCAATGCAGAACGGCGTGCGCATATCGAGCCTATCCCTGGCCGCCAACCAGCTGTCGGGAATCTTGAACGGCGATGAACCGGTTGAGCGCTCGAATGCCCGGTCGAGTCGCGTGACGGGCTCCACAGGCTTGCCGTTTTCCGTCCAGCCCTGCACCTTGCCGTAGTTCAGGCGCAATGTGAAGGTGGCGTCCGGGTAAACATGAGTGCCGAACGCCTTGAAGCGTGCGGCGGCGATCCTTTCCGATGCGGCGGCGATGGGCGCCTCGACTTCGTCTTCGAATTGACGACGAATCGAGCGCGATTTGCCGTCGAGCGAGCGTGCGAACTCCAACATAGGATCGTGCGATGCGTCCACCGCGACCTTGCCGCCCTGCCACAACTGTTTGCGCACGGCGGGATCGTCGAGCTTCGTTTCCGCGACCAGCCTGGTCGCGAGCGAGTCGGGCGACTCCTTTTCCAATAAGGTGCTCACCAGAAGGTAATCCGGTCCCAGCCATTCGCGCATGCGCTGCAGCGAAAAGGACAGCGTCATCGCCTCGACATCGGCGTAGATCGGCACCGGCGCGTACAGCTGTTGCTCGATGCGAGGCAGTGCAGCGTCCGTGTACTCGCGAAGCCGGTCGGTATTCGGTTTCAACCGCTCCTCGGCGCTGCGCAAGATCAGGCGCGCGTAGCGAAATAGAATGCTGTTGAATCCCGCCGCCCCTTCTATAAAGGTGTAGGGCAAATAGAGCGTGCGCTCGCGAGCGGAAGCCGATTCAATTTGTTGCCAGGGATCCGTGCCGGAGAACTTGGCAAGGGCGCGCAAAGAAGCTTCCTCGTCCCCTTTTCGCGCCATCAGTTGATCGTCGTGCAACGCATCGAGCAGTTTGCGGCGCACTTTGATGCTGTTTTCCAGATTGTTGAGCGGTGCCTCGATCAACTGCGCGTTCGATTGATTGGCGCGGCCGTACTGAATGTAACCGCCGCGCAATTCAGAGGTGCGAAGCAGCGCCGACGGCAGGATCACGTTGCGCTCGAATTCCAGCTGCGCAAGGGTGTCTTGGCGCGAAGTTGAACCGGGATGCCCCGAGACGAACACCGGCTCGTCGACCCGTGGTCCCGCGAAATTGAACTTTAGGTAATTCGGTGTTTTGGCGGGTTTGCCGTTCTCGTACGCGCGCAGCACCGAGAAATCGAGGGACCAGCGCGGGAATTGAAAATTGTCCGGATCGCCGCCGAACGCCGCGATATCCGCCTCCGGTGCGAATACGAGCCGGACATCGTCGTAACGCTTGTACTTGTAAACGAAGTATTGACCACCCTCATAAAGGGTGACCGCCTGACACTTGAGTTTACCGGTCTTGGCTTTGCTGCTTGCCTGCTCGCAGGCTTGTTCAAGGGCAGTGAGCGTTTTTTTGCGCTGGTCGTTGGCCGCTTTGTCGCCAAGCTCTGCGCCGGCCTTTGTTACCGTAGCCGTGACGTCTTCCATTCCCACCAGGACGTCCGCAAGCTGCGTCGCACAGCGCCGCTCGCCACGGCGATCGGCGGCCAAAAAGCCGCGATCCAGCAGACTGTCGTCCTTAGAAGAGAGTTCGCCCAGACACGATTCGACGCAGTGGTGATTGGTCAGAATGAGGCCGGCGGGGGAAATAAATGATGCCGTGCAATTCGTCAAGCGAATGGTCGAGAGCCGTAAGTGGTCCAGCCAGAGCGGTGTGATGTCTACCCCATACGACTTTCTGACTGATTGAGCGGGAAAGTTATCGAACGTCCACATGCCCTCGTCGGCAAGCGCCGGCGCGGTCGTGGCGATCGCCAATATCATGAATAGGATGCGCATCCTGCTCCCACATGCCCCGTAATTCTTGCCGTGCGGCGAAACCTCGATTCTACTGACTTGAGCGCGGGTACGGGCTCGTTTTTCCGTTGTTGCCGTGCGGCGGCGGTGTCCGCCCATGGCGCGCTCCTGCGGCCGATTCCGCTACAATCGGCTTGTCACCGCGATCCAGGCGCTTAATCCAATTGAACCCGCAAAAGGTTGCTGAAGCAGAGCATTTAGGCAAGCACCGCGCCTTCACCTCGTTCGCCAACGCCGATTTTCGGACTTATTTCTTCGCCGCCACCGCAGCGATGATGACCGACAATATCGAACACGTCATCAGCTATTGGGTTCTATTTCAGAGGTTCCATTCGCCCGCGCTCGGAGGCTTCGCCGTCATTTCGCATTGGGTGCCGTACCTTTTCCTGGCCGGGTTCAGCGGCGGGCTCGCC
>DAINPA010000154.1:0-2704 GCA_036743675.1 Steroidobacteraceae bacterium
AGTTCCTTCCAGGCATTCTCGAACAGGCGCTGTTGCGGAAAGGCGTCCTTGGCGTCGAGGATAAGAACCTTCGAGCGCGGCTTTCGGGTTTTCAGATAATGCGCGATCAGGCTGGCGCGTTCGTAAGGTGCCGGCGGACATCGCGAGGGGCCCGCGGGCACCGCCAGCGCAACCAGGCCGCCATCGTCCATGGCTTCGAGTTGCTTGCGCAACAGCGTCGTTTGCTCCCCCGCTTTCCAGGCATGGGGCATTGTTGCCGCGGCGGCCTCGTCATAGCCTGATAACGCGTCGAATCGCAGATCGATGCCGGGCGCCAGCACCAGACGGTCATAGCTGAGCGACGCGCCGTCGGCGAGACCGACAACGCGCCTTTGCGGATCGATTCTCGCCGCCGCCTGAGCAATGACGGTCACCCCTTCGGCGATAATCCTGTCGTAGGTGAATTGCTGCGCTTCCAGTCCCCGTAGTCCGGCGATCACCTCGTTGCTGAACGGACAGGCAGTGAAGACCCGGTTCGGTTCGATCAGCGTCACCTCGAATTTCGGATCGATCCGTTTCAGCGCCCGCGCGCAGCTTGCGCCGCCAAAGCCGCCGCCGATCACGACGATGCGTGCGACGGATTGTGCGCTGGAAGGACATGGCAAGACAAACGATGCCGCTGTCGCCGCGATGCCACGAACGACGTTTCTCCGCGTCATCAGGCGCAGCGCGTCCATGAGCATCATCCGGAATTGAGCGGCGGCCGCTAAGGCCGCCGCCCAGAGTGTCAGGCGAATGTGATGTTTTGATCCCTCAGCGGCACCGATCGGATTCGCTTTCCGGTCGCCGCGAAGTAGGCATTAAGGACGGCGGGCGACGCGACGCAGATCGTCGGCTCGCCGACCCCGCCCCAGAAGCCGCCGCTCGGCATGATGATCGACTCCACCTTCGGCATCTCGCTGATCCGCATCGAATTGTAGGTATCGAAGTTCGTCTGCTCGATGCGGCCGTCCTTGACGGTGCATCCGCCATAGAACAGGCCCGTCAGGCCGTAGACAAAGGAGCCCGCGATCTGGCGCTCGATCTGCGCCGGATTGACGGCATAGCCGGGATCGGTGGCGGCAACGATGCGATGCACCTTGATCTTGTTGCCATCGGTAACCGAGATTTCGGCAGCGCCCGCGACATAGCTCGCATATCCCATGTGCTGCGCGATGCCGCGATAGACGCCTTGCGGCGCCGGTTTGTCCCAGCCGATCTTTTCGGCGACGGCATTGAGTACGGCGAGGTGCTTCGGATGCTTCGCCATCAGCTTGCGCCGGAACGCGACCGGATCCTGGCCCACCGAATGCGCCAGTTCATCGATGAAACATTCGAGATAGATCGCGTTGTGGTTGACGTTGACGCCGCGCCAGAAGCCCGGCGGGACGTGGGGATTGCGCATCGAATGCTCGATCAGAAGATTCGGAAACGAATATCCAATCGCAGCTTCGCCGCTCGCATTGAGGCCCTGGAATGCCGCCGGATCCATGCCGTTGACCAATGCCTCCGGACGCAGGCTGAACAGGATCGACTGTCCCGACAGCCGAATTTGCAACGCGGTCAAATTGTTGTCGGCATCGAAGGCGCCGGTCAATTTGCATTGCGTGATCGGATGATACGCGCCGTGCTGCATGTCCTCTTCGCGCGACCACAACAGTTTGATCGGGGTGCCCGGCATTTGCCTGGCAATAGCAACCGCCTGCCGGACATAGTCGGTCTGGCCGCGACGGCCGAAGCCGCCGCCGAGCATCTGCTTGTGCACCTCGCATTTGTCGGCTGGCAGACCGGATGCTTCCAGCGTCGCGGCGAAAGCGGCCTCGCCGTTTTGCGTTCCGCACCAGACCTCGCATTTGTCCGCGGTATAGAGCGCCGTCGCGTTCAGCGGTTCCATCGTGGCGTGGTTCTGGTAGGGATAGTTGTAGACCGCCTCGACTTTCTTGGCGGCGCTTGCGACGGCAGCCTTGGCGTCGCCATTCTGATTGCCGACAAAGGCCGGCTGCGCGGGATCAAGACCTTCCTCAAGCCATTTCGCGATCGACGCGCTTGAGACCTTGGCGTTGTCGCCCTCGTCCCAAACGATCGGCAACGTATCCAGCGCGGTCTTGGCGTGCCACCAGGTGTCGGCAACGACGGCGACGGCGTGGTCGTTGACCCTTACCACCTTCTTGACGCCCTTCATGCCCGTCACTTTGGCTTCGTCGAAGCTTTTCAGCTTGCCGCCGAATACCGGGCAATCCTTGATCGCGGCATTGAGCATTCCCGGCAGCTTGACGTCGATGCCGTAGGTCATCTTGCCGGTGGTCTTGTCGGCGGTGTCGAGCCGCTTGAGGGCCTTGCCGGCGATTTTCCAGTCCTTGGGATCCTTGAGCTTCACATCCGCAGGCGGTTCGAGCTTGGCGGCGGCTTCGGCCACCTTGCCAAAGGTCGTGGTGCGCCCCGACGGCGTGTGGGTGACGACGCTGTTGGCGGCGGTGCATTCCGCAGCCGGCACCTTCCATTCGTTCGCCGCAGCCTGGATCAGCATCATGCGTGCGGTGGCGCCGCCTTTGCGCACATATTCGTGCGAGGTTCTGATGCCGCGGCTGCCGCCGGTCGAAAAATCGCCCCATGCCCGTTTGCGCGCCACGCTCTGGCCCGGCGTCGGATATTCGGTGGTGACTTTCGACCAGTCGCATTCGAGTTC
>DAINPA010000155.1:0-2685 GCA_036743675.1 Steroidobacteraceae bacterium
GTGATCGCCATGCAGCACGTCAGTTATCTGCAGCGCTGGCTGTCTCTGTCGACAGCGCAAAAGCGCACTCTCAAAGTCGTCATCGAGGAGCGCGGCGACTTTCAGCTTGCGGAGGCGGCACGTCGCCACGGCTTGCCGCGGACCACCATGCAGCGTGCCCTCGATATCTTGGAGAAGCAGCACTTCCTGCGCCAGGATTTCGCGCGCACCGGCGTGGTGTGGCGCTTGGAGGACCCATTTCTTCGAACCTGGCTGATCGAATTCCAGGCGCAGTAATGCGCACCGCACCCTGCCGCACCGCAATCGGCGACGCAGGTGCGAACCCAGCGAGTCAATGCGTGCGGCTACTCAGCGGGCGGGCGCGACCACCAGAACCACGAAGCTGCCCGGCAGAATCGGCGGCCTGGGACGCGAGCCCCCAGAAGCCTGCGCTACCGGCCCAAAACTCGCGGTCGGAAGATACAGACGGTGAGTCACGGGATCGAGTGCAATGGTGCGGGCGCCCTTGGCGGTGGCGAGCGTCTGTATCACCGCGAAATGCTCCGGGTCGCTCTCGTGCACCACGGTGAGCGTGCCCTCGCCGTTCGAGCTGAAGACGTTCTGTGAATCGGGATCGAATTGCGCGCCATCGACGCCGTGACCGATCGGTAGCGTCGCAATCGCTCTGCCATCGTGCATGTCCAAGATCGTCATGGCGGCGTTCGAACACACGGAAAAACTTCGTTGATGCGCCACATCGAGCGCAAGGCCGCTCGGCCCGTCGCAGCCCGGGAGCGCCCAGTGAGCAGTCACTTTGAGCGCCGCCATGTCGATGACCGCCAACTGATTCTTGTCCTCGAGATTGACGTAGAGGTGACCGGCCGCATCGCTTTGCGCGAATTCAGGACCACCGCCGAGCGCGATCGTCTCCACGACTGTGTTGGTGGCGGTATCGATCACGCTGGCGTTGTCGCTGCCGCCGTTGAATGCGACCACCCGGTGAGTGTACGGATCGTACAAAATCGCATCCGGCTTCGCGCCGACGGCGATGTTGTCGATCACTGCGCGAGTGCGCAAATCGAACACTTTGACTCGATTGGTGATTCCGGCGCTGATGTAGCCGCGCCCGAGATCCGCCGCCAGCGCGATGCCGTGCACGCCGGGCGTATCGGCGATGTCGCCGACGATCTTGCCGCTCACGATATCGACGATGGCGACATGCGTCGCGCGCGACTGATACAGTAGGTGCGCCGCGGGGTCGACGCTCAGGTAGTCCCAGCCGCCATCGCCCGGCAACGGCCATTTTTCAGCGACCGCGTAAGTCACCGGCTGCGCAGCGGCGGCCGCTGCGGCGATGCCCATCAGGCCGGAAAGTACCGCGCCTCCGGTAAGCGCGAGCACTGCCTGCGCATGGCCGCGCATCAATGCACCGCGCTGTAGTTGGCCGGCACGTACAGGTAGCCCGCACCCGCGCTGCGCAAGTGCCCCATGCCCGGAAATGGCAGGTGCGCGCCGCCCACCCAATAACCGTGCTCGGCCGCATCGGCGAACACCTTCATGCGCTGCAGCGCCGCAGCGGCGGAGTCGGTATCGAAGCGGATGGTCACCGATGGGTCCGGGAACTGCACCGCGGCCACGTGCATCACATCGCCCCACAGCACCAGAGTCTCGCCCTTGCTCTCGACGACGTACAGGGTGTGGCCGGCGGTGTGACCGGGAGCCGCCACGGCACGGATGCCGGGCGCGAGTTCCACGTCGCCCGTGAAGGGCTTGAATTTCCCGGCCGCGATATACGGGCTCAGCGCGCTCATCGCGCTCTGATAGCTGCCCTTGCGGTCCGCGGGCGCCGCGTCCATGTGGGACTTGCTCAGCCAGTAGTCCGCTTCGGGCTGCGCGGCGCGCACGATGGCGTTGGCGAAGGCGGGTTTGCCGTCGGCCTGCAATCCGCCCACGTGATCTCCGTGCATGTGGGTGATGTAGATCTCGTCCACCTGTTCCGGCTGATAGCCCGAGGCCTTGAGGTTCGACATCAATCTGCCGAGCGTCGGTCCGAAAAACGTGCCGGCGCCCGTGTCCACCAGCACCAGCTTGGTGCCGGTATTGATCAGGAACCCATTGACGGAGGCCTCGATTGGATCCTTGAGGAAGGAGCGCGCGAGCGCGGCCTCCAGTTGCTGCGGCGTGATACGGGTGAGCAGCTTGCCCACCTCCATCGGAAAGGTTCCGTCGGAAAGCGCCGTGATCTCGAAGTCGCCGAGCAGCATGCGGTAATAACCGGGCGCCTGGGTTTTTTGCAGCGGCACGCTCGCCGGTGCGGCGCTGCTCGCCAGCAGGACAATCGCAAATGCCGCGGCGAAGCGGGGCAAGCTCATCGCGATACTCATGGAAACCTCCTGTCTCTAAATGCGTCTTCACCCGGTGCACCGGCCGGGGCTCCCGGCCAGTCTATGATGCGCGATCATAGCGGGTTCGGCGCCGATCGTTGCCGAGATCGACCGCTGGAGCTCCTGCAGCAACTGCGCTCGATCGACGGATCCAAGTTGTGGACTAGAGATCGCCGGTTGCGGGCATTGGCTGCCAGCCTTGGGTTGGCCGCACCGGGAGGTCGCGCGACCTAGGCGAATTTGAAAAGTGGAGCGGGCGATGGGAATCGAACCCACGGCTCAAGCTTGGGAAGCTTGGGTATTACCATTATACGACGCCCGC
>DAINPA010000156.1:0-2633 GCA_036743675.1 Steroidobacteraceae bacterium
TCAGCGTCGCCGACGCCTACCTCGTCACCGTGATCAACTGGACCATGGCGACGCCACCGATCGAGCTGGAAAAATGGCCGGCCGTGAAAACGTGTTACGAGCGGTTGCGCGCCCGCCCCAGCATCGCACGAGCGGTTGCCGAGGAATTCAAGCTGTACCAGGCCGAACTCGCGCGGCACAAGGCGGCGGCGTGAGGTAACGGAAGCGCGCTCCCTCTCCCATTGGGAGAGGGTTGGGGTGAGGGGTTACGGTTTATCGTTAGGGCTGCCCCCCTCACCCGGCGCTACGCGCCGACCTCTCCCCATGGGAGAGGTGAAGAAGAACACGCTGCGCGTACATGACGCGAACGCACGCCTCTTGATCAAAACGGACTCTTGCCTAGTCCCGGAACATCCGCTGGCCTCGGACCCGGCGCGGGCCAGCGAAAGCGGCGGTCCTTCTCGGCAATCGCAACATCGTTGATGCTGGCTTCGCGGCGGCGCATCAGGCCGTGGTCGTCGAACTCCCATTGCTCGTTGCCGTAGGAGCGATGCCACTGCCCCATGCCGTCATGCCACTCGTACTGAAACCGCACCGCGATGCGGTTGCCGTCGAACGCCCAGAGATCCTTGATCAGGCGATATTCGTGCTCCCTGCTCCATTTGCGGGTGAGGAACGCAACGATCGCGGCGCGGCCTTCGAAAAATTCAGAGCGGTTACGCCAGCGGCTGTCTTCGGTGTAGGCCAGCGCCACGCGTTCGGGATCGCGTGAATTCCAGGCGTCTTCGGCCATGCGGGCCTTCTGGGCGGCGGTCTCTCTCGTGAACGGCGGAAGCGGGGGACGCGACATGATGGCCTCGGGTTTGGCTACGGACCGGGGATTGTATCGCACCGATATGGCGAGTCGATGGAGCGTCAGACCTGATCGGCCTTCATCGCAACACGCAGCGCTTTCGGAATCGGCCGCGCCTGTCCGCCCGATACGAACGCGACCTTGACCCTGGCTTCCAGCAGCAGGGTCTCGCCGCGGCGAACTTCCTGCTGCAGCGTGATCGACGCGCCCCTCACCTCCAGCGTTTTGGTGACGATCTCCAGCAGATCGTCCATCCGCGCGGGTTTGAGGAATTCAATTGCCATCGAGCGCACTACGAAGGCAAAGCCGGGTGCTTCATTCTGCGTTTCTTCAAACAGGGCGCGGTGATCGGCGCCGAGCAGCCGCAAGTAGTTCGTTCTGCCCCGTTCCATGAAGCGCAGATAGTTGGCGTGATAGACAACGCCGGAAAAATCCGTGTCCTCGTAATAGACGCGAATCTGCATCCGATGGCGGCCGTCGCGGATCGCGCCGTCCAGATAGGTTGCTGTCACTTCCGACCCCTCGATCGCCTGGGAAGCTCACCGTTTTGCGCAAAATCTGTTGGCACGCAAGCGCAGCTGCGTTCGTGACGAACTACGAGATAGCCGGATCTGGTCTGGACCGGCTTACTTACCAGCGATTTTGCCCAACCAGGACATCGAGGCGCGCCTTCAACTCGTCGGAACGCCCTGTAGTACCAGACTCCGCCGAGCAGGTCGTGAAAACGTTTGTTCGCCGCCGCCTCCCGCTCGATCCGGTCGATGGTCTCCATACTGATCACGTCTTCGAGGGCGCCGGCCGCCAGCAGCGACAGCAATGCCGGATTGGTCTCGACCTTCAGGATCTCCACAATCAGGTCAATCGCCTTGTCGGGATCTTGATCATGCAGATCCCGTTCGTAGTCCATCATCGCGAATAGATTGTCGTCGCGGTCCCGTGCGGATTTCGAATACTGCTCGATCCAGGCACGCGCCAGCTCCGGCAAGGACATGGCGTCGCAGCCGAGCTGATGATCCGGGGTCTTGCGCGCCTTCTCGTCGGCCCGCCAGCCCTCGATGTCGGCGATCGCCTCGATGCGGTCCTTGAACGGCTCGTCCGGCCAGAAGTAAATCCCGCCGATCAGCCAGCGCAGCCCGGCATTATTCATCGCTTCGGCCTCGATCCGGCCGATCACATCAGGTCCATGCGCATACAGCAGCGAGGGCATCAGCTTGTTGTTGAGCTGCATAACGGTGGCCTTGTCGGTTTCGGCGCGCAGCACCTCAAGCATGAGATCGAAGGTGCGCTCCGGCATCTTGTGCGGCAGATGGTCGAAATAGAGATTTGCCGCCCAGGCGCCTCTTATCAGATCGCGTCGGCTCAATCGCTGCAGCGCGCACCACACCGACGCGAGTTCGGCGACCGGCACGGCATTGAGGAACACGTCGGTATCGTCCGGCGTGCGCAGCTCTGGCACCGCCATGATTGCGAGCACCTTCGCATCTTCGGTGGAACTCATGTTTCGACACTCCAACGACAAAACAGCCGGCCGCCGAAGCGCCGGCAATGCAACTTCTATCCTTAGTCTGTGTGCGAGACGGTCTGGTTCGAACGGAGCACCGTCAGAGCCTGATCGGTTCTGATTGCATCACAACCAAGGCTCTGTCTTTTGTCTTGGCGCGTTTTCTCTACGCGATCCGGCATCCACTTCGCTCGAAAACGCTCTAATTGTCGCCCTCGCCGCCGCCAAACAATCCGAACTGCGCGGGATCGCGCGCGGGCTCGGCGAGGCCGAGATGGCGGAAGGCGTGCGAGGTCAACA
>DAINPA010000157.1:0-2588 GCA_036743675.1 Steroidobacteraceae bacterium
CTCGGAATCCTTCGAGCGCATCGCCGAGGAACACCAGCTGAGTCGGACCGACTGACGCAGGCTTGCGCCAGCGTTATTTCGCCTTCACCGGTTCGCTCTCGCCGTCCAGCAGGCCGGTCACGGTATCGAACAGGTCCTTGTCCTCGACCACGAAAAACATTCCGCCGCGGCCGTTCTGGCTGCGCTCGCAATGCGGCGGGTTGATCGTGCCCTGCTGATTGAGATCGCCGAAAATCGCGTAATGCTTGTCGCCGGAGGTGGTCACGCCGATCTTGGCATGATTTTGTCCGCCGATTAGGCCGATGCTATTCCCATCCCAGGTGCCGGTCTTGGCGATGGCGACCGCGCCGGGCATTTGGTTCTTGGTCTTGAGCTCGCCGCCCCAGCAATTGACCTTGGTGGTCTTGAGGGTCGAATAGATCTGCGGGCTCGCCCACCAGGTCGCGGTGCGCTCCGACGCGCTGTTGAGTACGGCCGACACCATCTGCCAGGGCGGCACGTTGAGCGAGGACGGCTTGGAGATCATCGTCACGTTCTTCGCCACAGTGGTGATGAGGATATCCGTGCTCTTTGATTTCTGGCCGAGCTTTTCCGCCTCCGCCTGAATGTCGGACGGCCCGCCCAGCCGGGCGATTTGCTGGTTGTTCGGATCGGTGACCACGCTGGAATTGACCAGCGCATTGAGAACGGCCAGCACGCCGCTCTTGTCGAGCTTCAGCGCGAAGAAGTGCTGGGCATTGTTGAGATTGTTCTGCGTGCTGACGCAGCCCAGGGTATTGCCCGCCTTGCGCGGATGTTTGGAACTGCCGGCCGCCGGCCATGACGGCGTCGTCACCTGCAGCACCATTCCCTCGCCGGCGTCGTTCCAAGCCAGCATGCCCTTGGAATGACCCCAGGGGCTGTCGCAATTTCCCGATGAGCCACAGGCCTTAAGTTTCGGATCGCCGTAGAACTGGTCGTTCCAGATCACGAAAAATGGCGAGCCGTTGTAAATCTGATCGAAGGTCGCTCCGAGCGGGTCGTCCATGGTCATGCCAAGGCAGCCCTTGCCCTTCACCAGCTTGCCGGCGCCCTGACCGGCGAACACGTATTGCTGACCGAAATTGGAGCCGAACTTCGTCTGAACGGTGCCGCCGAATGGACAGGCCCGGGTGCCGCTGTCGGCGCCGCAACCCTTGAACGGCTCGTGCACATTGAATTTGTAGGCGAACCACCAATCGACTTTCTTGCCCTTGGCCAGCATCGGCACCGGGGCGTCCACCGCGAACGCCGGCACGGCCGCGCCGCACCAGGCCAGCGCTGCCAGACCGCAGGCGAGGATCGCGATCCGCAGGCGGCGGCGCGATCGGACGGCGGACTTGCGATTAGTCATCGTTGCTCCCAGCATCGACGCACCGACGGCCGTGACACCTAATTATCGTACGCCGACCAATTTCGACAACACGGCCTTAAGATGTTCCTTATGCGGGCCCTCGGCCTTGTCGATCTGCTCGGCAAATTTGTTGACGTCCACTGGCTTGATCGTGGAGGACGCCTTCTGCACGGTATCGAGTCCGATCTTCGGCAGTAGTGCGTTGATCACGCGCTCCATGGCGCTGAACAGCAAATCGGTGTTGTAGCCGGCAAGGAACCCGAGCGCAGCCGAACTCAACTGGATCACGCTGCCGTCGTCACCGGCGATGTTGTTCGTAAACATAATGATGGCGCCGCCGGCGATCGCACCCAGCATGATGCGATTGGTGTATTCCGGCTTGCGGCGGACGTCGAAGGTGCGCTGGTAGATATACATATGCGCCGATCGGAGCAGATAGACGCAGGCTCCCAAGCCGCCATACAGCCACGGCGTCAGCAATTCGACCAAGGTGCGCCAGCGCAGGTGCAGGTTGGTGTCGCCGTCCACCGCGATGATATTCAAATACCAGTTAAACCATACCACGAAGATGGCTAAGCAGAGCGCGGCAAACCAAAGCTTGCGGGTGAAACGTAGCGCCGGCGAATCTCCCCAGAGGAGTTCGCCCCAGGTGCGGTTGCTGGGGCGCTGGCCCGCGGTGGCGCGCAAAGTTTCGGCCGTGACTGGCGCGAGCGCGATAGCGAGATCGTAATAGGCGAGATCGAACGCTGCCCAATCATTCGCCGACAGCGCAGCCGCGTCCCCCGACTTTGACTCGAGCTTGCCGGCGGTGCTTTCGATCGTCGTGATGATGTCGTGCGCGACCGCATGGCCGTCGACGGTCTTAAAGCCGGTGCCAATGGCATAGTCGCGCATCAGCAATGCATCGGCGACCAGCCGCTCATGCGCCTGCATCGTCGACGGCATTGCTCCTGACGGTGTTGCGTCTTTCGCCATGATTTTCCCCCGTGGAATTTCGTGGAGCCATCGGCGTCGCACGCCCATGGCGTCCTAGCGACTACAGCATACTACAACCAGAGAGGGATTTAAATACCTGCGCGAGGCAGGGTAGCGTCCGCTAACGGCCAGATATTGCCGCGTTTAGGCCAGAAAACAGCGGTTTTCACCGCTCTCTCAAGGTTACGTGATGCGGCCTTTGGAACCCTCCACCCATACCTGCGTTAGCCCCGCGAAACCT
>DAINPA010000158.1:0-2586 GCA_036743675.1 Steroidobacteraceae bacterium
TCGAGCAATCGGCGCGGCTGGCGCCGGAACCCGAAGATGCCTGCAAGATGCCCTCACAGGCCCATTCAAAGTCGCCGCAGCCGCCTAACTATACCGCGCGGGATCGGCCGGCCATGCGCAATCCGGTCGCGCCCGCTCCGCCGGGAACAGCGGGGCAAACGCGCGCTTCGAAACGGCGAAGCCCGACGTTGCAATCCAACCCTTTCGTCGTCGCCGCGGCCGTCGCCATCACTGGCGCTTCATTTATCGTCGCCGCCGACCGGCTGGCGGTCGACCAGTTGCAGATTCATCGCATCAGCAGCGCGGACGTACCCACGCTCGATGGCGACACCTCCGATCGGGCCTGGCGCGACATCACGCCGTTCTCCCTGATGACCAGCGAGGGAGGGAATTTTGACGGCAAGGGCGAAACGAGAATAGAGATTCGCGCGGTGCACGACGGCACATGGGCGTATTTCCTGTTCACATGGGAAGATCCGACGCGTTCGTTGAAGCATCTGCCGCTCATCAAGGAAGTCGACGGATGGCACCTGCTTCACGATGGCTATGAGACCGGAGACGAGCACGACTACAATGAGGACAAATTTTCGGTCCTGCTGACCACTTCGGATGTGACCCTCGCGGGCGACCGAACTTTTCATGCCAGCCCCCATCCGATCCCCGACGCGCCAGCCACCATGACCGGCCGCGGCCTCCATTTCACCGCGGGAGGCTATGTCGACGTCTGGCAGTGGAAGGCGACCAGCGGCGGCCCGACCGGCTGGATCGACGACGCTCATTTCGGCCCACCGCTGGATCCAACGCCGATGCAGACGCGCAATATCATTCCGTACAAGGGCGGTTTCGCGCCGGACCCGGGGATCGCAAACTACACGGACAATTTTGTCGTCGATGCCGACCGCGGAGGTGCCCGGCTAATCGCGCCACGTCGGTTGCCGACGGACCTCGCGGCCACAATCGCCGCGATGGGCGATGTCGATATCGATCCAAATCACGGCGAGAATGATGGCGCACGCTGGTACATGACCGAGTCGGAATCGATTCCGTATTCCGCGGAAGCAGACGCCCGCATCCCGGCGGGCACGGTTATTCCAGGCGTCATCATTGCCGGCGAATTCTCGGGCGATCGCGCCGACGTGCGATGCGCGGCCCGCTGGGCCTCCGGGCACTGGGCGCTGGAAGTGGCGCGCCGCCTCGACACCCACAGCGAATATGACGTGCCGATCAAGACCGGAATCTTCATGCGGGTCGCTGCCTTCGATCACAGTCAGATCAGACATACCCGGCACGTCCGGCCGATCCGTCTCGAGGTGGAATAATGCGGAAGACTTGCAGAGTTACCCTGAACAACGAGCCGTTCCTGGCGAATTGCGGCGACCTGCTGCTCGACTCGGCGCTGATGAACGGCGTCGACCTGCCCCATGACTGCCGAAGCGGGATTTGCGGCGCCTGCCGCGTGCGCCTCGTCGACGGCAGGGTGTTTGGCGGCCACGAACACGGCGACGACATGATCCATGCCTGCCAGGCGCGGATCGTCTCCGACCTTGAGATCGTGACCGAGGCCGTCCCCGAGCCGGTTACCATGTCAGCGCGGGTGGCGAATATCGTTCGCCTGGCGCCTGACGTTATCGGCGTCGACGTCGAACTGCCGATGCCGCTTCGCTATCTTCCCGGTCAATATTGCAAGGTGCAATTCCGGGGCTTCCCAGCGCGATGTTACAGCCCGACCTATCCGCTGGAGGGGCGCCCCGACCATCGCCTGCTGCATTTTCACATCCGAAGGTTTTCCGACGGCGCTGTATCCTCCGCGCTCGGCCAGGATATCCGCGTCGGGCACCGCGTGAAACTGACGGGGCCGTTTGGCAGCGCCTTTCTGAGGCCGGATCATTCCGGCAGCCTTGTTCTTGTCGCCAGCGGCACCGGCTTCGCCCCGATGTGGTCGATCGCGGCCGCAGCGATCCTGGAGCGGCCGCAGCGCGAGCTGATATTCGTGGTCGCGGCGCGAAAGCTTCAATCGTTGTATATGCACGGCGCCCTGTGCCGCCTGGCGCTGTTTCCCAACGTCACGATCATTCCGACCGTATCGGAGCCGCAAAACGTCTCCCCCGCGATCCGCATCGGACGGCCGACCGATCATCTGCCGAATTTGTCGCCGAATGATGTGGTCTACACCTCGGGTGCGCCGGCCATGACCGAGAGTGTGGCGCGGATCGCAAGGGCCGCCGGCGCCAGGTGTTACACCGACCCCTTCGTGTCGAACGCCAAAGCGGTTGAACAAACTACCTTGATGGCGCGCGTAGCCAACTGGCTCAATAACGGCCCGCGAAACCGTCCCATAATATTGCGACCAGCGCAGAAACCGGTGCAGGCAGTTCGCGCACGAAGTGCGGTGCGGTCAGCAACAGTCGCTGGGGCGCTTAATACTTGAATCCGCTGCGCAATCATCCGGCAGGACTTCCAGGCACGCTGCCTGATCAGGGCGTAAACTACTTCGCGATTGCTTCGGGCATCGGCGTTGCGACGACTGTAGCCGAACGCCGGTCCAACGCGATGCATCGTGAAAATGCAAGTCCGTTAAAAAGCGAC
>DAINPA010000159.1:0-2579 GCA_036743675.1 Steroidobacteraceae bacterium
CGCCGCGCGCGCCGAAGTCGCGGTTGAAGCCGCGCCGGATCTATCGCCGGTAGTGGTGACGGTGACCAGGGTGCCGCAGCCGAGCTTCGATGTTCCCGCCTCGATCGATCGGGTCGATCAAGCCACCATTCAAGTCGGTCAACTGCAGGAAAACATCTCCGAGTCCTTGGTGACCGTGCCCGGCGTGTCGGCGCAGAGCCGGCAGAACTACGCCCAGGACGAGCAGCTGTCGGTGCGCGGTTTCGGCGCGCGCGCGAACTTCGGCGTGCGCGGCGTGCGTCTGTACTCGGACGGCATACCCGGCACCATGCCCGACGGCCAGGGCCAGTTCTCACAATTCGATTTGGGATCGGCCGGCCGCATGGAAGTGCTGCGCGGTCCGTTCTCGGCGCTCTACGGAAATTCTTCGGGCGGTGTGATCGCACTGTTCACCGAGGATGCGAAGCCGGGCTACTTCATCGACGGCACGGCGCAGTACGGCACGTTCAACACCCAGCGCTATGCGCTGAAGACGACGGGCGACGACGGCGTGGTCAACTACGTGGTTGACGCCGTGCATTTTCAAACCGACGGCTATCGTTTTCACAGCAACGCGGAGCGCGACAATTTCAACGCCAAGCTGCGCTTCCCGGTGAGTTCGGCGGCCACCTTGACGCTGGTGGCGAACGTGGTCGAAACCCCGTTCGTGCAGGATCCTCTGGGACTCACGCAGGCGCAGCTTTCGGCAAACCCGAGTCAAGCCGGCACCGGCGCGGTGCCGTACAACACGCGCAAGTCGCTCGATCAGGAGCAGATCGGCGCACTGTTCGACGACGAGCTCGGCACCGCCGACGATCTGTCCGCGACCCTCTATGCGGGGCATCGGGCCACCACGCAGTTTCAAGCGATTCCGCAGGCGACCGAGGAGGCGAGGCCGCTGTATCCGGGCGGAGTCATCGCGCTGACCCATGATTTTTCGGGCATCGATGCGCACGTGACGGACCGGCGTACGCTCGGCGGCGCTGCGCTGCAGACCGTGGCGGGGCTCGCCTACGACGATCTGCAAGAACAGCGCATGGGATATTTGAATTACGTCGGCAACGACCTCGGTGTGCAAGGCGCACTGCGTCGCAACGAATCGAATCATGTGTACGACTTCGATCAATATCTGCAGGGGCAGTGGGACCCCGATGCAAGGTGGCGCCTCACGGCGGGTGTGCGCAACAACCTGGTCGAGGTGAGTTCGAACGACGATATGCCGGGTGCCGCACAGCCGCACAGCAGCGTCCGTTATACGGCGGTCGACCCGGTGGCGGCCGTGCTCTTTCATGCGAGCCCGGCGCTCAATCTGTACGCCTCGTACGGCAAGGGTTTCGAAACGCCGACGCTGAACGACCTCGCGTATCGCTCCTCCGATGGGAGCCTGCCGGGGCTCAATATCGGGCTGCAACCGGCGCGCAGCAACAATTACGAGGTCGGCATCAAGCAGACATCGGGCCAGGTGCGCACCGAACTTGCCGCCTTCTATATCCAAACCCGCGATGAACTCGCGGTGCTGCAGAATTTCAACGGCCGGGCGGTCGAACAAAACATCGGCGAGACCACGCGGCGCGGGGCCGAACTTACCGTCGACGCGGCCTGGGCGGGAGGATTCGGCGCGCGGGTGGCCTACACTTATATTCGGGCCGTCGTGGACCAACCCTATGCGACCTGTGTCGGCACGCCGTGCAAACCGGCGATCGTCGAGCCGGGCAGCTACCTGCCCGCGGTGCCCATGAATGCGCTGTACGCGGATCTGAATTGGTCTTATGCCCCATTGGGTTTCTCAGCCATGATCGAGACTCAGGGGCGGGCACAAATCTATGCCAATGACCGCAACACGGCCGCGGCCGCGGGCTATTGGGTGTGGAATCTGCGGGCCGGCCTAGAACAGGAAACCGGAGGCTGGCGATTCAGCGAATTCGCTCGCCTGGATAACCTCGCCAACCGGGCCTATGTCGGCTCCGTGATCGTGAACGAGAGCAATGCGCGCTATTTCGAAGCCGCACCCGGCCGCGTCGCCTACCTTATGTTCAATGCGGCATGGCGAGTGAATTGAGTGTGCCGGCGGCTTCCTGCGGGCGCGCAGTCGCTGCACGGCCGCGGGCAGCGCGCGTTCCGAATCAGTCCTGTGCACCAAATGGCCTGATCCGCGTTATTCAAATTAAGGATTATTTTGCCGCCCGAGTGGCTTGTCCGGAGGGTGCAATCATGAACAGACGACGGTATCTGGCAGCCGGAGTTTTGGGCCCAGCCCTGATGCTGGCGGCGTCGGCGTTTGCGCAAGCACATGGCAGCGCAGGCGGACACGTGGGCGGCGGGCACGCCGGCGGTGGCTATACAGGCGGTGGACACGTCAGCGGGGGCGGTCATGCGGCGGCCAATGCGGGCGGCGGCGGGTATTCGCGGGGCGCAGCCCATGCTGCCTATGCGCGCGGGGCCTATGGCGGCGGGGCGCGCGGCTACAGTGTCCCCGGCGGCGCTTATCACGGCGCGCCGACCTACGGGGCACATGCGACATACGGCGGCTATCGTGGGGCGTACGGTGGCTATCGTGGGGC
>DAINPA010000160.1:0-2567 GCA_036743675.1 Steroidobacteraceae bacterium
GCGAGACGCCGTACCCGCGCTCGACCGACGTGCCGCCGAGCCGGCTCGCCTTCTATCCCTTGACGATGCCGCTCACCACGGGACCCGGCACCATCTCGGTCGCAATCTCCATCGGCGCGGGCCGCCCGAGCGGATTTCACGTGTCCTCGTTCGCCTTTTTCGGCGAAACCCTGGCGGCGGTGCTGCTGCTCGTGCTGTTGGTTTATCTGGCCTACCGCAATTCGGTGCGGCTCGCGGATTTCATCGGCGCCACCGGCACCACGATCATCGTGCGCCTGTCGGCGTTCCTGCTGTTCTGTATCGGCATCCAGGTGTTTTGGAACGGCGCGGCAGAACTATTGGGCAGATTGCCGTTCGGCACCACCGGAACCGGCTGAGGCGCGCGGACTATTAGGGTTCGATGCCCTGCGCCTTCAGGTATTCGTCGTAGGTGCCCCTGAAGTCGACCATGCCGCCGCCGGGCTTCAACTCGATCACGCGAGTCGCGAGTCCGCCCACGAACTCCCGGTCGTGCGATACGAAGATGAGCGTTCCGGCATAGTGCTCGAGGCCGATCTGCAGCGATTCTATGGTTTCCATGTCCATGTGATTGGTCGGTTCGTCCATCAGCAGCACATTGGGTTTGGTGAGCATCAGTTTGCCGTAGATCATCCGGCCCTTCTCGCCGCCGGACAGAACCTTCACCGACTTCTTGGTCTCGTCTCCCGAAAACAGCAGTCTGCCTAAGGTCGCGCGAACCAGCTGGTCGTCATCCGCCTTGCCCGTATAGCGCGACATCCAGCTGAAGAGGTCCATTTTCAATTCGAACTCCGCTTGCGGGTCCTGCGGCATGTATCCCGGCTGGGCATTTTCGACCCAGGTGATGCGCCCGGCCGAGGGGGTCAGTTCGCCGGCGAGGCAGCGCATCAGCGTCGTCTTGCCCACCCCGTTCGGACCGATGACGGCGACACGCTCGCCGGCTTCGATGTTGACCGTGAGGTTCTTGAGCACTTCTCCGTCGGGACCCGGGTAGCTGAAACTCAACTTGTCGACCGACACCGCCGAGCGATACAGCTTCTTGCCCTGCTCGAAGCGGATATAGGGGTTCTGGCGCGACGAGGGTCTGATTTCCTCGATCTTGATCTTCTCCAGCTGCTTCTTGCGCGAGGTCGCCTGCCGCGCCTTCGAGGCGTTGGCGGAGAATCGCCGCACGAACTCCTGCAGGTCCGAGATCCGGTCCTTGGCCTTGGCGTTCGCGGCCTCGACGCGCGCCCGCGCCTGCACCGATGCCAGCATGAAATCGTCGTAGTTGCCGGGATAGATCTTGAGCTGCTGAAAATCGAGATCGGCGATGTGCGTGCACACCTGATTTAGAAAATGCCGGTCGTGGCTGATGATGACCATGGTGGCATCGTAGTTATTGAGCGCGCCCTCGAGCCAGCGGATCGAATGAATGTCCAGATTGTTGGTCGGCTCATCGAGCAGCAGCACATCTGGGCGCGAGAACAGTGCTTGCGCGAGCAGCACGCGCAATTTCAAGCCGGGAGGCACCTCGCGCATGGGTCCGTTGTGGCGCGATTCGGGAATGCCGGCGTCGGCCAAAATGCTGCCGGCGCGCGCCTCGGCATCGTAGCCGCCGTACTCGGCGAATACGCCCTCGAGCTCGGCCGCCTTCATATAGTCCGCATCGGTCGCATTCGGGTC
Source organism: Steroidobacteraceae bacterium (assembly GCA_036743675.1). Lineage (GTDB taxonomy): Bacteria > Pseudomonadota > Gammaproteobacteria > Steroidobacterales > Steroidobacteraceae > Bog-1198. The sequence continues at coordinate 1,684 of DAINPA010000160.1, forward strand.
CGCGTATATGAGGTCGCGCTGCCGCATCGCCTCCCACAGTTCCGCATGGCCGCGCATCACCACATCGAGCACCCGCTCATCCTCGTAGGCGAATTGGTTCTGATTCAATCTGCCGAGGCGCATGCCCGCCTGCAGCATGACGTCGCCGGCGCTGGCCTCCAGTTCGCCGCCGAGCACCTTCATCAGGGTGGACTTGCCGGATCCGTTCGCACCGATGAGCCCATAGCGGTTGCCGTCGGCGAACTTGACCGTGACCTGTTCAAACAGCGGTTTCGCGCCGAACTGAATGGCGACGTTGGAGGTGGAAAGCATTTATATCCAATGATTACGAGAAATGCGGCCATGGCCGCGCCCACACTGAGCCGGGGTTCTCCGCTCGTGGGATTGCGCCCGCGATGTCTTGAGCTGCCGCGAAGCGGCCTCCCCGCGCGGGGTGAATGGCGCGGACTCAAGTGACTGCCCATGCCGGCCGCGGATTCTAGCCGAGCCGGGGCCCGGGCGTTGGGTTTTTCAGAGCAGGCAGCGTCGAATTTGTGTAAGCACCGGCCTACGGCGACTGCCTGCGTGGGCGATCGCAGGGCCGTGCGCCTCCTCCCGTGCGGCGCGGGAGGAGGCCGCCGCCTTAAACTATTTGACGATCGTGTAGCTGTACGGAATCCGCACCACCTCGTCGCCGGTGAAGACGTAAGGGTTGAACGTATCGATATACACGAATCCGGTAATGGTGTTGCCCACCTGATTCGCATCGGGCGTGATGGTCACCGTGATAATACCGGTCTTGCCTGAAGGCAATATCAGGGGGTTGTATGTGCTGGTACCCAACGTCAAGTCGGCCCAGAGGTCGCCGCTGCTCGCCGAAACCGCGGCATCGAACGGCTGCATCA
>DAINPA010000161.1:0-2551 GCA_036743675.1 Steroidobacteraceae bacterium
GGTTTCAGCTCCTCGAATTCATCATTGGCTCGACTGCCACCTCGCTTGCGGTGCTGCTGGGGACTTTCATGGGCGGGATGTGCCTCGGCAGCCTCGCCTTGGCTCGCATCATTCCGGCCTCTTTCCATCCGCTCAGGGTCTATGCGGCCTTGGAGCTCGGCATCGGCCTGATCGCCATCCTGGTCTTGTATTTTCTTCCACCGGCAGCCGACCTTTACGCGAGCATCGCCGGTCAAGGCTTCACCGGCATCTCGTTCCGAGCGCTGCTGTGCGCGGCATTCCTGCTGGCGCCGACGGTGCTGATGGGGGCAACCCTGCCGTGCGCGGCGCGTTGGGTCGAGAACACGCCCCAGGGCGTGTCCTGGCTGGGGATTCTCTATACCGGCAATCTGGCCGGCGCCGTCTTCGGCTGCCTGCTGGCCGGGTTCTATCTGCTGCGGCTATACGACATGGCGACCGCGACCTTCGTCGCCGCTGCCATCAACGCGCTCGGCGCCGCGCTGGCGTTTCTGCTCGCGGCTTTTGCTCCGCATCGAGCGCCCCCCGCACCGGCAGCCGCAGATCGTGCACCGCTGCGATTGGAATCCATGGCCGCTTACCTGACAATCGCAATCTCGGGATTGACCGCGCTCGGGGCCCAAGTTGTCTGGACGCGGCTGTTGTCGCTGCTGCTCGGCCCGTCGGTCTATACGTTCTCGATCATTCTGGCGGTGTTTCTGCTCGGGCTCGGACTCGGGAGCAGTGCCGGATCGCTGCTTGTGCGCAACGCAAGAAATTCGCTGGTCATGCTCGGCTGGTGCCAGTTTTTGCTGGTCGCCGCCATCGCCTGGGCTGCATTCAGCATCGACGCCTGGCTGCCTTACTGGCCGGTCGATCCGCGGCTCAGCATCAATCCGTGGTTGACGTTCCAGCTCGATCTGGCGCGGTGCCTATGGGCCGTGCTTCCGGCGGCCTGCCTGTGGGGGGCGAGCTTTCCGCTCGCACTCGCGGCTGCGGCTCCCCAGCATGAGGATTCGGGACGGATGGTCGGGGCTGTCTATGCGGCGAATACGGTCGGCGCGATTGTCGGCGCGGTCGGCTTCAGCCTGATCCTCATCCCGGCGGTCGGCACGCTATGGTCGCAGCGGATTCTGATTGCCGCCGCGGCGGTCGCCGCCATGCTGATCCTGCTGGCAAGGCTGCGCGCGGGCGTCCCCGCCGCCGGCCGGCGCGTGCCCGTCACTGCGGTCCTGGGCGCCGTCGTTGCCGTCCCGATCGCGGCCGCGGTGCTTGCCTACGGCGTGCCGCCCGTTCCTGGCGAGCTATACGCCTTCGGCCGCACGATCATGAACCCGAATTACGAGCCGAAGATGCTTTACGTCGGCGAGGGAATGAATGCGTCGGTGGCGGTGTCGGAGGACGAGGAGGGGACCCGCTATTTCCATGTCAGCGGCAAAACCGAAGCAGGGACCCATCCGATCGACATGCGCCTGCAGCGCATGCTCGGCAACCTGCCGATGCTGCTGGGACCAAAACCGCGATCCGTGCTCGTCGTCGGCTTCGGCGCCGGGGTCACGGCCGGCAGCTTCGTCGCCTACCCCGAGATCGAGCGCATCGTGATCTGTGAAATCGAGCCGCTTATCCCGCGGATGGTCTCGGGCTTTTTCAGCGAGCAAAACTTCAACGTGATGAAGGACCCGCGGGTCGAGATGGTTTACGACGACGCTCGCGGCTTCATCCTTACTTCCAAGGAGCAGTTCGACATCATCACCAGTGACCCGATTCACCCGTGGGTCAAGGGCTCGGCCGCACTCTATACGCGGGAGTATTTTGAACACGTGAAGCGGCATCTCAAGCCGGGCGGAGTGGTCACGCACTGGGTTCCGCTCGACGAGACCACGATCGAGGCGGTGAAGAGCGAGATGGCAACATTCTTCGCCGTCTTTCCAAAGGCAATCGTTTGGATCAACGACCGAGACAACGGCGGCGACGTGGTGCTGTTCGGCCAGGTCGATCCCGCGCCGATCAATGTCGATGAGGTAGTGCAACGATTCGATCGCATCGACAACGCGCGCGCCGCCAAATCCCTGCGCGATATCGGTTTTGTATCGGCGATTGATTTGCTGTCGAGTTATGCCGGCCGCGGTCCCGATCTTTCGGCGTGGCTGAAGGGCGCGGCGATCAACACGGATCGCGACCTGCGCCTGCAATACCTGGCCGGAATAGGTCTCAACGTAGACGCACAGGAGCGGATACATCTTGAGCTGATGAAGGCGCGGCGGATTCCTTCTGATCTGTTCGTCGGCTCCGCGGAGACCCTCGCCGAATTGCGGAATGCGATCGAAAGCAACATGCGCGGCTCTGACGCCAGTCCCCCTCGGCGGCGGTAAGCTGACCGGCCCTCGAGCATATCGTGAGAAGCAGACCTGGTCAGTTCTTGCGTGCCTGTTGCCCGGAGGCACGCCGGCGCCGTTGGATTGTCAGTCGGAGGCCTCCGGTTTCCTGCCGCGACCGATTGCAAATTGGCCGACCGGGCCCTCGACGTGGAATTCGATCCCCGTCATCTTCGCGA
>DAINPA010000162.1:0-2515 GCA_036743675.1 Steroidobacteraceae bacterium
TCGAGCTCTCCAATTCGATACGTCGAGCGAGACCCCCACTCTCAGCTGCATTCATTTTGACGGATTGCACGCGCCGGCGCCCGATCTTGCGCACCCGGAGAATGATGGCGCTCCGCAGGAGCGACAAGGACGGAGTGTCGTAATAGGTACTGACAAGACGTTGGCGGGCCGTGTGCTTGAGGTTCAACGCGCGCAGAATCGGGCTGTCGCGCAGCCGCGGGACGTCGCGCGGACCAACCGCAAGCTTGAGTTCGATCTCCTGCGGCATTCGGCAGACTGTAGCTCCCACACAAAACAGCGGGTATTAAGCGCCCACTTCGGGTTGGCGCTCGGCAGCTCGTGGTTAAATCAATATATGACGCCGTGGCTCGTGAACTTTTGACCTATATCAGCAAGAGCTAAGGCTGCCCGGGGCTGCTCAACACGAACTCTCGTGCGAGGATGTTCCACGCCGGTGTCGAAAGCCATAAAGCTGTGCTCGTCGGGCGCACTATCAAGCCCGAAAAAGACTAGTGGATGTTCTCGTGATCATCGCCGCTGCCCCTTGATCGCACTAAGCGGCGGATCTGAACGAGATTGGATTTCTGCACCGGCTGCAATGGAATCGCGAGTGCCTTTTCGAGCCGGCGGCGTTTGATTGTCCGTCTGCCACTGAGCAATTTCAGCCAACTCCGCCTCCGGTCTTTCGGTTACAATCTCACGTTGGCCGAAGAAGACATTCCCACTATCGCCATCGATCGATAGCCAGCCGCCTTCTTCGATCGTTGCCTCGGCGAGCTGCGCGCGACGCTTACGCAGATCCACTGTGAGCCCGTCACAGCCGACGACACACGCTTTTCCCATCTGGCGCGCGACCAACGCTGCGTGAGCAGTACGTCCGCCGGACGCTGTCATGATCCCTTCGCAAACCGCCAGCCCGGCGATGTCGGCGGTGCTTATATCGGGACGCACGAGGATGACCCGATCTCCGCTGGCGGCCCGTCGTTCTGCGGCTTCCGAATCAAAAGCGGCGCGGCCGACGGCGACCCCCGCTGCGGCGCCAATTCCGCGAGCAACAGGCCCACCTACTTCAACGAACCGGGCGATGGCAACTGCCCCAAGGTCGAGGCCGCTCAGTCGCTGTTTGCCCTCCTCCTGCGAAATGACACCCTCGCGCACAAGGTCCACCGCGAAACGCAGGGCGGCTCGTGGCGTCCGCTTTGCAGACCGGGTCTGCAGGATCCACAGCCGGTCATCTTCGATCGTGAACTCGACGTCCTGCACGTCGCGAAATTCGCGTTCAAGTCGCAAGAGGGCACAGTTCAGTTCATTCGCGAGCGCGGGCAGCAGATGAGCGATGGACGACTCGGTCTCCGGGGTGCGGCGCCCCGACACCACGTCCTCACCCTGCGCGTCGAACAGCATGTCGATGACGGATTGGGTGGCGCCAGTTGAAGGATTGCGGGAGAACGCCACCCCGGCGCCCGATGTGATCCCGCAATTGCCGAAAACCATTGCCTGGACCATAACCGCGGTCCCAGGCAAATGATCCAGCCCTTGCAGCCGACGATAGGTGCGCGCGCGGCCGCCGGTCCATGACCGATAGACTGCACGGGCCGAGGCGGTCAGTTGGTCGATTGCCTCGTCAGACACTTCGGTATTGAAATCGGCAATCAGCGCTTCGTACGCCGCGGCCAGGCGTTCGAGCGCTTCACCGTCAAGATCCCGATCACTATCAACAGGTTCTTCGGCAACCAACGTATTAAGTCGTGCCGTAAAGGGCGCGGCGCCCAAGCCGAGAACGGTATCGACGTAGCTTTCGAGGAATCGTCGGCGGCAATCCCACGCAAACCGGGGGTTGCCTGTCATCCTGATCAGGCCATGGGTCGCCGCCACCGTGCAGCCGACGTTGAGCACGGTATCCAACATTCCGGGCATCGATCGAGCAGCCCCGGAACGGACCGACACTAGCAATGGCCGGCGGCGGTCTCCGAAGCGTTTTCCGGTCGCCGATTCCAGCCACTGGATCCCCTTGGCGAGGCTGTCGGTCAGCTCAGCCTCGGCCTGGCGATCACCCTGGATGATTTCAGTGCCGAGCTGAACGGGCAGCACGAACGCGGGAGGGACCGGTAATCCGAGCATCGCCACCCGAGCGAGATTGGCCGCCTTGGCGCCAATCTCCTCCGCCGAAGGGGCTTGGCCGATACCAGCGGCGATCGTGACGACGTCCACCATTAGTGCCTCGTTCTCAAGCGGACAAATCCGCCATGACGTGCGTGTGCAGGAGATAACCGATCGCCGCCATTCGGTCGGTAGCGCGCTCGAGTGCGCGCCCGAGTTCGAGGACGGAGAGGCCAGATTTCAAGTCGAAGTCGCTGCGAAATACGAGCGCGGTGATGGCCCGTTCCGCCGCGTCGGCGGCATGCTCAAGATCGATGAGCCGCGTCGTGCACGCGAAGGCATCTTCGCTATCCAACCGCTTGCCCTCGGACACGACGGTGGCCGCATCGAGGCCGGACGCGGCGGTCTCTGCACA
>DAINPA010000163.1:0-2509 GCA_036743675.1 Steroidobacteraceae bacterium
TGCCCCCAATGTCCGCGGGTCCAGCGGCTACGGCAAGTCTTTTCTCAAACTCGACGAGTCTCGGCCGCTTCGATAGCCTCGTTGAATGCACGGCGCTCGGGCTCATTTTGGAGTATGGCCAGTAGAGCCGAAGTATCGATCACCATCAGCGTGGAATTCCAAACTCGTCATAGCCAAGGATCTCGTCGGCGCTGCGCGGATCCTGCACCGGAAGAGCCGCGCAATGCATGGCGATTCCATCCAGTTCGTCGGCGAGTCTGCGCTTCGAGCGGGCCCGACGGACGCGCTCAATACGCTCGCGTAGCGCTTGAGTAACTGCCTCGGTCTTGGTCTCTCCAGTGAGCTTTGCTAGCGCGCCAGCAAGCTCTTCCGCCTGTTTACTTCGGATGTTCAGCGGCATGAATCACCACGTGTAGATATTAAGCTATACGGTACTACAGTGAGCGGGGTCGGGCAACGCGACGGCTCGAATCGGGGTTCGAAATCAGCTGGATGACCACCGCATCGAATAGTTGCGGAGCACAGGCGCAGAATCGCATCTGCACTCGCCCGGGCCTTTTCGGTTTGCGGGAATTCCCGCCGCACATTGGATTAAAACAGCGCCCTGGACTTGCCGCTGCCGTCGTGGCTCCGATCCAGCGACCGTAACGCCGCGGCTTCGGCGACGTGTCCCGCTTCGATCTGCGACCGGCCACTCATATCGGCGATGGTACGCGCCACCTTCAAGACACGGTGGTATCCGCGAGCCGACAAAGCGAGGCGCTGCATGGCGCGCTCCAGTATCTCAAGGCCGGCGGCGTTCGGCGTACAGTAACGCTCCACCGCCGCATTGTTCAGGTGGGCGTTGCAAGCCCCCTGCCGCTGAATCTGCAACTCTCGCGTCCGCATGACGCGAGCGGCGACCTCTGTGCTGGCTTCGCCGCCACCACTTGACTCGCGCAGGCTCTTGAACTCTACGCGCGGAATGTGCACGTGCAGGTCCAGACGATCGAGCAGCGGACCCGAAATGCGGGTGCGATAGCGTTGCACCTGCTCGGCGGTGCAGTGACAGCTACCGACCGGGTCGCCGAGATAACCACAAGGACAAGGGTTCATCGCCGCGATCATCTGGAAGCGCGCAGGAAATTCCGCCTGGCATCCCGCACGCGAAATCGTAATCGCGCCGGCTTCCAGCGGTTCGCGCAGCACTTCCAGCACGTGCCTCTCGAATTCCGGCAGTTCATCGAGAAACAATACGCCGTTGTGGGCCAGGGAAATCTCTCCGGGCCGCGGGTGGAAACCTCCACCAACGAGGGCCGCGGCCGAGGCCGTGTGATGCGGACTGCGCAATGGCCGCCTGCACCACTCGCTCGGCTTCAGCGGACGGCCCGCAATCGAGCGCAGGGCCGCCACCTCCATAGCTTCCGCGTCGTTCATCGGCGGCAGGATGCCGGGCAGCCGCTGCGCTAACATGCTCTTTCCCGCCCCCGGCGGCCCTATCAACAACAGACTGTGCCGACCCGAGGCTGCGATTTCCAAAGCGCGCCTGGCATGCGGCTGGCCGCGCACGTCACACAAATCCGGCAGCTCTGTCGGTGTTCCAGACGGCGGCTCTGCTCGATAAAACCCCATGCGGCCGGAGCCCCCGAAATGAGCGCAAACTTCCAGAATGTCTCGCGCCGCGATCACCTCACAATCCTTGACCAAGGCGGCCTCGGCAGCGTTGGTGTGGGGCACGATCACGGGGTGCCGAGCGATGGAAGCGGCGAGGGCCGCCGGCAGCACCCCCTTCATCGACCGCAACTCGCCGCTCAACGATAGCTCGCCGTAGAGTTCGCATCCTTGCAGCTCGGAACGGACGTCGGCCAGTTGACCGGAGGCACTCAGAATGCCGATGGCGATGGGGAAATCGAAACGGCCGCCTTCCTTGGGCAGGTCGGCGGGCGCTAGGTTGACGGTAATCCGCCCCGACGGGAATTGAAAATCGGAGTTGGTGAGGGCAGCCCGCACACGATCCTTGCTCTCCTTTACCACGGCTTCCGGCAGACCGACGATGTTGAAGGCTGGGAGTCCGGAGCCGATGTCGACTTCGACTCGCACCTGAGGTGCATCGATTCCGCGCTGTGCTCGGCTGAGTACGGTGGCGATGGTCATCCCTTGCCTCTTGAGTCCTGATTGGTTGAGTGTGTTTTATCGGGCGATGCGCCGCAATATTCACGGCGAGAAATCATTGAAACGCAGTCGTTTCTCGCAAGAGCGGGTGGCGAAAGTTCCGAACTTGCCGGGTATCGGTGCGCTCGCCGCTCCCTAATCCTGCGATACTGAATTGCTCAAAAAATCGGATTGGCAGCCGGCAGCTGAGTAAAGTCACTACAGCTCGGCGGTAGCCGATCGCGCCGCCCTTGCCGACGTCGACGTAACTATGGCTCGTGCCGCGGCGGCAGTCGCTTACGCTGTTCGCGAGTATCCGGACGTACAGTTCTTTGCAAGGCTGTAACACGGGTTCGCCTCCCGTAGGGAGCGCCAATAA
>DAINPA010000164.1:0-2506 GCA_036743675.1 Steroidobacteraceae bacterium
TTGCGCGCGCAAACATCTACGCGGTGGCGCTGATATTATTGTTCGCGGCCGGATTCGCAGAGCTCGCATTCAATTCGATGGCGCAGGCACTGGTGCAGATCAATGCGCCGGGAGAGATGCGTGGACGCGTGATCGGAGTATTCTCGATGTCGGCCATGGGATTGCGCACATTCAGCGGTCTGTCGGTCGGCTTGCTCGGCGCAAGCCTTGGGGTTCACAATTCGTTGGCACTGAGCGCAACCGCGCTGTTGGCCCTGTATGCGATATTGTTCGCGGGGCGCCATATGCGGTCGAGCTGAATCATGGCCGCAGATGAAATACTCACCGACGTCGACTGCATGCAGCGCGCTCTCGTGCTGGCGCGTCGCGCCTATGAATTGAACGAGGTGCCCGTGGGCGCGCTTGTGGTGCTTGGCGGACGGGTGATCGGGGAGGGCTGGAACAGCCCGATTGCGTCACACGATCCGACCGCGCACGCGGAAATAGTCGCGCTGCGCGCCGCGGCCACCCGCGAGCGGAACTACCGGCTCGAAACGGCAACCCTATATGTGACGTTGGAGCCGTGCGCGATGTGCGTCGGCGCCGCCATCAACGCCCGGGTGGCGCGGGTGGTCTTCGGTGCCTGGGATCGAAAGGCGGGCGCCTGTGGCAGTGTGTTTGATCTGCCCCGCGAACCTCGACTGGCGCATCGCCTGGACATTTTCGGCGGAGTTTGCGCGGTGGCGTGCAGCGCACTGTTGCGGCGCTTTTTCGAGGCACGCCGCTGATGCGGCGGGATGTAGTAGCGAATGCGGCCCGAGGTTAATTGAGCGAGGCTGTGCCGCCGCCGTTGCCGCCCCAGGCCCATTCGAGCATATCGCGATAGTTGCGCACGTTGTCGACATAGCGCACCGGCTCCCAACCGTGGGCGTAGCCGTTCAAAGTCTGCGTATACCAATATTCTTCTTCCAGGAGTGGAAGAAACTTCTTCACTTCCTGCCATGAATCCGGGTCGTGTCCGGCCTTTTGCGCAAGCACGCGCGCATCTTCCAAATGTCCGTATCCGATGTTGTAGGCGGCGAGGGCGAACCAGGTTCGATCCGGCTCCGGCACGTGAGCCGGGATCTTCTGGTAAACCTGCCTGAAATAGCGGGCGCCGCCGAAAATGCTCTGCCGCGCATCGGTCGGATTGGCGACCTTGACGGCGGTCGCCGATACCGAGGTCAGCTGCATTAAGCCCACGGCACCTGCCCCTGAGGAGGCGCGCGGATTCCACTTGGATTCCTGATAGCCGATGGCGGCCAACAGCCGCCAATCCTGGCTGCTCTGCTTGGCTGCCTCTTCAAACCATTTCTTATAGAGCGGCAGGCGACTTTGCAAATGAAGCATGAAACCTTGGGCGCCCGCGAATTCGAGCTCCTCGGGGCGGTCGTAGTACCGGTTGACGATGGTCGCCAGCTCGCCGTTTCGGTACAGACGCGTGAAATAAGCGCTTATGTCTTTCACGAATCGCTCATCGCGCGCACTTGCCGCCCACGCCATCGATTGCTCGCCCGGAAAATCGAATGCGATGCGCAAGTCCGGATGTTCATCGTGCGCCAGCGCGAACTCGGTGGAGTCTGCAATCGTATAATCGACGGTCCCGTCTGCCACGGCATCCAAAAGGGCCAGCGAGTCGCTGCTGGCATTTTCCACCCACACGAGCTGCGGCAATGAGCTTCGGGCCGCACTCAACGTCCCCGCATGGGAGCTGCTCGCCGCAATTTCCAGATCGGCATTGCCGATCTCTGCGAGCGAGCCCGGGCGCGTCGCACCCTTGCGGTAGATCAAATGCTCGCGCACACGCTGGTAGGCAGGCGCAAATTCAACGCCGGGGACGGATTGCGCCGGTACCTTCAATCCGGCCGCTGCCAAATGAGCGCGTCCGGTGTTCAAAGCGGCGTAGATTTCTGAATAACTGTCGAGGGGCATGATCTTCAGCTTCACACCGAGCTCGTCGGCGAAGCTGCGCGCAAGTTCGTACTCGGCGCCCGCCGGCAGGCCGTCCGCTCCTATATAGAACGTCAACGGGCTGTAGCGTGTCGCGACGCGCAGTTCGCCGAGCGTCTTGATCTGGTGGATCACGCTCGGTAGGGGCGCGCAGGTGCCCAGCATCAGGGCGGCCGACACCGCGATACTGATCTTCGACCATCCCCGCCAAGTTGTTGAAATGTTTAATTTACGCACGGTCGTGAGCTGTATGGATTCCGTGAGGCAGGCCTGGCCTTGATCTAGAGGCGGGCCCTATGCCGATGCGTTAGAATAACCTGAAATTGGTATCAACGGACCCTTGACAAATGCATTTCCACGTGGGTCGTCTAGCCGGTCACAAGACGAAAAAGCTTAAGTTAACGCCCGAAATGCTTAAGTAATCGCGAGCCAATTTTAAGTTAACGGAGAGGTACCGAAGTGGTCATAACGGCGCCGACTCGAAATCGGATGGTCGGGTAATTCCGGCACGTGGGTTCGAATCCCACCCTCTCCGCCA
>DAINPA010000165.1:0-2402 GCA_036743675.1 Steroidobacteraceae bacterium
GCCTTGCGTGGCCCGCTTGGGCTCACCGGCACCAAGATCGCATGCAATCGAGGTGCCTGTTCAGCCTGTACGGTCTGGCTCGACGGCGTCACCATCTGCGCCTGCATGATGCTGGCCATCGAGGTCGGCGCTCGTAGCGTGACGACGATCGAGGGACTTGCGGTCGGCGACAAGCTGCACCCGGTGCAAACCGCATTCATCGAGCATGACGCCCTGCAATGCGGCTTCTGTACCCCCGGCATGGTGATGAGCTGCGCGGCGCTGCTGGAGCATAAATCCGATCCAACTGCTGATGACGTCAATACCGCAATCAGCGGTCATTTCTGTCGTTGTGGCGCCTACCCGCATGTCGTCACCGCGACGCTCGCGGCGGCCTCGGCCCGAAAGGCGTGAGACCATGGCTTCCGACGCGACAACCCGCACCGAAAACTTTCCCTACGGCATCGCAAGCGTCGGCTTGGGTGAAGTGGAGCGGCGGGTCCCGGTCGAGGAGCCCTCGCCGCTGGCCCCGAATGCCCTTCTCTCCGTGATCGGCAAACCGGTTCCGAGGCAGAACGGGCGCGCGAAGGTCACGGGCGCCACCCGCTTTACGGTTGATATCGCGCTTCCCGGCATGCTGCATGGCCGTATCTTGCGCTCGTCCCTGCCCCATGCCGAAGTTCGCGCCATCGACAGCACGGCGGCTGCGCGACATCCCGATGTCCGCGCCATCATTCCACTCGTTACCCCCGGCGATCCCGCCACCGCGATCGTCCGCTATATCGGCGCACCCATTGTCTCAATCGCCGCCGTGACCATGGCCGCGGCCGAGCAGGCGCTGCGCCTCATTCGCATCGACTACAAGCCGCTTCCGTTTGTCGTGGACATGGATAGGGCACGCGAGCCGGCATCGCACCCGGTTTACGACAGCGCTTCAGCGCCCAAGGGCCATGTCTCGGGATTTCCCGCGGCGGCGGGTCTGCCGCTCAATGGCAATGTCCGTGGGCCTGCAACTGACGTTCGCGGCGATCCCACCCAGGGTTTTGCACAAGCCGACGTCGTAGTTGAGGGCGAGTTTCGCACCCAAGTACAGACGCATTGTTGCCTCGAGCCGCACGCGATCGTCGCGGATTGGCGCGCGGACGGACTGACCGTCTACATGTCAACGCAGTTCACCGCGGGCGTGCGACACGAGCTCGCGGAGACCTTCGGCCTGCCGTTGAATAGCGTCCGCGTGATCGTCGACGGCATGGGCGGCGGCTTTGGTTCAAAATCGTCGCTCGGCAATTACGGCCGTGTCGCCGTCGCCTTGTCGCGTCAGGCTCAGGCGCCGGTGCGCATCGTCCTCGATCGCAAGGAAGAGCAAATGGATTCGGGCAACCGTCCGAGCACTTGGCAGCGCCTCCGCATCGGCGCCAGGCGCGACGGCGCGCTGACCGCAATCTCCCTGGTAAGCTACGGCACCGCCGGCACTGCCGTCGGAGCCGGCATCGGCAACGTGGCACAGGCGATGTATGCTTGCGCGAATTACGAGGCCGCACAGCATGATGTGTTCATCAATGCGGGTCCTGGCTGCGCGATGCGTGGACCCGGCAATACGCCGGGCGCATGGGCTGTGGAACAGGCAATCGACGATCTGGCCGAGCGGCTTTCGATCGATCCGCTTGCCTTGCGCGACAGGATCGATCTGAGCCCGGTTCGACGCGAAGAGCGCCGCATTGGCGCGGAGCGAATTGGATGGCAGCAAAGGCACGCACCCGGCGCCGATGCCGGGCCGATAAAGCGTGGTCTTGGAGTTGCGCAGTCGCTCTGGGGCGCCAATGTGCAGATCAATTGCGCCTGTGAAGTTCGCATCATGCGCGACGGTTCGGTGGAAATTCTGTCGGGCGTGCAGGATATCGGAACCGGAATCGGCACGGTGATGGCCCAGGTCGTCGCCGAAGTGCTCGGACTTCATGTCGAACAGATTACCGTTCGGATCGGCGACACCGAGTTTCCGGGTGGGCCGCCTTCGTACGGCAGCCGCACGACCGCGTCCATCACCCCGGCAGCCCGCACCGCCGCCTCGCAGGTTCTGCAATCGCTTTTTCGCGAGGCAGCGCTCGCCCTGAACGCTGCTCCCCAAGATTTAGTTGCCCGAGACGGACGCATCCTTGTTCGACACGAACTGAGCCGCAGCATGAGCTTTGCCGAAGCCGCGGGGCGGCTGCGCACGGACCGAATCAGTGCGATCGCTTCCCGCAGCGACGATTACGCCGGCTTTCGCCGCCGTATGGAAGATGCCGCGATAGCTCAACAGGATCTCGGTGGCGTGCAGTTTGCTGCGGTCGCCGTCGACACCGAGACCGGTATTATTCGGGTTGAGCGTGTGGTGGCCGTCCAGGATTGCGGCCGGCCGATGAATCCCCTGCTGATCGAGAGCC
>DAINPA010000166.1:0-2373 GCA_036743675.1 Steroidobacteraceae bacterium
CTCAACCTATTGCCCGCTTAACTCATGCCCCAACGATCACTGAGCATATCGCAAACATTGCACGGCACCCGTGTATTCGGCCTTAAAGAATCGCCCCCGGTGATGCGGCAGCGGTCGGCGATTCTCCCCATTTGAGGGGGGCGAGCTTCGGCACCATGCCGATCCAGCCCACGATGCCCAAGGCGCTGACGACGGCAGCGGCGATGAAGGCAAGCGTGAAATGTCCAGTGAGGTCGACGATGATGCCGCTGACCCAGGGTGAGATATTGCCCGAAAGGTTGCCAATGGAGTTTTGAATCCCCACCCAGCGGCCGGAGGCGCGCGGCCCCGCGAGAATCTGCGACATCGCATACATGCCGGGCGAGGAGGCGCCCATCAGCACCTGAAACCCGAACATGGCCGCAACAGCCGTCGATTGAGACCCTAATGCCATGCCGAGCATGCACGGCACCGCGCCCGCGTGCGCCACGACCATCACCAGCTTATAGCCGAAATTCGCCGACCCGCGATGCGCCACATAGCGGTCGATGCTCCAACCGATGGCGAGCGCGCTCAGGCCGTTGATCAGATATCCGAGCGTGGTCACGTGCTCCATTTCATGCATCGAGAAACCGCGCTCATTCACGAGGTAGCTCGGAAGCCAGCTCAGCATGAAATACCAGACGTAGTTGCTCGAGAATAGTCCGAGGCTCGTGCCCCACAAACCCTTTTGTCTGAGAACCATCGACCAGGTGGGCGTCTGCGCATCGCTCCGTGCCGTGGCAAGCGCGGGAAGCTTCACCGCGGACCACGGCGCAAGCCACAGCAGCGAGATCACGCCGAAGACCAGGAAGGTACCGCGCCAACCGAAGTGATCGATCAGGAGTCCCGCGGCGAAGATACCGGCGCCGGGACCGATGAGATAGCCGAACGCGACGATGCCGTTCGCCTGGCCCAAACCCTTGATGGGAACGACCGAAGCGAGGAGTTTCGAGACGCAGGGGAATCCGGCGCTTTCACCGAGCCCCAGCATCATGCGAAGCGCGATCAACATCGCGAAGCTGCTGGCGATACCCACCAGCATGGTCGCCGTCGCCCAGATGACAAGGCCCGCGGCGAGCACGCGATGCGCCCCGTAGCGCTCGGCCAGCCACCCCACCGGAATCTGAATGAGGGCGTAGACCCAGAAAAATGCCGAGAACAGCCGGCCGAGCTGCTCATTGGTCAAATGCAGATCATGCTGGATCAGGGGCGCGGCGGTCGGCACGGCGCCTCGGTCCACGTAGTTGATGAATAGCACCGTCGCCAGCATCAGCACCACAAGGATGGGACGCGTGACACGCGCGCCGGCGACCCCGGGATTAGCGACAGAGTTCAGCTCGCGTAGTCCGCTTGGGTGCGATCGAGCATGCGCTTCAAGGCATCGAAATGCAGTTCGGCGCGATCACGGCCGCCGACCGCGCCGCCCGCCGCGAATTGTGCGGCCGTTGCCTTCGCCACCGGCTCCGGAATCCGCCTCAAGGGGCGCCCGGTGGATAGCGCGAGTATCTGAGCCTGGCACGCGCGTTCCAGAAAATACAGCCGCTCGAACGCCTTCGGCACCGACTCGCCCACTGCGAGCGCACCGTGATTGCCCATCATCAGCACCGATTTATCCCCGAGCGCCCGCGCCAGGCGTTCGCCTTCGGAAGCATCGAATGCAAACCCGTTGTAATCGGTGTCGTAGGCGACATCGTCGTAGAAGGCGAGCGCGCTCTGCACCGCCATTTCCAGGCGGGGATTCTCGAGCATGCCGAGCGCGGTCGCGTACGGCATATGCGTGTGCAGCACGCATCGCGCCCGAGGCGCGAGGCGGTGAACCGGCAAGTGAATGTACAGCGCGGTGTCTTCGACGGGCCCTCGGCCGCTCAGCATCTGCCCGTTGAAATCGATCACCATGAAATCGCTGGCCTTGACCTCCGACCAATGCAGCCCGAAGGGCGCAAGCAGAAAGCGATCCGTATGACCCGGCACCATCAAGGTCAGGTGGTTGTCGATCCCCTCGTTCAATCCGAAATGCGCCGCCAGGCGATAACAGGCGGCGAGATCGATGCGCGCCTGGCGTTCGCTCTCGGTCTGCACTTTTACGGACTTGAAGTTCGCGTTCATTGTCGACTCACGGGATTCGGCCGAGGCTTAAGTATAACGTGCACCGGATTCAAGGAGCGCCGTCCTCGCCAAAACAGTACCATTTCCTCCGATAATGCGGCCATCCGGAACGGCCGGGTCCTTTTCATGCCTCGTTCACATAAACTGCGCACTATGGCCGGATGGACCCCACGTCAATGAACGACTCGCGCGCCCCAAAAGTAATCGACCTGGTCTACTTCAACGCGGGCGGCGGCCATCGCGCCG
>DAINPA010000167.1:0-2328 GCA_036743675.1 Steroidobacteraceae bacterium
GGATCAAGGAGATCGAGCGCGGCTCGATCATCAGCCTGCTGGCGGTGAAATCGGGAAGGGTGGTGGGCTGCGGAACGATCGTGCGCGATCCCTTGTCATGGTCGCCGCATGTCGGCGAAATCCGTAACGTGGTCTCGCCGGATGTGCGCGGCCAGGGGGTAGGCCGGGCGCTGTCGCAGGAAACCTTTGCCCTCGCTTTGAGCATCGGACTGGAAAAGCTGCTGGTTCAGATGACGGTCGATCAGACCGGCGCCATCGCGATTTTCGAAGGCCTCGGATTCAAGGCCGAAGCGCTGCTGCACGACCACGTCCGCGATCTGACCGGCAAGAAGCACGATATTGTCGTGCTCGCGCATAACGTGGCGCAGGTCCGGGCCCAGATGGAAGCCTATGGGCTGCCCGACGCGGTGGAGCACTAGGCCGAAAATGTACGAGCAGGCAGTTATCGGCCTCATCGGCGGCATGAGTTGGGAAAGCTCCGCCGAGTACTACCGGATTATCAATCGCGAGGTTCGTAACCGGCTTGGCGGGGTTCATTCGGCTCGCAGCCTGATGTGGTCGGTCGATTTCGGCGAGATCGAGCGTCTTCAGCATCAAGGCGATTGGGAAGAACTGACGAAAAGGATGAAAGACGCTGCGATCCGATTGGAAAGCGGCGGCGCCGACTTTGTTCTGATGTGCACCAACACCATGCATTTGATGGCAGATGCGGTTGCGGCGGCCATTGATATTCCTCTGCTCCATATCGCGGATCCGACAGCCGAGAAGATCAAGGCCGCGGGATTCCGCAAAGTCGGCTTGCTTGGCACGGCTTTCACGATGGAGCGGGACTTTTACAAGGGACGATTGGAGCAGGTGTTCGGCCTCGACGTGCTGGTGCCGGATGCCAGTGACCGGGGCGTTGTCCATGACATCATTTATAAAGAATTGGTCGCGGGCGAGGTTCGTCCGGAGTCGAGGGTGGCCTATCGCGAGGTAATCGCGCGCCTGAGCGCACGAGGCGCACAGGCAATTATCCTTGGCTGCACCGAGATCATGCTGCTGGTCTCGGAAGAGGATAGTGCGGTACCCCTGTTCGACACCACCACGATCCACGCGATTGCCGCAGTGGATCGCGCCCTGGCTGGATGGTCGCCTTCCAAGATGAGTGCCGGCTAAGATGGTGGCACCCCCGAGCCGGGCGTTCACGAACTCGTGATATTGCACTGCAACATTGATGTTGCGGCGCACCATTAACTATGGCACAACCATCTCGCCCCGGGCCAATCCGGACGGGGTGAGCCCATAGCTCAAACCTGAGGATGGAGAGACCCAATGACCACCGAAACCAATTCTGTGCTGAACAGCGTCAAGGAAGCTTTCGCGCCCGTCACCGATGCGCTCAAGAACATCCAGAACCTGGAAGTTCCCGAGGCTGCCCGTGACTTCGTCAAGCGCACTGCCAGCACCGCCAAGGACCGCGCCGCCGACCTTCACGCCGGTTCGGAGAAGGTGACCGCCGCGATCGAGACCGCCGTTGCGGATTCGGTCAGCGAGGCCGCCAAGATCAGCCGCAATATCCAGGACGCGCTCTATCAGGACGCCGAAGCGTTCTTCGCAGGCATCGACAAGCTGGCGTCCGCCAAGTCGCTCAACGAGGCGGTTCAGATCCAGTCCGATATGGTCCGTGCGCGCGGCGAAGTGTTCATGTCGCGGGCGAAATCCACCACCGAATATCTCGGCAAGCTCGTCGCCGACGGTGCCAAGTCCGCCCAGGACAACTTCTCCAAGGTCGCGTCTTACAGCAAGACCGCCTGATCGCTTTCGGATCAGTTGACCAGCCAATCAGTCGAAGGCCCGCTTCATGCGGGCCTTCTTTTTGCGGCGGGCACCCCAACATCAATGTGTCCCTCATGGCGAGGAGGCGCCCTTGCGCCGTCTCGAACCATGAGGCCTCATCCTTCGAGACGCGGCCAAGAGGCCGCTCCTCAGGATGAGGAAATTCGTTCGTCGGAAAAGATTCCATGACCACCACCGGCACATTCTCGTTCGATGCTCCCGGCGACGCCGCGCGCGCCGCCGAACTGCGGCGCGTCAAGGCGCTGGCCACTCTGGTGCTGGCAGGAACGCTGGCCGTGTTCGTGACGGCGAAAACCCTGTTGCACGTCCATCCGGTGTTCGGCTTTGTCGCGGCGTTCGCGGAGGCGGCGACGATCGGCGGCCTGGCCGACTGGTACGCGGTGGTGGCGCTGTTCCGCAGGCCGTTGGGTTTGCCGATCCCGCACACCGCAATTATCCAGAGCAATCAGCACCGCATCGCCGACAAGCTCGGCGAATTCATCGAGGTGC
>DAINPA010000168.1:0-2297 GCA_036743675.1 Steroidobacteraceae bacterium
GTCCCCAAAAGCTACGCATGCCGCCCATCACCGCCATCATGACGAAGTCGCCGGATTGACTGAAATGCAGCCCCTTCGGATCGGCGAAATTGTTGAGCAGCGCATAAAGCGCTCCGGCAAATCCCATGAAAAAGCAGGACAGCGTGAACGCGATCCAGATGTGGCGCTCCACCGGAATTCCGAGGAAGCGGGCCCGGCGCTCGTTTTCACGGATCGCCAGCATGGTGCGGCCGAAGGGCGAGCGCAAAATAAAACCCATGACCGCCACGACAATGGCAAAGCAGAATAGGACAAAGTAATAGAAATTATTGGTATTCGACAGGATATCGATCGAGAACAGTCCGAAGTCGAGCGGCTGGCGGGAAAAGCCGCGCAAGCCATCATCGCCCCCGGTCAGCGAGCTCCACTGGAATGCGATGTAATAAAACACCTGTCCGAAGGCGATGGTGACCATGGCGAAATAGACGCCACGCCGGCGCACGATGAGCGTTCCGAGCAGCGCGCCGGCGAGTCCGCCCAACAGCATGCCCATTAACAGTGAAATCGATGTACTTGGCGCCAGGAACTTCAGTGACAGGCCCGCGCCATAGGCGCCAAGACCGAAATAGGCGGCATGGCCGAACGACAGCACCCCGGTGAATCCCAAAAGGAAGTTCACCGACATGGCCGCAAGTCCGAGCACGAGAACGCGGGTTCCCAACGCGGTGTAGCCGCCCAGCGGCGGCATCCAATAGGGAACCAGCAGCAACACCGCCCAGATGCAAGCGAGCGCGATCAGTTTGCGCGTAGTGTCCTGATTGCTCATGTCATCATGCCTTCTTCACCCAGCAATCCGCGCGGCCGGATGAGCAGTACCACTGCCATGAGCACGTACATGATGGCTTCGCTGGCGGCCGGCAAAAACACGGCGGTGATGCCGGACGCCACACCGATCAGCAAGCCGCCCAGCAGCGTGCCGGTGAGGCTGCCGATGCCGCCGACGATGATGGCGATGAAGCTCGGCATCAGGAGCCCCGCCCCCATGGTTGGCTCGAGACCGAGCTGACCGGCCGCGAGCACGCCGCTAAGCCCCGCGAGATAGATTCCTGCCGCGAAATTGAGCGAGCGCAGCAGGCCCACGTTGACGCCCAGCGCCGATACTGTTTCGAGGTCGAGCGTGCCCGCGCGAATGCGGATGCCGAGGCGCGTGTAGCGCAACAGCACGAACAGCAGCGTTACCGCCACCGCCACCGTTGCGACCATGAACAGGCGGTAGCCTGTGATGAAGAAGAATTCATTGCTCAACGGCTGCGCGAGAAATGCCGGAACGGTCACCGGCTTGCCCTGCGCACCCCAGATGAAACGCGTGCCGTCCTCGAAGATGAAGGCGAGGCCGAAGGTGAGCAGAAGGCTGTAGAGCGGATCGCGTCCGTACAGCGGCCGGATCAACACCCGTTCTACGACGAGACCGATGGCCGCCGTGAGCGGCGGCGCGATCAACAACGCGCCCCAGAAGCCCACATAAGGCGTGATCGTGTAGGCGATGTAGCCGCCGACCACGAGAAAGCCACCGTGCGCGAAATTGATCACGTTGCTCAGGTTGAGAATGAGCGACAGGCCAAGCGCCATGAGCACATAAAATGCGCCGATGATCAGCCCGTTCGTGACGTTGAACAGCAAGAGTTGCAACATGGACCAACCCTCGGGCAGGTAAACCGAAGTTAGGATGCCGCACCCGGGAAGCACAGGCTTCCCGGGTGCGCTGGGAGGACGGCCTTTAAGTTAGGCGGGCCACTGCAGGGTGCAGCCGGTTTCGCTTTCGGTCGGAGAAACCTTATCGCCCGCGACCACCTGATCGACGCGGAACAGATCCTCCGGATCTCCAGCAGGCTTCTGCAGCGCTTCACCGACGAAGGACGAGGTCATCAGCTGGTGGTCGCCCGCCCGATAATAGACCTTGTTGGGCTGCAGCTTGACGTCGGCCGGCAGCTCGAAATTGCCCAGCGCCTTCGCGAGCTTGACCGCGTCGAGCGACTTTTCCTGGTTGGCGACGAGCGCGTAGGTCTGCACCGAGGTGAAGCCGAACCAGGTGCGCGCGGTCGGCACCTTGCCGTTGCTGCGCTTGCGGATGTCGGCGACGAACTGTTCGACGCCCGCCACGCCGGGCTGCTTCCAGTACCACTCGAACATCCAGATGCCGACGCGGGCCTCGGGCGGCATCGATTCGAGCGACTCGAGCTCTTGCTGCAATCCGGCGACATGGATTTGCTTATCGATGCCGAACTGGGCGATCTGCTTCAGGCAATTGACCATGTCGG
>DAINPA010000169.1:0-2240 GCA_036743675.1 Steroidobacteraceae bacterium
TGACGCCGAGACGCAAGGGCGGCATTGCGGGCCCGATTGTCACCGACATTCCCCAACTTTAGTTATCAGGCGCAAAGCTGAAAGATACCACGCCGCGTGGGGAATGTCGGCTTGAACAGGCTGGGTGCAGCCATACAGGCAAACACCGCACCCAGCAGTTATTCCGTGGCGCCACCGCTCAATGTGTCGTGAGCGGGATCGAGGTGCGGGAGGGTTGCCCGCAAGCGTCGCATTTCCAATGATGGCGGATTTCGCCGTCCTCGACGAATTCCGACATGACGGGGGCAACCATCCAGTCGCTGCAGTGTGGGCAGCGCGCGGCCGTGGCGAAGGCGCGAATAGCTGAGAGCCTTGCCGTGTCGATATGAAGCTGCATGGTCTCGGCCTCCTGTAGTCGTCCGCGCCCCATGCCGGTGGGTAACACGGACCATCATGGGTTAGATCAACGAGTGAAGCTCTCGATCGTTCCAACGTGCAGTCAAATTAGGTGGTTCAGGATTATTCTTCTCCGCGTCGAACCTGACCGCGCCGGGGCGGATTCACGCCAACTGCCGACATTCGCGCGGCGCTGGTCGGGACCCCTCTGAGTTAGCTATTTTCCTTCAATAATGAGTGGCTTAACGGCAATCAGCGCGGAGGCACCGTCCGGTGCTGATCCATATTCACCTGTGCGCGTTGGGACTTTGAGCCTAGCGAAGGAGATTGTGGGCGTTGACAAAAATCAAAGCACACTTTGTTGCATTGCAACAATATGCAACATGCATGAATGTACATCAAACGAACTCCGGGCGTGGTGCGCGGGCGCGATACGGCGCGGAGCGGATTTTGAGGCCGTTTGGACTCACATCCTCAAATACAATTCGCTGGTTTGTGGTCAATCATCGGGTCATCAGTCGAGCAATGCGACATTGTTTGAGCAATCTCGTCTTCGAGCGCTTGCTGCCGCCGTTCAAGATCAGAAATGTGATCTGGTTTTGGCACGTCGCCCGCCTCATGAGCGGTCGCGGGAGCTGAGATGAACACCTCATTCTTCGGGGAACTGTTACAGACTATATCCGAGCGTGGCCGCGCGTTACTCGACCGTGGCCACGACCGGCGTGGCGATGCCTCCGCCCGCTCCGAGAGTCTGGTCGAGCTGTGCGAGGACCTCTTGCCCGGCCGCGGCGAGGCCTCCGGCGTCGCGCGCGCACGAGAGATCCTCGGTCGCTACGCCGAGCTCACCACTGGGCCGCGCATTGCCTTCTTCGAGGCGCTTGGCGACCGATTCGGCACCGATCCAGTTCGCATGGAACAGGCGGTCGCCGCCTGGCGGGAAAAGCCTTCCGACGAAACGGCCTCCGAGGTGCATGCCGCATCGGAGCCGCGCCGGCAGGAACTGTTCCGCAGGCTCAACCTCGCGCCCGGCGGCACCGGCGCACTGGTGCGCATGCGCGAGCAACTGATGGATGTGCTGGACCACCGCGACGATCTTACCGCGGTCGATGACGATTTTGTCCACCTGTTCTCGTCCTGGTTCAATCGCGGCTTCCTGGTGCTGCGCAACATCGACTGGTCGACACCGGCGATCGTGCTGGAGAAGATCATCCGCTACGAGGCGGTGCACGAGATTCACGACTGGGAAGATCTGCGCCGGCGCATCGATCCGCCCGACCGGCTCTGCTACGCCTTCTTTCATCCGGCGCTGGTGGACGAGCCGCTGATCTTCGTCGAGGTCGCGCTCACCCGCGACATCCCGGCCGCGATCGCGCCGATCCTCGCCACCGGGCGCGAGGTGGTCGAGCCCGACAAGATGCGCACCGCGGTTTTCTATTCGATCTCCAATTGCCAGGAGGGCCTCGCCGGCGTGCCGTTCGGCAGCTTCCTGATCAAGCAGGTGGTCGAGGAAATTAGCCGCGAGATGCCGAAGCTGTCGACCTTCGTCACGCTGTCGCCGGCGACGAGTTTTGCGGCTTGGCTCAAGCGCGAGCGCGCTGAGGAAAATCCCGCGGCGCTGACGGAAGCCGACAAGGCCACGCTCGATCAGCCGGGCTGGTGGCGCGCTGCGGAGACGGCGGAGCGCCTGCAGGATCCGGTGATGCGAGCGGCGGCCTGGTATTTCCTGCGCGCGCGCACGCCGCGCGGGCTTCCCGTCGACGCGGTGGCGCGCTTCCATCTCGGCAACGGCGCGCGGCTCGAGCGCATCAACTGGCTCGCCGACACCTCCGACAAGGCGATGGCGCAAGCGCACGGGCTGATGGTGA
>DAINPA010000170.1:0-2221 GCA_036743675.1 Steroidobacteraceae bacterium
CGATTTTTCCCTTGCACCGCGGGCGTCGTCCATACATGGCACTTAGCGGACATTCGCGGCACTGCAATAATTTGTCCGTTATTGGACAAGAGCGGACAAAACTGCGTTTCTGGTGCGTGATGGTTTGTCCGCTTATGACCCATAGGCGACATCGGTGGCACTTCCAGTCCCCCAGATTGATCCTTACGATCGGACCTGATCCATGGGAGCGGCCTTGCGGCGGTGGGTGGGTGCGGCCGGCGCAGGAGTCGCCATCGTCGGTTCGGATTTGCTCTCCGATGCCGGATTGGCAATCGCGCGCGCCTCCTTGATCGCTGCCAGCGTACGGCTGTCGAGGTTGTAGAGATCGCGTCGTGTTTGCAGCTTGCCCGCGTCGTCGACAAAGGCAGTCTGATAGGTCAAGTAGATCCAGATCGGCCCCGACCCCAGCGAAATCTCGTGCTCGGTGCCGCCGGCGTAAAGGCTCTTGACCTTCTCCGCCGTCCACTGCTCCTCAGGGCGCACGATGCTGGCAAGGACTTCGGCGTATTTGGGAGCATCCTGCACGCGCATGCAGCCGTGACTCTCGGTCCGCACAACGTGGGCGAACAGGTATTGGTCCGGGGTGTCGTGCTGAAACACCGTCAAACGATTAAAGAAATTGAAACGGATGTGCCCGAGCGGATTCTTGCCGCCCGGTGGCATCGTGATCTCCATCTCGCCGTTGACGCGTTTCATACGCATCCCCATGCGCGCCAGCGCGCCGGGCTCCCTCGCCTCCGCCGGCAGGTACTCGTTCCGAACGATCGACGCTGGTACCTTCCAGGTCGGGTTGATGGTGATGGAATCCATCTGTTGCGCCAGGAGCGGGCTCGGCATGCTCGGCTTGCCGATAACGACGCGCGTGGTCCACACCTGCCGCCCGTCGTGGATCACCTTGAGGGTGAAGTCGGGTTCGTTGACCTCCACACGCGATTTGCGGATTTCGCGGGGGTACCAGCGCCAGCGTTCCATGTTGGCGATGATAGTATCGATGCGACCGTCGTTCGTGGGATTGAGTTTTTTGACCGTGCGAGCATCCAGATTGCCAGTCGGCGGCAAATCGTTGCTCCGCTGATATTCTTTGACGGCCTCAGCAAGCTTCTCATCATAGCGCAGATCGGTGGCCTCGCCGGGAACACCAAGCCGCTCGCGCAATTGCGGCACGCGGGCATCTTCCATCGGACGCTTGCGGTTGAAGGTGAGCACCCGACCCGCTGCGATCCCGTCGCGGGCAACGCCGCCTGTCCTGCCGCGCAGCTGCGCCAGCGCGGCTTTGAGCTTCTGATAGTTCTCGTATGGCGGGCTGAACTGATCGAGCGCCTGGCCGGCGTCGTCCCCCTCGACGACGGCCGCCAGCACCACCGCCGGATCGGGCGCGCGTTGCGGCAGCGCGATGTTGTCCTCTCTCACCTGGCGATGGGGAACACGTCCGGCCTGCAAGTGCCGCGCATATGTAAGCAGAGTCTGCGTGAGGGTCAGTTCGGCCTCCGCCAGCCCATCCGGCGAAAGCCCATCAAAGGCCGGTGTCCTATAGTCGGCATGTTCGAGGCCGTCGGCGTCGGCGTTCTTGAGGCGGGCAATCACCGCCTTGCTCCGCCTATTCTCGACGCCCTTGTCGAGCCAAAGCGGCGCCAGATTGCGCTTGTGATAGAAGGCTTCGACGGTCGCACGCACCTTTTCGTCGGCGAAGATGCGGTTCGGTTTTGTGTCCAGGAGATCGCGAATCCGCTCCGCGATCGCGCGATCGGCAGGATCGAGCGAGGCGAATGGGTCAGGCGTCCGGCCCTCCTCGGGCGCAATCGCTGGAGCGGCTGCCTGCACAGCGCCGGCCGGCGGTGAGGTGAGCGCGTCGCCGGCTGAGGCATCGCCTACTTTCGCCTGGTCGGTTAGACCTGCCCGGGACGGCTCCGTCTGCTGCCCGAGCGCAGATATGGGCGCCGCTAGAAGAAACGCAACTGCTGCGCTTGCGAGGAACTGGTCGAGACGGAGCGCACTCATCGGGTTTTCCTCAAAAGCTCGGTGAAGTTGCCGGGAGAAGGCAAACGATATGCTCGCCGGTTCTCGCGTGGCCACGCCCTTCGGAGTGAACACGCTATCGGCGCGCCCAGCAACAGGTGGCGCCGCGTTTTCCCGCTACTTTCGGGCGATTTCGATGCGCTGACACTTCGTTGCCACGAAGTTCGACGTCGCTTATTGGCAC
>DAINPA010000171.1:0-2137 GCA_036743675.1 Steroidobacteraceae bacterium
GCTTCCGCCGTCGAATCCAGCATCAAGGGTTCATCGGCCGCCTCCGCCGATGCCGTCTGGGCAAAGATTGGCGATTTCTGCGGTATCGGCAAATGGCATCCGGCGATTGAAAAATGCGCACTATCAGCGGACGGCAAGACGCGCACATTGTCGCTTAAGGGCGGCGGAACCATTATCGAGAAGCTCGAGAAGCGCGACGACGCCGCTCATTCATACAGCTACTCCATTGTCGAGGGACCGCTGCCGGTCGCCAATTACATGTCGACCATCAGCGTTGCGAAAGAGGGCGCGGGTTCGACGATCACTTGGAGCGGTAAATATGACGCCAAGGGCGCAAGCGACGCCGACGCCAAGAAGACAATCGACGGCGTCTATCAGGCCGGCGTGGACGCGCTGGTGAAGTAGAGCCGAAGCGGCCGAAGCGAGCGTGGCTTTTTGAAACTTGTCTCTCGCTGGGTTACCGGCGGCGGTCGCCTGCCTCCGGGTCCCACAGAACGTGGTGTGCGGGTTCTCGCCATCGCGCATTTCGGCATTTGATTTACACAAGCGCGCTGATATTGGATGAACGCACTCTGCCCGACTGCCCGCTGAGGTGGGCGCTTGGGCGGGCACGGCATCCAAAGCTGGAGAGGGATTCCGCGTGCTCAATCATATCGGCGCGGGGCTTTGCAGCTGCATGGCATCCGCACTGCTGATCGCTCCCGCCTGTGCCGGGGCCGCCAACGCGCCCACCATCGCACCTTCAAGCATGCCTCGCATTGGCATGGTCGACGAGCGCTTCCAGTCCTACAACATTGAAATGATCGAAATTACCGGCGGAAGGTTTTGGAAGCCCTATCGATCGCAGCTGGGTGCCCAGCCTGCGCAACCGCCGCGATCCGGATCCGACACGCCGCCGGGCATGGATTCAAATTTGTATCAATACCGACCGCCGATTGATCTGACCAATGCACGATTGCGAAAGCTCGCGGCGGCGCTGGCGCCTGCCTATGTGCGTGCCAGCGGCACCTGGGCAAACAGCACCTATTTTGCCGATTCGGACAACGCGCCGTCGGCGCCGCCCGCTGGATTCAACGGCATTTTGACCCACCAGCAATGGCGGAGCGTGGTCAATTTCTCACGATCGGTGGACGCGCGGATCGTGACATCGTTCGCCGTAAGTTCGGGCGCCCGCGACGCCGCCGGCGTCTGGAAGCCGGATCAGGCCAACCGCCTTCTGGCCTACTCCCGTTTGGTCGGAGGCAGTGTTGTTGCCGCTGAATTCATGAACGAACCGAACCTCGCCGCGATGGGCGGCGCACCGGCAGGCTACGATGCGACCGCATATGGAAAGGACTTCAGGATATTCCATTCGTTTATGAAGCAGGCGGCTCCTGAAGCGATGATCCTCGGTCCCGGCACCGTCGGTGAGACCGCAATCGCATCGGACCTGCTCGCCGCATCCGGGCCCGGCGTGGATGCGTTTTCGTATCACTACTATGGGACGCTGTCGGAGCGATGTAGCGGCAGCAGCACACCGGAGGCGGCCCTTTCCGAAGATTGGCTCTCGCGGACGGATCGGACGCTGGAATTTTACCAGACCCTTCGAGACCGGTTCGAGCCCGGCAAGCCGATCTGGCTCACTGAAACCGCGGATGCCGCGTGCGGCGGAAATCCGTGGGCTGCGAGCTTCCTGGATACGTTCCGATATCTCGATCAGCTCGGGCGACTGGCGAGGGCTGGCGTTCAGGTCGTCATGCACAACACGCTGGCGGCAAGCGATTACGGCCTGCTCGACGAGAAGACGCTTGAGCCAAGGCCGAACTATTGGGGCGCGCTGCTGTGGCGACAATTGATGGGAACCACGGTGCTCGACGCCGGGGTGCCGATTCAATCGGGCCTTCATGTCTACGCCCATTGCCAAAGAGGCACGCCAGGCGGCGTGGCTCTTCTGGTGATCAACACAGACCGAAACGCGCCGCACTCGCTCATGCTTCCGACGTCGTCGGTGCGTTACACCCTGGATGCGGCGAGCTTGCTGGATTCCGGTGTCAGACTGAACGGCAGCACGCTGGCGCTGGACGCAGGGGATGAGCTGCCGCCAATCGCAGGCGCGCCGACGGCCGCCAATACTGTGACGTTCGAGCAGACCACAATT
>DAINPA010000172.1:0-2086 GCA_036743675.1 Steroidobacteraceae bacterium
CGGACAAAGGTGGATTTCGGCGCGAGTTGGCTATGACGTGAATGACCCATAGCGGACATCGGACATTAGATCGTGCGCAAGGACCGTCCGAACCCACGCCACATACGACACTTGTCGTGAAAACGAGATGGGTGATAATGCGGTGAAGCTGCGGCGGTCGCGGCGAGACAGCAGGGAAGCCGTCATGACGTTGACTTGTCGTATTGCGATCGTCGCGTTGAGTATCGGCCTCGCGTCTGCGGCCACGGCCCAGGCCCAGGTCTGGCCGGAGAAGCCAATCAGGGCCTTCATCCCGTTCGGCGCCGGCAGCGCCACCGACGTCGTACCGCGCACCGTGTTCGATGCGCTGGCTGCCGAACTCGGTCAGCCCATCATCGTAGAAAACCGCGGCGGCGCCGGCGGCACACTTGGGGTCGGCGCGGTCGTCCGGGCGGAGGCTGACGGATACACCATCCTAGCCAACTCCTCGGCCCACACCATCGCGCCGTGGATTGTGCCCAATATTCCATACGACACTGCCAAGGATCTGTCTGGTGTCTTGATGATCGGGCAGAACGCCAATGTCATGATCGTATTGCCGTCGAAAGGCTGGAAGACCGCACAGGACTTCGTCGCGGCGGCCAAGGCCAAGCCCGGCTCAATCAATTACGGCTCGGCAGGTCTCGGCACCGCAACCCATATCAGCGCTGAGCGCTTTCGCCTTGCCGCTGGCTTCGAGGCAACCCACGTTCCATACAAGGGCGGCGCAGAGGCGCTGACCGACGTGCTGGGTGGCCGCATCGATTTCTATTTCTGTCCGATCTCGACGGCGCTGCCGCACATCCGCGACGGCCGCGTATTGGCGCTGCTGGTCTCGACGCCAACCCGCGCATCGGACCTGCCGAACGTGCCGACGCCGCGCGAAGCCGGCTTCGTCAATGCCGACACCATCATCTGGTACGCCGTCTTCATGCCGTCTAAAACGCCACGCGACATCGTCGAGAAATTTCACGTGGCGGCCATGAAGGTTTTGGCGACGCCGGCGATGCAGGCCAAAATGAAGCAACTCGCGGTCGATCCGATGCCGATGACTCCGGCGGAAATCGACAAGTTTATCGTCAATGAACTTGCATCAAACGAAAAGCTGATCAAGGCCGCCGGCATCAAATAGCGAGTGCAATTTCGGTACGAACCGGGCGACCACGCGCAGACCAAGCAGCCGGAGTTCACGGTGCCAAGGGACGCGCTATTGCGCGCACGCGCGGCGCCAACGCAAACGCCTTTTGCCTTCCCGGTCAGCGTAAGAAGGCTGGCTCGGGAAGCCGCTTCAGGTGCTGACGGCGTCTGCAAACCGTACCGTGGATATTAGATCGATTAAGTTTCATTGAAATTCAGAGGCCGCCTCAATTGGCGGCCTCTCTATTTTTGGGCGGACCGCAAGCGTGATGTCCGCTCTTGGCACTTAGCGGACAATCAAGCCGCACCGGCGTTTGTCCGCTATTGGAGTAATAGCGGACATGCCGAAAGAGTTTTGGCGAACCTAAAAACCTGAAAGCTTGAGATATTTGTTCCCGCTCGGGCTCGTCGGCCGAACCCAATGACAATCCGGTTACCGAACGAGTTTTGTGAAGGTGAAAAGGTGGACCGATCTTCTGGCGGGGGACCGTGAGCGGGTGCCGGACGCCGAATTACCGTACCCGTAACAACCCTTCACCTTTTAATAGCCAAGTCGAGGGACGAGCATGACCGATAAAGCCGACCACATTGCGTGGGCCGCGGAGGCCATCGCGGTTTTTCAGCGGCACTGCCGCACCGGTGACGAGCATGCCATCGCAGACCTGATCTGCGATCTCGGACACTTGGCTGAGGAGCGCGGTTTCGACTTTGTCAGTGAGGTCAGGCGAGGGATTGGGCATTGGTACGCGGAACATCATGCCGAAGGCCGCGACCATCTCGGGCCGGATGCCGCAGTCGAGATCACGATCAATCCGAGGTAACTGCGACCCGGTCGAAAGCAGAAAACATCGCCGCCGCCGTGCGCTCAATCTCGCATCAACTCCGTTGCCAACGTCAAATGGTCAAACCTTGTAACCCGGCCCTCGGGGTT
>DAINPA010000173.1:0-2067 GCA_036743675.1 Steroidobacteraceae bacterium
GTTCGCGCGTGCGAGCGGATGGCCCTCGGTGTTCCGGCCGCTGTCGGCGGCAAGCGTCGCGCAGGCCGTGAACCGCACGCTGGAGCGGGTTGGGCTCGGCGATGTCTCCGGCGCGATCGTGAAGTCACTGCCGTTTGGCCAGCGCCACTTTGTCGAAATCGCGTGCGCGATCGTGTCCGAGCCGAACCTCCTGTTGCTGGATGAGCCCGCGACCGGTCTCACCGAGCGCGAACGCGAGCGCCTCGCTACGCTGGTGAAGGACATTGCGGCGCAAGGCTGCGCGCAAATGCTCATCGAGCACGATCTCGAACTGGTCGGACGCCTTTGCAATCGCGTGACCGTCATCAATCAAGGGCATCACATCTTCACCGGTACTCCAGCGGCGGCGCAAAGGGAGCCCGAAGTGGTGCGCGCCTATCTCGGCATGAACCAGCTCATCAGCGGAGGCGGGGATGACGCTTGCGGTTGAGAACCTGTGCGCCGCCTATGGCGAGATCGAAGTGCTGCACGGCGTGAACCTCGCGGTCGAGAAAGGCCAGATCATCGCGCTGCTCGGCGCGAACGGCGCCGGCAAGAGTACCGCCATCAAGGCGATCATGGGACTGGTGAAGCCATCTGCGGGCCGAATCCTGCTTGACGGGCGCGATCTGTCAGGCCAGGCCGCGCATCTGGCCGCCCGCGCCGGCATAGCGCTGGTCCCAGAGGGGCGCAAAATTTTCAAGAAGAGGACGGTCGAAGAAAACCTGCAGGTCGGCGGCGTGGTGCGTACCGGTGCTGAGGTGCGCGAGCAACTCGCCGACGTCTATGCGCTTTTTCCGAGACTCGGTGAGCGCCGCCGTCAGGTCGGTGGCACGCTGTCGGGTGGCGAGCAACAGATGCTCGCGATCGGCCGTGCGCTGATGTCGCGTCCGAACTTTATCCTGATGGACGAGCCGTCGCTCGGTCTTGCGCCGCTCGTCGTCGAGAGCGTGCACCGGGCGATCGACCGGATCCGTCGCGAGATGGGCATCGGCGGCATCCTGGTCGAGCAGAACGTTGCGGTCGCACTCACCGTCGCGACCCGCGCTTACGTGCTGATGCGTGGTTCGGTCGTGCTCGAGGGCGACCCGAAGACCCTCGCGGCCTCGCCCCAGCTGAAGGATGCCTATCTCGGCATGGCGTCCGGACCGCCCCATTCCTATCCGGATATGGGCCATTGAAACGCCGGTTTGAACGGGAAGCGAAGTGGGAGACATCATGACCGAATTCGATTACGAGCTCTTTGCCATCCGTTATGCCACCCGTGACGCGCGACGCGGCGCGCACTTTATCGGCGGCGATCCGCACGACGGGCCGATGCCGATGGATTACTTCGTGTGGGTGGCAAAGGGCGGCGGCCGAACGTTTGTCATCGATACCGGCTTTAACGCGGAAGTATCGGAAAAGCGCAAACGCACATTTTTGCGCTGTCCTGTGGAGGCGCTCGCCGCGCTCGGCATTGATGCGAATGCGGTTGAAGATGTCATTCTCACCCATCTGCATTACGACCATGTGGGCAATTTCGACCGCTTTCCGAAAGCGCGGTTTCATCTCCAGGAGCGCGAACTGGCCTATGCCACCGGGCGCTACATGCACTATCCGCGCCTGTCCCATTCGTTCGAGGTCGAGGACGTGTGCGGGATTGTGCGGCTGAATTATGCGGGGCGCGTGATGTTCTACAACGGCGACGCGGAGCTTGCGCCTGGCTTGACGGTGCATGCGGTGGGCGGCCATTCGGCGGGGCTTCAATTCGTCCGGGTCAAGACCCGCCGCGGATTTGTCGTGCTCGCCTCCGACGTCACTCATTTCTACGAGAACATGGCAAGTAGCCGGCCGTTTACAACGGCCTTCCATATCGGAGAAATGCTGGAGGGCTTTGACAGGCTGCTCGAACTTGCGCCGGACGAGGGCCACATCGTCCCAGGGCACGATCCTCTGGTTATGAAGCTCTATCCGGCCCCCAGCCCTGAACTCGAAGGTGTTGCGGTGCGTCTGGACGTGCCGCCATCCGGCGTTGCGCCGTGCCGCGCAGACTATTCTTTCCACCAC
>DAINPA010000174.1:0-1974 GCA_036743675.1 Steroidobacteraceae bacterium
CTCACGCCTCCGCCAGCTTCTTCAGCACCGCGCTGAAGCGAATGCTGCGCTTGCCGGCCAGAGCGGTCGCTTCCGCGACCGCTCCCTCATCGGTGTAGGTGCCGGAAAAACCGATGCCGACCTCGTAGCCGCCGAACACCGGCCGCTCGCCCTGGCTCGGCGTGTGCTCGTGATTGACGAGTTCGCCCTTCCACCTGCCGTTCGCGCTGGTGTAGGAGCCGATATAATCGAAAAACGCATCGCCGCCGCGGATCCGGCCATCGTGCAGCACCATGACGCCGGTGTTGCCGCCGTCGATGCCGTCAAGCATCCGGATATGAATGGAATAAAGTCCGTTCCCGATGCCGCCCTTTCCGGACGAAGGTACCGGCGGCGCGGCCTCTTCGCTAATGGGGGTCATCACTGAATTGAAGGCAATGCCAGGCAATTGCGTCGTGCCGCCTTCGAAGAAATATTGCTCGCCCTGCTGCCTGCCTTTCAGCGAGAGCGTGATCTTGTCGGTCTTGAACAGGGGCTGGAAATTCGGATCGTCGTTGTGGCGCACCGTCGATATATCGACCAATACCTCGCCACTGGCGGAATCCTGGTAGGTGCCGATGAACGCGAAAGCCGAATTGCCGCCCATCATCTTGCCGTCATATACATAGAGAACGCCGCGGCGCGAACCGTGCACCGTATGCATCTCGACCTTGTACAGCCCCTGCAGCATCTGACGCAGCTCCGGCCCGCAATCGCGGCCTGCAACCTGTTCTCTCCGCCGCTACGCCACAACATCAGTTCGGGCGCAAATGGCTTCGCTTAATCCGGAATCGGCAAGCGCAGCTTCGATTTGAATCGAATGCTCTGTTTGCCGGCAAGCGCCACGCCATCGCCTTCGGCTGATTCATCGGTATAGGTTCCGGTAAATCCGATGGTCACCACTTTGCGCTCCCATACCGGCCGCTCGCCAAATGTCGGCGAATGTTCCTGGTTGGTCACTTCGCCCTTCCATCTGCCGTTCGCCGAAATGTAGGTCCCAAAAGCATAAAAGAACGAGTCGCCCCCCGCGCATTGTACCATCGCGCAGTACCATGACGCCCCGGTTACCGCCCTCGACGCCATCCAGCATCTCGACGGTGATATGGTAGAGCCCATTCCTGATCATCACACGCGTCGCGCCCGTCCGGTCCCGAACGCACGATAGCCGTTCCGGTGTCGTTTGATCAAATCCCGCTGCATGCGCCAACGGCGATCCGGGCTAAACTTGGACACTGAGTCGCAGGCACGACAGTGGAGCTCCCTTGGAAACCGCGCTTTATCTGCCCGTCAAACGCTTCCTCGAAAAGCTCGGCTTTACGGTCAAGGGCGAAGTCGGCGGCTGCGACCTTGTTGCGCTTAGCGGCGACGATCCCCCAATCGTCGTAATTGGCGAATTGAAGCTTTCCTTCAATCTTGAGCTGGTTCTGCAGGCGGTCGATCGCGCCGGCGCCTGTGACGAGGTCTGGCTTGCCGCCAAAATGTCTGCCCGCGGCAAGGGACGCGAGAGCGACGCGCGCTATCGCAATCTCTGCCGCCGGCTCGGCTTTGGCATGCTCGCGGTCACCAACACCGGCGATGTGGAGGTGATCGTCAAGCCGCCGACGACGAACCCGCGCCGCAATCCCAAGAAGCGTTCGCGGCTGGTCGCCGAGCATCGGCGCCGCAAGGGCGACCCGGCGCTGGGCGGCAGCACACGCTCGCCGATCATGACGGCATACCGCCAGCAGGCGCTGGCCTGCGCATCCGCCCTGTCGCAAGGGCCGCGGCGCGTGCGGGATCTGCGGCCCGAAATTCCCGACGCACCGAAAATTCTGCTGCACAATGTTTATGGCTGGTTCGATCGCGCCGAGCGCGGCATTTATGTCCTGACCGATGCCGGGCACGCCGCGCTGAAACGCTGGCCGCAGCAGGCGATAGACTTTGCAGGCGCCGGCGATTCAATTCCATGACGATGGC
>DAINPA010000175.1:0-1934 GCA_036743675.1 Steroidobacteraceae bacterium
CCCTGATCGATGACCAGGATCCGGTCGCAGGACAGCACCGTGGCGAGGCGATGGGCGATCACCAGCGTGGTACGGTGGCGCATCAGCTCTTCCAGCGCTGTCTGCACCAGCGTCTCGCTTTCCGCGTCCAGCGAGGATGTCGCTTCATCCAGCAACAGCAGCGGCGCATCGCGCAAGATGGCTCTTGCGATTGCGATGCGCTGACGCTGGCCGCCGGAAAGAGTGATGCCACGCTCGCCAAGTTCGGTTTCGAATCCGCGCGGCAGGCGATGGATGAATTCGGTGGCGTGGGCGAGAATCGCTGCAGCTTCGACTTCGGCGTCACCAGCCTCAGGGCGCCCGAACCGAATGTTCTCCCGCGCATTGGTGGCGAAAATCACCGGTTCCTGCGGCACCAAAGCGATGCGACCCCGCACGTCGCGGGGATCGGCGTCGCGGATCTCAACGCCATCGAACGAAATTGTGCCGCTCTTGGGGTCGTAGAAACGCAGCAGCAAATGAAACAATGTGCTCTTGCCGGCGCCCGACGGGCCGACGACGGCGACCTTCTCTCCGGCCTTCACCGCAAACGAAATGCCGTCCACGACATCCGTGTCCGGCCTGGTCGGGTAGGCAAACCGCACATTCTTGAAGCTGAGGTCGCCGCGTGAAGGCGTCGGCAAGGCGCGGGGCGATGCCGGGGCGGCAATCGCGGGCTTCAAACGCAGGATTTCGAACAGCCGTTCGGACGCCCCGGAGGCCGCCGAAACGTCGCCCCATACCTGGCTGAGTTCGCTGAGAGCACCAGCGGCAAGCGCTGCATAAAGCAAGAACTGGCTAAGCCGGCCGGCCGTAATCTGGCCGTTCAGCACGTCATGGGAGCCGACCCACAACACCGCCACAATGCTTGAAAAAATCAGAAAGATCACGATGGCTGTGAGGAATGAGCGGGCGCGGGTCGAATTGCGCGCGGCCACGTAGGCGCGCTCGACTTCCAGGTCAAATCGGCCCGTCGCAAGGCGCTCGTTAGTGAAAGCCTGCAAGGTGCGCATCGCTCCGATCAATTCCGATGCATAGGCGGAGGCAGCAGCGAGAGTATCCTGTGCCCCCCGGGACAGCGTTCTCACCCTTCGTCCAAATCCGACCAATGGCAGCACGATCAGGGGGATCACGGCGATTACAGTTCCGGACAACCGCGGGCTGCTGACCACCATCATGGTGGATGCGCCGGCAAACAGCATGAAATTGCGCAAAGCCGTTGAAATGGAAACGACGACGGCGGCCTTGATTTGAGTGGTATCGGCGGTCAATCGCGACACCAATTCACCGCTGCTGGCCGAATCGAAAAAGTTCGGCGACAGGGAGGTGAGATGCGAAAACACGTCGCGCCGCAGGTCCGCGACAATCCGCTCGCCGAGTGTGGTGACGAGATAGACGCGGGATGCGCTGGCAAGCGCGAGCACTGCCACGACGGCGATCATCAGGCTGAAATAGCTGTTGATCATGCTCACGCTGTCAGCGGTGAAGCCAAAGTCGATCATGCGCCGCACCGCAAGCGGTACGGCAAGGGTGGCCAGCGAGGCCACGGTAAGGGCTATTAAGGCAGCAAGGGCTTTCGTGCGATATCGTGCCAGGTAGGGGGCGAGCGCAAGCAGCGGACGTAATCGTTCGCCGCGCGCGGAACCATCCCTCTTTTGGGCAGTTGCACCGGCCTCTTGTGTTCTGGCCCGCAGGACCGGAACTGAGGCAAGTCCTGGCATTGTGATGTCGCGCGGCAACGCGATGAGCGTATCTTGATCGTCCAGCCGTTCCACTGCGCTCATCTGCCTGTCACCCTAACTGTTGTCATATCGCCAAACTACTATTGTCATGCATACGATGCTCAATAACCGAGTCATTCACGCGCTCGTGTTGATCGAAATCAATTGATCGCGCTGAAAAGTCGAATACAGTTC
>DAINPA010000176.1:0-1860 GCA_036743675.1 Steroidobacteraceae bacterium
GCAAGCGTCCCTCTGGTCACTCCGAGGCGATGCCAACGGGTCCGCGCAAAGCGCGGCCCGATGACAGGCTCCGCATCGAGCCCGGAATCCATTATGATGACAGGGAGTATGGATTCCGGGCCTGCGCCAAGGGACGCATCCTCAACTGTGCAATTGCACATCGGGGAATGACGGGAGTTGATGCTGAGCTCACAAGTTCAAAACGAGTTGATCACACCCTCCGGTTGGGCGAAGCTGCGCGCGGGGGGCCGCATGGACACCAAGACGCCCAGCACGACACACCTGACCGACGCGCAGCGGATCGACTGGCTGCGGCTGATCCGTTCCGACAATGTCGGCCCGCGCACCTTCCGTTCATTGGTGAATCATTTCGGCAGCGCGCGCACGGCGCTCGAGCGGCTGCCCGACCTGGCGCGGCGCGGCGGCTCGGCACGCCCGGGGCGGATCTGCAGCGAGGACGACGCGCGAGCCGAACTCGCCGTCGGCAAGAAGATCGGTGTCAGCCTGGTCGCGCCGGGTGAAGCCGGCTATCCGCCGCGGCTGGCGGTGCTGGACGATGCGCCGCCTTTGCTCGGCGTACGCGGCGCACACGATGTGTTGACGCGGCCTGTCATCGCCATCGTCGGCTCGCGCAACGCCTCCGGCGCCGGCCTCAAATTCGCAGGCACCCTGGCGCGCGATCTCGGCGACGCCGGGTTCGTCATCGCCTCGGGATTGGCGCGCGGCATCGATCAGGCGGCGCATCGCGCCAGCCTCGCTGGTGGTACCGTGGCGGTGCTGGCCGGCGGTCATGACAAGGTCTATCCGCCCGAGCACAAGGACCTGCTGGCAGAGATGATCGAAACCGGCGGGGCTGCGATCTCCGAAATGCCGCTCGGGCACGTGCCGCGTGCCCGCGATTTTCCGCGGCGCAATCGGCTGATCTCAGGCGTGGCGCTCGGCGTCGTCGTGGTGGAAGCGGCGCACCGCTCGGGATCGCTGATCACGGCACGGATCGCCGCCGAACAGGGCCGCGAGGTGTTCGCAGTGCCGGGCTCGCCGCTCGATCCGCGCGCCGCCGGCACCAACGATCTCATAAAACAGGGCGCGACGCTGACCACGGAGGCATCAGACGTCATCAACGCGGTCGAGCCGATCATGGGGCGGCCGATCGAGTTGAACGAGCCTGACGACGATGATCCCTTGGCATATGAGCCCGATGCGAGCGATCGCGCACGCATCGTCGGTTTGCTCGGACCAAGCCCGATCGGTCTCGACGATCTGATCCGGATGGCCGGAACCTCGCCGGCCGTGGTGCGCACCGTGCTGCTCGAGCTTGAGCTCGCGGGACGGCTCGAGCGCCACGGCGGCGGGTTGGTGTCGTTAATTTGAAATGCAGTCGAACGGGGTTAGTACCACGCGCCGGGCACGCCCGTGATAATGGCGATCAGGGACACCAGCAGGCCGATTCCGGAAAATATGGCGATTGAGACAAGCGGGTGACTATCGGAATTCTCCAATGAAGCTGTTGATGCGGGAATCGGTGCAGCGATGCGAACGGCTTTCGGCATTTAGTCTCTCCAAATATAAGTGGTCAAAATCCCTGCCCATGGAGTTGTCTCTGCACCCACGACGAAGGTTCAATGAAATTTCGTACGTCGTCATTCCGGGGCGATCGTTCAGCGCCAGAATTGGCGCTGAGCCATCGAACCCGGAATCCATAACCATCGCTGAGAGTATGGATTCCGGGTCTGCGCCTTAAGAAGGCATATCGCGGAATGACGACAGTTGAGATCGTCCAAATTTATCCGCGATAGATCGGCGCACCGTGCCGCCTCACGATAAACTGCGCTTGCTACGAAGCCGGAGGTGTTCCTCCGC
>DAINPA010000177.1:0-1860 GCA_036743675.1 Steroidobacteraceae bacterium
TGGTGACGCTGCCGGTGCTTGGTCACGCGACCTGGCACCTGTATCGGCGGATCGTGGCGCCGGCGCCGGGCTAGGGCGCTTTACCGCACCAAATGACGCCGTCGTCCCCGCGAACGCGGGGACCCATAGCCACCGGCCTTGCTATTTTACAAGCTGCTGGTCGTTCTTTCTTTTCCAGCATGAACTGCACGGAGCATGGGTCCCCGCGTTCGCGGGGACGACGTGAGGCGGCGAGGCCGTCATTGCGAGCGCAGCGAAGCAATCCATCAGAGGGCGAATATCGGTTGTGGATTGCTTCGTCGCTTTGCTCCTCGCAATGACGAGAAGTATGGATCGATTCTCTTGGCTGCTTTTAGATTCGAATTCAAACCCGCCGTACCATCGCCGGCGTGAGGTCCTTGAGCGACGGTGCGCCAAGCTGCTGCATCGCGTTGCGGGTCTCGGCGCGCAGGATCGCAAGCACGCGCTCGACGCCGGGCTGACCGAAGGCGCCCAGTCCCCACAGATAAGGCCGGCCGATACAGACGGCTTGCGCGCCCAGTGCCAGCGCCTTGACGATGTCGCTGCCGCGCCGAAAACCGCTGTCGACCAGGATTGGCATGCGACCGCCGACCGCCCCGACGATTTCCGGCAGCACATCGATGGTCGCGCTGACGCCATCCTCCACCCGTCCACCGTGGTTCGAGACCACGATCGCATCGATACCCGCATCGGCGGCGAGCTTCGCGTCCTCGAAGGCGAGAATGCCCTTGAGCACGAGCTTGACCTTGACCGTATCGCGCAAGCGTTTGATCAGATCCCAGCTCAGGTTGGTGACGACCGTGCTGCTGACACCGCCCAGATCGATGCCGGTAAAATTCGGCTTGCGTGAAAGATAGGTGTTGAGACCATGGCAGCTTCCGCAGTCGCGCGTGTCGGTGCGCCACAGCCTGACGAAGGTCTCCCACTTCGCCGACGACCTCACATCGAGGGTAACCGCGATCGCCGGCGCGCCCGCGGCTTCCGCGCGCTTGACCAGGCCTTCGGCTATTTCCCAGCGCTGTGTCGTATAGAGCTGAAACCATACCGGGGCGCCGCGCGCGGCGATGGCATCCTCGATCGATGTCGTGGCCACGGTGGATAGAATTTGCAGATGGTTGCCTGCTTTCGCCGCCTTGGCGACCGCGATCTCGCCATCGGGGTGAAAGGCGCGGTTGCTGCCGGTCGGCGCTATCACGATCGGGCTGTCGTATTTCGTGCCGAGGATCTCGGCGCTGATATCGATCTTGCTGACATCGACGAGCCGGCGCGGGCGCAGCTCGAATTTCCGGAAGCTTTCGCGATTGGCGCGCAAGGTTACTTCGTCATCGACCCCCGTGGCCATGTAGCCGAAATGCGCCGGCGGAACGTTCTTCTTCATGACCGGTTCGAAGTCGAAAACGTCCAGGGCCTTGGTGGGGTCGGCAATCAGTTTGTCCGGGTCGCGTGGAGCCCAGTCCGCCGGATCCGATGGCCGCAGCCCCTGCGCCAGCGCGCCGCGCGCGAACAACGGGCTCGCGGCCAGGAATTGCAACATACGGCGGCGGCTGGCGAGGTGGACATGATGTGGCGACATTATTGCCCTCCCAAAGGAAGAGATACTCACGCAATTTCCGTCGACGAAGCGTAGTGCAATCCGGGCGCGCTCCGCTATGATATCTTTGCCATATTAGCCAACGAAGATTGGTTTCGATAGCTTGGGTGGAAAACATGAATAGCCGGGCCTTGCTGATCGCGTGTACCTCGATCTCGTTCGTTGCGTGCTGCACCGGCGCATACGCTCAGCAGCAAGTCATCGGGGCTCCGCCCGAAGCGTCCAACATGAGGCTTGTTGGAGCTAAC
>DAINPA010000178.1:0-1745 GCA_036743675.1 Steroidobacteraceae bacterium
AGGTGGCGCTCGCTATTCAGCGAATTGGCGACCAAGCAGGTGAGTTCGGCCTTTTCAAGCAGCTTCTTCGCACGCTCGATGTCCGCACCCGGCGGCACATGGAGCTTGGCGTGCGTCTCGAAGCGGGTGAAGCGCATCTTGCCCTCGACGCGGTCCAGCGTGCCCCGGGTTTGCGATTCGAGGCTGTGCCACGGGTATTTCGACGCGGCTGCGATCGCGCGAAACCCCAGCACGAAGCAATCCGCCACTGCCGCCGTCAGCAACCCTTCCGGCGACCACTGATTGCCGGGACCATCGAATTCCCTGGGGGGAGCGGATTCGATGACCCGCACGCCCTCGGTGGAAAGCGGCACGTCCCCATCGGGTCGGACCGCGGCGTTGACTAGATAGTGATGGGGAAAGGGATGCATGGGCAGGCTCCAGGGGACAAAACCGATAAATGGCCGGGCTCAAACGTGCCGCGCAGGACCGAACAACTTGAGTTCCGGGCTGTTTTCCGTGAGCTTGATCATACGCTCGAACCGCAGCCCGATTTTTTCGAGTACCGCGATCGAACCGTGATTATCGGGTGCGGTGATGGCCACGATCCGCGCCAATTGCAGCTGCTCCTTGCCGTGGGCCAAAACCGCAGCGGCCGATTCCGTGGCATATCCCTGCGACCAGTACCGCGATAGAAACGCGAAGCCCACATCGACGTCGGCAAAATTGTCGCGCTTCACCAAACCGCAGATCCCGATGGGCAGCCCGGCGTCGCGCAAACTCGCCAGATACAGTCCGAAGCCGAACCGCCGGTAGCTGTCCATGGGCCCCTTACAGATGTAGTCGCGGGCGTCGGACAGCGTTCGTACGCCCTTGTCGCCGATGAACCGCAAGAATGCCGCTTCAGTCAACAATTGCAATATGAATTCGTCGTCTCGCAGCTCCAGTTCGCGCAGCTGCAGACGCGCGGTCCGGATGACGTTCATGAAGCCGGCGCCGGCGAAACGCGCATGGAGTGCCTAGCCAGATGGCCCAGAAATTTCGCACTGTCCGCGGGTGCCGGTCACTGATGCAATACTGACCACGTCACCAAGGTATCATACCGCCGTCGCGGTGCGCGCCACGCCGTGTGCGCCGCGCCGGGCAGCGGATCGCACTTTGAATCTTAAAGGGCTTGACCGGCAATCGCGTGATATCGTGTACTTCCATTGACGGGGCGGCCGTCCGAGCACCAACAAGAGTTCTTTCATTATCGTGGCGTCGTGGATCAGGGGATTGAAGTCCGCAATTGCGCCGGCGTGTCTGCTCGCCGCGCTCGGCGGGCGGGCGTGGGCCGGCGGCGTCAGCGCGTATCTGCCGCTCAATCTCGAGCCGGAAATGGAACGGCAAATCGAGCGGGTATTGATTCTCGCCGACGAGCCCGTGCTCAAGCGGCCGTTTGCCGTGGAGCTGGTCAAGCTCGCATTGCCGCAGGCTTGTAAGATCGACAAGCCGCTCTGCACGAAGGTGCAACGATACCTCGAGCGTTACTCGCACGATTACGCCGTGGTGCATGCCAGCCTGACCGGATCGCTCACCCACGGCGCCGACGGAATCGTGCCCAACGAGTACGGACTGCCCATACGCAGCGACCGGATGATTTCCACTCAAAGCTATGTGCAGCCGAGCGATTACTTCCTCGCAAGCCTCGGCGGCGTCGAGTATTCGGGCCGCGCCAACCCGACCGGCTCGATGTTGAGTGCCGGCTTCAGCTGGGCGCAGCTCGA
>DAINPA010000179.1:0-1666 GCA_036743675.1 Steroidobacteraceae bacterium
AACAACGATCGCTGGTTCTTTATCCAACTGTATCGCTGGTTTCCTTCAATCCTGAAGGTTCTCACAATCATCCGGCCCGAGACCCTCGTGCGTTGGCATCGGGCGGGCTTTCGCTGCTATTGGCGGTGGAAATCGCGCCATCTGGGAGGGCGACCGCAGATCAAGACGGACCTCCGCGCGATGATCCGGCAGATGAGCATTGAGAACCCGCTTTGGGGAGCGCCGCGTATCCACGGCGAGCTGCTCAAGCTCGGGTATGAGGTCGCGCAGTCCAGCGTTGCGAAGTACATGGTCAAGCGGCGTGGACCGCCAAGTCAGGGATGGCGCACCTTTCTGCGTAACCACGCGCCGGACATCGCCGCCATGGACCTGTTCATCGTCCCGACCATTGGCTTCGATCTGCTCTACGCCTTCGTCATCATTCGACTAGACCGCAGAGACCTCGTCTGGATCAACGTCACAACAAATCCGACGGCAGAATGGATCGCACGCCAACTGACCGAGGCATTCCCTTGGAATGAGGCTCCGCTTTACCTCATCCGCGATCGGGATCGCATCTATGGCACTGTCGTCACACGCCGATTGCGCGCCATGGGCATCCGGGACAAGCCTATTGCACCAGCCTCGCCTTGGCAGAATGCGTTTGCTGAACGGCTGATCGGATCGATCCGGCGCGAGTGCCTGGATCATATCGTCGTCTTGGGTGAGGCGCATCTGCGCCGAATCCTGCGATCCTATTCTGCCTATTACAACGACATCAGAACGCACCGGTCATTGGATAAAGATGCGCCGGTCTCTCGCCCAGTTCAGCGGACCGGATGCATCAAATCCCACCCCATACTTGGCGGACTTCATCACCACTACGTGCGGGTTTAGGTTTTCGGTACACACAGGTCCTGGCCCTCACGGTTTTGCCGGTCGCTGATTTCAATTCGGCCGAACTCCGGCACCAAGCATTCCGCGCCGGGTGCCCGCATCGTCGGCCCAAATGCGACTTCAAGATTCGCCGAGGCAGCTTGCAAGACCAAGTTGTTCACTATATGTTCTCATTCTGCCGCTGCGAGTCGATTCTTCGAAACGAGCCGTTATGGCCGATCAGATCGTCATCACGGAAAAATCCAGCCAGGCCAAAGACGTCCGCGCCGCCGTAGGTTCTCGCTACGGAGATATTCTCCCGGCCGAGGGCCATTTGTTCGATCTGCTCGAACCGGAGGATGTTGTGCCGGCCTGGAAGCGCTGGTCGCCGGTCCTGCTGCGGCCGGAAGGCCTTTACGGCACCCGCCCGGCGGAGGGCGGCAACAAGGCCGCCAAGCTCAGAGCCATTCGCGAGGCCCTGCGTACCGCCAAGACGGTTTGGCTCGCCACCGACTGCGACCGCGAGGGTCAACTCATCGGCCAGGAAATTCTTGAGCATTATAATTACCGCGGCCAGGTGATGCGGGTGCTGTTCACCGCGCAGGACGCGCAGACCATCCGCGACGCATTCGGTCGGGCAAAGCCGAATACCGAATATGCCCGCCTTTACGCCGCCGCTGTCGCGCGCCGGCAGGCCGACCAGATCTACAATCTGTCACTCACGCGCACCGCGACGGTCATCCTGGGTCAAGGCGGGCGGAGAGTAATCGGGGTTGGCCGAGTGAAGACGCCGACCTTGGCAATTGTCTGC
>DAINPA010000180.1:0-1525 GCA_036743675.1 Steroidobacteraceae bacterium
GCGAGATAGGTCGCCCATTGTGTCGTGAACAGGCAGTCGCCGACCGATTGCGGGGCCAGCACGAGATGGGGCGCGTCCCCGTGCATGCCGTAGATGGCGATATTCAGATCGGTCTGCTCCGATTTCGTGGGAATGCCCGTCGAGGGACCGCCACGCATTACGTCCACGACCACGACTGGGATCTCGGCGGCGGTGGCGAGGCCGAGCGCTTCGATCATCAACGAGAGCCCGGGCCCGGAAGTCGCCGTCAGCGCCGGCGTACCGCCATATGATGAGCCGATGATCATGTTGATCGCGGCGAGTTCGTCCTCGGCCTGCAGTAGGACCCCGCCAATTTTGGCAAGGCTCGGCGCGAGCCACTCGAGGATTTCCGTCGCGGGTGTAATCGGATAGGCGGCGGCAAAACGAACGCCGCCACGGATCGCACCGAGCGCGGTTGCCTCGTTTCCCGACAGCAGCCACCTGCGGGTGTCACTCGGATTTGGCGCGGCGAGTTGCGCATCGAAGTCGATACCTGCTGCCGCGTCGAATCCGGCCCTGATTCCGTCGCGGCTGGCCTCGATGGCCTCCGGCCCCTTGTCAGCAAGACGCTTCGCGATTGGTGCGAACACCTGTTCGATGGAAAAGCCAAGCAGACGGCTGGCAATGCCGAGCGCGATCATGTTGGGCCGTCCATCGGTGATGGACTTGGCCATTTCCTTCATCGGGATTTCAACGACGCGCGCTCCGGATCGGGTCACCATTGGTGGCGGTTCGCCGCCGCGGGGATCGCTGATTACCAAGGTCTGCGGCCCGGCTTTGATTTCATCGCCGAAACGGTGCGCGTTCAGCCAATCGATGCCAATGATCAGGTCGAACTGGCCCGGTAGACAATCGACAGGATGCACCGCCAGGCGCAGTAGTCCTGCCGCTTCACCGCCGCGGATCTGGGGGCCCAGGGTACGGGTAAATAGCCCATGCCAACCCGCGGCGCTGGCCGCTTCGAGCAGGGAATTTCCGGTGGTCAGCGCGCCGGCGCCGCCGCTGCCAACAATCGCGATCGATATGCTCGGCGAAGCTCCCATGGCATTTGCCTCCTGATCGGAACCCGTTCCGCTCCAATATGTATTTAAGTACTAGAATGCGTTTTTTTGCTTTTCCTTGATCTTGGTCAAGGCAGTTCAACGGTTGCCGATCAAAGTATGAAAATTAAGGCGCTCAGTGTCCGGCGACGGGCTCAGCGGCCAAACGGGAGGCAGACTGATGAGCGCCAAGCCGATTCGTTGGATGATGACAGGCGCAGGCAAGCCTCTTGTTCCGATGGAATTCGTCATCGGCACGCCTGCCCCCGATGAAGTGGTGGTCGAAATCGCCGGCTGCGGGGTCTGCCATACCGATCTTGGCTACTATTACGACGGTGTTCGCACCAAGCATGAACTGCCGCTGACGCTTGGGCATGAAATCAGTGGCCATGTCATCGAGGCCGGCGCCGATGCTCTTTGGTACACCGACCGGGCGGTCATTATTCCGGCGGTGATCCCGTGCG
>DAINPA010000181.1:0-1501 GCA_036743675.1 Steroidobacteraceae bacterium
GCGCCGCGCTCTACAGCGAGCAGGCTGACCGCCGCTCATGGTCGTCGATGCGAAGTCTCTTTGATGAAGTGTTTCACGGCAGCGCGCGCGGGGAATGACGGTGTCCGGATTGCTTCGTCGCTTTGCTGCACAGCAATGACGAGAGTACGGTTGGCGAGTGATAAGACGAGCAGGGGCAGCGCACGCATCTCGCGACGTTAACACTTTCATAGCGCGATTTCTCGGAGTTGAACGAACCCGAATGCTTACGCGTTAGGCTTACCGGCAATTTGGCCCGCGGCTTTAACCCTTGGCGTCAGGGATTCGGTTAGGTTGCCGCGAGGAATTGGGACTCCAAACGATGCGTGCTGGGTTGGCACTGGCAATTTTGATCGGAACGACGTGGGCGGCCTTGGCCGACGGCGCTCCCGTCATCGTGATTCCGGGCCGCCCCGGCGTACCCATCATCATTAACGGCGTCGATGCATCCTATGCCGTCGTCGAAGGCGACTGGGGCCTCGGCAAGGGCGTGCATGTGCAGCCCACGGTCTATGGCGGCCGCTACGTCGATCCCGCGCCGAACGTCGGTCACTACTATCCGAGCGCCGGTCGTCAGCCGGGCTACGGGCGACTTGAAATCGAACCGCCGACCAACCGCAGGCT
This sequence comes from Steroidobacteraceae bacterium, assembly GCA_036743675.1. Lineage (GTDB taxonomy): Bacteria > Pseudomonadota > Gammaproteobacteria > Steroidobacterales > Steroidobacteraceae > Bog-1198. The sequence goes on from DAINPA010000181.1 coordinate 643, forward strand.
GCCGCAGCCCGCCGAGAGCTATCATCAATCCTGGTCCGCGCAGTCTACCCCGCAGCCGGTGCAGCCCGAGATACCGTTTTATCCGCCACCGATTATCGTCGCGCCGCAAAACGGTGACGCCGGCATGCCGCAGGATCTCGCTAATCCGCCGCGGGATTTTCGGCATCGAAAACCCCCGAAGCTTCCACACTAAAACCCACGCCGACAAGAAACAGGTCCACAGGAGAGAGTAATGCGTCAGACGATTTCAGGATTGGTAGCGGCAATCGCCGTGGTGACCGCGAGTGCCGTGCCCGCGATGGCGTGCGGCGGAGGCGGACTGTTCCAGAGTTCGTGCTCGCCGTGCGGACAGGCTTACGTCGAGCCGTGCGCGCAGCCTCAGGTCTACGTTGCCCCGGCCCCGACCTATAGCTATTCGGGCTGCAACACCGGCTGCGGCGGCTGGGCCTATGAGCGGCTGCCCGATCCGGTGCACCAATACTATTACGTCAATCAGGGCCCGACCTATACCGGTCCCGGCAACTTCGCGCCTTATCCGACCTATCAGGAGAGCGCGATTTCCGGCTGGGGTGCGTATCGCCACCACCCGTATTACTATGGCTACGATGGCGGTCGCTACGCCGATGCCACCACCCATTACTATGATGGCGCCGGCCTCGAAGGCCCCGCGATCTACAGCTACCGCGCGCATCGGCACTTCCGCCCCTGGCGCATGCATCACGGCTATCGCTATTCGGATCGCCCGAGCGTCCGTTACGGATATGCGCCGCATCACAGCACGCGCTACGGCGCCCCGATGGGCATGCCGCGCTCCTATGGCGGTCACGAGCATATGATGCGCCGCTACAACTGAGCGCCG